>DATMAC010000001.1:0-4810 GCA_035573655.1 Thermoflexus sp.
GGCGACGAGTTCGTTCCGCATCAGGATCTCAACAAAAGGGAAGCTGTCGCGGCAGCAGACAATTCATTGATCTTCGTGAATGAAACGGAGCAATCACAGCGCATTTCCAAAGCTTCTGGAGGTTTTGGCCCCCTGGATCCCACACGCGATTCGATCAACGGATCCTTTCGCAACACGAGGGTCAACAAAATCTCGGGGTCATCCACTCAATCCGCGCTCCGAGCCATCTTCATCATCTTTGCCTTCTACTTCGATTTCGAATCGGAGAGCGGGTAGAACCGGAATGGAGCCGGGCAGCCCGGACGGGAGGCAACCGCGTTGGACGGTGGGTGTGCACGCTCGGGCCAGGATTCCGCATCCGGAGGAGAGCCAAAGTAGCCGATGAGGTTCCCCTGAGCATCCCGAACCCGGAAGCGGCACGGTGCCGGCGTCCCAGGCGGAGGCGGCATAAGAAAGAAGGGCTCCTCCCGCGGATCCACCCAGCCTACCACGCGGCCGGTTTCATCTGCTATCCCAATTCGAGTGGGAAAGCGGGATGGATCCCCTTGACCATTGGGGTTCACCCATTCCGGCGTAGGGGGAAGCGGCAAATCCCATTGGTCCTTCGAACTCAGGATCCATCCGCTCATCCCCAGCAATACCAGCAACCCCAAGGCCAGGAGCCTCCATCCCCAGCGGCCATCTCGCTTCAGAAGCATCTTGAACCTCCTGTAATCCGGTCATCGCAAGCGAAATGCCTGTTCTTTCCCTACGTTTTAACGCGATGTTTCCTGCTTGCCTTCCTCATTATTTTTGGGGGAACCCCTCCCCCAGAAACGGCGGGTCCTCGAGATCCAGCAAGGAGGCCACGCACGGATCGTTCAGCTGCCCCATCCGCACCTTGTGGCACAACTCAATAAACCCTCGACAGGAAAGCATTGGGCTCTGCTTAATTCAAGTCGTGCTCATCAGCCGTTTGTCGAGCTCCGGTTTATTGGTGGGTTAGTTGTTGAGCGAATATCGGAGAAGGACCTGACGAAAACCGCTGGGCGTTCCGTGATGGTCGGCCTTTTTGCTCACAACGCCCACGTTCGGGCAGAACCACGTCTCGGCTGTGAGGCCGGCCCACACTTCCTCCAGGAGGAAGCAGTTGGGAAACTCTCCCGCCGGCACGACCACGGAGCCCACTTGCGTCACTTTCACGAGCATCCAGTCATCGGCGTAGGTCGGATTGAGGGCGGCCTTTTCGTCGCTTCGATACCATTTCGCCCCAAGCCGGATCGGGAACACGAGCTCCACCAAGGCCGTGCGAAGATCCGACAGATCCAGCTTTCCCTCCTGACGGTAGATGCGGTTCCCGCTGACCACCAGCCAAACATCGCTGGAGAAGGCCGGTTTCAACGGGACGCCCTGCCGGCTGGGCGGGATCTCGCCGACTGGTTGTTCGGGGCCCTCCTCCCGGTGGATCTTCGCCACAAGGTAGGAGGTGACGTTTTGAATTTCAACGATGGTTTCGGTGACCACCTGCGTGGTGGTGAGGATGTCGGTAGTGGGCACCCCTTCATACCGCGTGAGTTGGAATACCCAAGTGTTGCCTAAAGCCAGGGGGAAGGTGATCTCTGGATCGGGCCGTGAAGAAACGATGGGGGACGCCGTTTCGGTTGGCTTGGATGCAGGCGTTGCGGATGGGGGGACGGCCCGGGTGGGCCCTGAGGCCGCCCCGCTCCCTGAAGATGGGCCGCAGGCGCTGAGCAGCGCGCCCCCCATCAGGAGAAGGACAATGGCGGTCCGAAATCGTTGCGGATCGCGGCGCATCTTTCCCTCCTATAAATAGGCTTGGTCCGTAGAGTTGATGGGCAGGGATGGGGTCCTGCCCCGTGCGGTCAAGGCCTGGATGGCCACCCGCTCGCAGCCGTTGAACATCCAGGGAATCCTACAGTTCGGGGTTGGTGTCCTTCAAGGGTCAGGGCGCCCATTCCACCAGGGTGTAGTGGCACCGGTGTCCTGGCTCCTCAGTGCCCACCACCAACCAGACCCGATCCCGCCCGCTCTGCACGTCCGCCAGGAACGTGCCAAGGGTGGAAAGATCGAGCTCCTCCACCCGCCCCTCGGGATTCACCGCGCGGACCTTCACGGGGGCTTCCGCCGGCACGGGTAGCCAGTATGCTCCCCTCCAGATCAGCACCACCCTCGCTGAGGCTGTCGCCACCCGTCCCACGACCCAATCCCCCGCCCATCCCACCGGGGGCTGCATCCCCTCCAGCGGCCGCACCCCCTCCGCGCCCGGCGGCAGCCGTAGCACCCCCAATCGCTTGGGCTCCGCCATTGTCCCTGCCTGCACTACCACCCCCTTCCCGGCCGGATGCCACGTCTGCACCCCTCGCCAGCCCTCAAATGTCCAATGCCTCGAGAGATCCTCCCCCAAAGCCACCCAAATCCCCCGTCCCTGCCGGGTGCGTTGGTCGACCACCTCCCCCAAGACCCAACGGCCGTCGGCTATCGCCATCACGTCCACCAGCACAGTCCCCTCGGGCAACCCCAGCACCCCCTCTGCCACCCGCTGCCCGGTCTCCACATCCACCAGCGCGCTAATGGACCAGAGCCCTTCCACGACGATGGAGGGCCAGTAAAGCACCACGTGGCGGCCGTCACGGAGCAGCACCGGGTCCGGCGTCGGCATATCGGTGCCGATCACCTCTGTCCGGAACGTGGACTGCTGCACCGCCGGCGCGCCCGGCTTCAACGGCACCCGCCAAAAGTGGAAGACTACCGGTGCTCCGGGGCCGGGGATGTGCGGTGTAGGGGTCAGGGGAGAGGGGCCCCGGGTCCCGGGTTCGACCTGCGGGGACCGGGGCGTCGCCGTCGGGGACACGGACTCGAAGACGGCCTCGACGGCGAGGGCCCCGTCGGCGGACCGGACCGGGAGGACCCAGCGGCCGCGCAAGGGCCGGCCCTGCGCATCCTGGACCCGCTCCCAAGTCGGAGGCCGCAAGGTCCCGCGCCACAGTTGGCCTATCTCGCCAAAGCCCAAGGCGCTGTTCGCTCCCGCTGGGTAGACCTCCACAAAAGGAACGGGGGTGTCGACTGTGAGCGTCTCTCCATCTTCCACCCGCACCCGGCCGGCCTCATCGATCCGCAGCCGCCGGCCGTCGGGGAGCCGGTTGCGTTCCGCGAGGGTGGGATCCCGCCGCAGCCATTCCGGATACAGGCAGAGGGCCCAATCGGCCAGCGGACAGGATCCAGACGGCGCCTGCACCAGCTGGTGGGCCGTGCCGGCGAGATCCAGGGCCACCAGAGCCTCCCTCGTGGCCTCCCCCTCTGGGGTAAAGAAGAGCACCTCCAGGAAGCGGCCGTCCGGTGTCAGGCCGGTGGGGATGGGTGGGAGGGGAAGGCTGTCCAACACCCGCACGCGATGGGGACCGAGGGTCCGGTCCTCCCACCGCAGCGAGGCGAGATCGGGTAGGCCAGCGGACTCCACGATGCATTTGCGGGCGGATGCGGTCGGGGTGAGGGAGGGGTGCGGCGTGTAGGTCGGGAGCGGCGTGGACGGAGGGACTGTGGGGGAGGGGGATGGCGCCCAGCTCGGCGTGGGGGAAGCAAGCGGGATAGAGGGCTGGGGTCGACTGGGGCTGCACGCCGCCAGCCCGAGCACGAGCGCCCCAAAGAACCGATACAGGCGCATCGCGCTTCGTTTCGTGGGTCCGTGCGACATCCGATGACCTCCTGCTCGTAGATCTTTTTCAAGCGGCAGCTACCGATCCCTTGGGTTGGGCGAGGTCCGGTCAACGAAGCCGTTTCGACTCACCCAGCTCCTTACTTCCATTGGGTGGATCGTTTAGGTGGATCGTTTCGTCAACCGTGGCCCAAATCCTCCCCCCTCAGCGTCCAGGCTGCCCATCCGAAGAGCCGGGGCTTGAAGAGAGCGGGAGGCGCGCCTCCAACAGGGCGAAGCGACAGGGCGCCCCGGGCGCCACCCGCTCGAACGCCCCCATCCACACCCGCTCCCCCTCCCCCAACAGGCCGTAGATCCGCTCCACGAGGGAGGAGAGATCCCACGTCCCCCCCAGCCGCCCCGCCCGATCCCAGAACTGCACCGTCGCCGGATGGGCCCGCGCCACCGTCACCAGGCCACCGGCGAAGAAGGCGATGGGCCCGGCGGGCGCCGCCCCCGCCAGGGGCACCGGTTCCCCATCGGGATCCGGAGGCAGCCGCAACCACTCCAATCGATCCTTCCCCACGTCCCACAGCACCACCCCTTCCCCCGCCGGATCCCAGGCCACCCAGGTCCGGCCCGGCCACCGGCGCACCCAGCCCCACCGGTTCCCATCGAGCAGATACAGGCTCCGCGCCCCTCGCCAGCCGCCCTCCGGCCCCAACTCCGCGAACTCCACCGCCAGCCACCGCCCATCGGGAGAGAGATAGAAGCTCGGCCCGACCACCGCGCCCTTCGGCAGATCCACCAGCGGATCCCACAACCCCAGATCCTCCGGGCTCTCCACCCGCCCGGTGGCCCCATCGATGGTCACCCCAAACTGCCAGACCGGCTTGCCCTCCGGCCGTTGGATCTCCACCTGGCACCACAACAGCCAACGGCCCGAGGTCCCTACCGGGAACAGAGCGCATACAGGCTCACAACAACCCTTGGGGATCAGAGCGATGGGAAGAGGCGGGAAGGACTGAAGCGGGGCCCCCGGACGGGCGGGGAGGCGCCAGGAGGGGCTGCGGGCCGGCTCCAGGTTGCGGCCGATCGCCAGCCACAGCCACGCGGAGCGATCCCACGCCCAGCTCCGGAAGACCGCGTCCTCCGGATCGGCCTCCGGGATCTCCCCCA
>DATMAC010000002.1:0-3639 GCA_035573655.1 Thermoflexus sp.
GGTGTCTCCGAACACCCGCCCCGCCTTGAATCTTAAAGCCCTATTGGAAGCTCTCGGGGACCCAGAGAGGCCGCCTCGGTTTCCGGACGCAGGGCGGGGAGAACCATCAACGGCCCCAGGCCACGCTCCAAGGTGATCTGAGCCGACTCGGCTGGCTGTAGATAATCCTTCAGCACTTCGATGATCACCTCTGGATCCGCCTCCCCACATGTGAACACATCCACCGCCACGTAGGCATACTCCGGCCAAGCGTGAAGGGAGATATGGGATTCCGCAAGCAGCACCAGGGCGGAGAAGCCATCTGGGACGAAGCGGTGGATCTTCATATTCAGCAGTGTGGCGCCTGCCTTGCGCACTGCGTGTTCCAGGACCTGCTTGAGGTTCCGCAAGGGCTCCCGGTTCTGGCACTTCCAGAACTCGGCGATGATGTGTCGGCCCAAAGTCACCTGCGTCGGGAACAAGGTGGGGGCAGGCGTCATCACCGAGGCCATCAACGCGGTGTCCACATCCGGGCTGCGCCACACTTTGTCGAGGGCATCCTCATCCTCATAGAGCTCCCGTCCTCCTTCAATTACATAATCCTCCGGGGGCTGGAATTCGGGCAACGTCTCCACCCGGAAAAACGTCGAACGATACCATGGGATCCGCGAAGGACGGGCGAAAGGCGGGAGATCCGGGATGGGCTGCTCCTCCGGTTCCTCCCAGTTGGCGTAGAGGCTGAAGTCCGGCAGGATGTGGGTGAAGGCGATGGCGTGCCGGTTCAGGAGCTCCCGTTCCCAGACATGCCACTTGCCGATGTTTGATTCGATGCGGGTAATGCCGAAATAGCCGGCGTGGCCCTCACCCTTCTTCAGGCACATGAACCCCTTTTCCAGGAACAGAAGGAGCCCGTGCTCGGTTTCCGTCGGATCCGTCAGGAAGGTATCGAACCGGCCCAACAGCTCAGCGGGAAGGCGCTCTGTCAAACTGCGACAGTAAACCGTGATGTTCAAGCCGGCACGGCGGGCGGCCTGTTCAATGAAAGCACACAGGCGCTGATCGATCTCGATCACCACGACCGAGCGGGGTAACCCGGTCAAGGCCAACGCGAGGCTGGCCAGGTCATCATCTCCCAGCACCACGATATCCTTACCTTCCACATCCCCTTGGGCGACCATGAGGGCAACCCGGCGCATCACCGAATCGATGGTCTGATACCCCTGATCATAAGCTGCCAAAGGTTCCGGACGGCCCCTCGCCAGTTCTTCATAGCGTCGGGTCACCTCTTGGAAGAAGCCCAAGTTCACTCCGGTTCCCTGGCAATCCAAACAACGAACATCGGGCGCGACCTGGACCCCCAGGTCGCGGGCCAGGGCCTGGCCCTGCTCGGTCAGCCGCAGACGCTGGCCATCGAAAACGAGGGCACCGGTATGGAGCAGCTGTTGGATGCCTTCCACCACCCGTGGAAAGGGAAGCCCCGCGGTGCCAGCGGCCTGCCACGGGTCCCCTTCCCGTAGGATGGCGCGCAGAAGCCGGGCCAGCTCCGAGCGCCCCAGGGTCAGGATCTCCCCCGCCATTGTTCACCTCCTTTCCCCGGAATGTTGATCGGCGCCTTCCGGCACCTGATGGGAAACGGCTCCGCACGCACCGTCCCCTACAAAGCAAATAGGCAGCGCGGGTTCCGCACCCGGCATCATCGGAGGCGCCCGACGTATGCCAAAAGCCGGAACGGCTGCCTATTTGGTTAAGAACGACACCCTTGAGGGCTGCCTTAGGAAGCAACCATGGCCCTCAACATGAATCCCTCCCTCCCTGGGGAGAAACGGACATTAAAAGCTTTAGCGCCCGACTCACCCCAGGGAGGAGGGATGAAGCTAGTGCTTCCTCACATTTTGGGATATGGGAGGGTGAGGGCTAACGGCCCCACCCCTTGGTGGCGAGCCGGGCGCCGAAGGCGCCCGGCTCGCCACCAAACTCCCAAAAATCCAATGTAGAAGAAGCACTAGCTTACAAGGTTCCTAAGAAACCCTTAAATCGAATCGGGCATGAACCCTGGTGGTGGAGAAAAGTGTAGGCCGCGAAAGAAGATTATACCAGGAGTTTCCCTGTTACACAACTATGAGTTCCGCGGTCGCGGGGCGTGAGGGGAATGACCCCACCTTCCTCCCCGTGCGGCTTTGCCGCACGGGGAGGAAACACGACCATACAAGCTATGGCCTCCTCCAGGATTAGGTGTGATTGAAACCCCTGCGCCGGGCGATCTCATACAGCGCAATGGCCCCGGCCGTGGCGGCGTTGAGTGAGGTTACCTGCCCACGCATGGGGAGATAAATAAGAAAGTCACATGTTCGCCGAACCAGGGGACGGATGCCGGTTTCTTCATTGCCCACCACTAAAGCGATCGGGCCGCTAAGATCCGCCTGATCATAGCGGACCGCCCGGGGGTCCTGTTGGAGCCCCACCACCCAAACGCCTCGCTCTTTCAACCGCTCCAGGGCACGGGCCAGGTTGGTCACCTGAACAATCCAAAGGTGCTCCACCGCGCCAGCAGAGGCGTTGACCACAGCGGGAGTCACACGGGCACTGCGATGCTCTGGGAATAAAACCGCATGCACCCCGACGGCCTCAGCGGCGCGCAATAAGGTGCCGAAGTTTTGGGGATCTTGAAGGCAATCCAAGGCCAACCAGAATGGAGGATCCGGCCGGCGTACACTCTCCGCCCAGGCCTGCTCAAAATCCGCATATGGATAGGGGTCTACCTCGGCCACC
The DNA here is from genome assembly GCA_035573655.1 of Thermoflexus sp. Taxonomy (GTDB): domain Bacteria; phylum Chloroflexota; class Anaerolineae; order Thermoflexales; family Thermoflexaceae; genus Thermoflexus. The sequence goes on from DATMAC010000002.1 coordinate 2,749, forward strand.
ACCCCTTGGTGGCCGTCCGCGATGGCATCAAGACGCGTCCGAGGCACATATAAGATCGGAATCCCTCGAACCGTAGCCAGGGCACTCAGCTCTTCTAAGATCGGCCGAGGCTCGGCTCCCTCAGAGATCAACAGGCGATAAACCCGCCGTCGTCCCGCCCGTAAGGCCTCATGTACCGCATGGCGGCCGTAAAGAAACTCCCGCTGGATACTTTCTTTTTTCTCTTTCTTTCCCATCGCGAGCGCTCCGTCAACCGGAGGGGATTGCGACCATGGTTCACATCATCAGGAACCGGCCGTGCGGGTTGGGATCTGGGTTCCCTTTCCGGCTCCTTTCCCCTCCTCCTTCTCACGGCATCAACTGGATGCGCGAGCGCCCGACTCCAAACACGGAGTTGTGGGAAGCAGAGCACGCGATGGCGCATCAACCGGTCCATTTCATCAAGGAAGCATTTCCGTCTTCAACACAGCATCCAGCACGATCATCGCTGCGAGAGCCAACGGCACTGCCGTGCCCAGATGATAAAGCCATCCATATTTCGCGGGCGGGATGGCGTAAAGCGCCAGAACGCATAAATCCAACGCGATCCCGATAATCAGACCACCCACAATCACCGCGATTCGTTTGGCAAGCATCCCTGTCTCCTCCCAGGCGTGACATGTTCCCGGTAGATTGTATTGGTTCCTTGATAGCCCGTCAACGTGGATCTCGGAAATTGAGAGCGACAAAGAAACATATTTTGTAACTGTTCAGCCGTTCTCATGTAATGCCCATACCCGAGGTTCGGACATCCGTTGGGACAAGGGATTTCTCAACCCCTCCTGGGTGAAGAGCGGGATGGCCCCTCCCCCCTTTCTCCCCCCTCCCCGCGGCCCTTCGGGCCGCGGGGAG
>DATMAC010000003.1:0-6021 GCA_035573655.1 Thermoflexus sp.
CCCCCAGGGGAACTCTCAGAATTAAAAAGCCCTGGGTGCTTCTTCCCCGTAGTTTTTCGTGAGGGTTTGGGAACATGGCCGAGCGTCATGGGCGCCCTATCCCCGATCAACCCCCTGGCCTTGTCGCAGCAGCCGCGACGAATTGCCAAGGATGCCCAGATCCGGCAACGATTGAGCCGCGGCGGCCAGGGTGGGAGGTAGGATGCCCAGGGCGGCCAGCGCCAGGCCCGTCAGGTTGTAGACCGCCGTGAAGGCCAGGTTGATCTGGACCACCTGCATCGTGCGGCGGGCGATCCGGAAAAGCTCTGGGATGAGCCTCCAGTCTTCGCGCATCAGCGCGATGTGGGCGGCTTCAATCGCGATGTCCGAGCCGGCGGCGCCCATGGCGATGCCCACATCCGCCTGCGCCAGGGCGGGGGCGTCGTTCACACCATCCCCGATCATGACCACCGTGTGCCCCTTGGCCTGATAGTCCTTCACCACCTTGATCTTGTCTTCAGGCAGGAGGTTGGCCCGATATGGGATGCCCAGCACCCGGGCGAGCGCGGCTGCGGCGCGCTCGTTGTCGCCTGTGAGCAACTCGATATGTTGGACGCCAAGGCCCCGCAATTCGGCGATGGCGATGGGGACTTCGGGACGGAGCGTGTCGGCGGCAGCGAGGATGGCCGCAGGCTCCCCATCCAGGGCGACGAACAGCAGCGTTTTGCCGTCCGCCTCCAGCTGCTGAACAACCGGCAATGGCTCTGGCAGCGGAACCAGTCGTCGATTCCCCACGGTGACGGAGCGGCCGTTGACCCGCGCTCGCACGCCCAAGCCGGGGAGGGCTTCGAACTCCTCCGGCTCCAGCAGGGTCAGGCCCCAAGCCCGGGCAGCGGAGCGCACCGCCTCGGCCAATGGATGTTCCGAGTAACGCTCGGCGGAGGCCGCGAGGGCAAGGAGCTCGGCGGGCGGCATGCCATTGAGCGAAACCACATCGGTGATCTGGGGCTGGCCCAAAGTGAGGGTGCCCGTTTTATCCACCAGCACGACATCGGCGCGCGCCAGCGTTTCGAGATGTTTTCCGCCTTTGATCAGCAAGCCGCGCCGGGCGCTGGCGCCGATGGAGGCCAGCATCGCAACCGGCGTGGCCAAAGCGAAGGAACAGGAGCAGGCCACGACCAGAACGGCGGCGGTGGCCAACGGGTTGCGGCTGATGAGAAACGTAACGGCGGCGATCCCGACGACGATCGGCATGTAATACGCGCTGAACCGGTCGGCGAGGCGCTGGACATCGGCGCGATGGGCTTCGGCCTCCTCCACCATTTGGATCACGCGGCCGAACGTGGTGTCCGCGCCGACCCGGAGGGTTTTCACGCGCAGGCTCCCTGCCCTCACGATCGTAGCGGCGAAAACGCGCGAACCCCTGGCCACCTCAACCGGCATGGACTCGCCGGTGATCGCCGACTGGTCGATCACCGCGTGTCCGGCGATCACTTCGCCATCCACCGGGATCCGTTCCCCGGGGCGGACGATCACGACCTCTCCGGCTTGTACTGCGGAGGCCGGCACTTCAACCTCCACGCCATCGCGTTCCACGCGCGCGGTTTGCGGCGCCATCGCGATGAGCTCCTTCACGGCGCGGCGGGCGCTTTCGGCCGTGAGGCGTTCCACGTAATCGCCCACCCGCATGAAGACCACCACGATCGCCGCCGCCACCCATTCGCCAACGGCGAGGGCCGCGATGGCTCCCAGCGTCATGAGCGTATGAGAGGTGATCTGCCGCCTGAGCGCGGCGCGCGCTACATTCTGAAAGATCGGAAGCCCTCCCACGATGACGATCGCGAGGCCGACCGGGAAGGGGATCCGCTCGTTCAATTTCTCGAATAGGCCCAGCCATTCCCCTGCGATCACCAGGCTCAGGACCACGCCGAACACGACGGCCAGCGAAACCGTCATGCGGCGCGCGAAGCCGCCCATGGGCGTAACGGAGGGGATCGCGGAGCGGGTGACCGAATAACCCATGCGCTCGATGGCTTGATGAATGGCCGACAGATCCGCGCGCGCCGGGTCGAGCCGGACGACGAGTTTCTCCGAGGACAGGAGGCAATGAGCCGACTCCACGCCGGGCAGCTGGGCGACGGCATCCTGAACACGCCGGGCACACTCGGCGCAGTCCATGCCCTTGACGACGATCTCAACCGTTTCGACGGCTGTCACGTTCGAACCTCCCCGATGGATGACCACCGTCTCGGCTTTCCTCAACCTTCATAGCGGGTGCACGCGTACACTTGCGCCGCCACGTCCGCAAGGATCCCCTCGGCGATCCGCAACAGGTCCTCGATCCGCGGGTCGGCAAGCGCGTAGTATACAAACCGACCCTGCGGGCGGCTGGTCACCAGGCCGCACTCCTTGAGACAGGCCAGGTGGGCTGAAGCGTTCGGCTGCGACAGCCCGGTCGCCGCGACGAGTTCCGACACGGTCTTCTCGCCTCCCCGCAGCGCTTCGAGCAACGCCAGGCGCGAGGGGTCCGCCAGCCCGCGGAAGAACTTGGCCTTGAGGGCGAGCGATCGGTTCTGAACCACAGCCATCACAAGCGCCCCTTTGCATTGATAGATAATTATATAATCATTTAACAATATTATCGTCCATTCTCCCTGCGTCGTCAAGAACAAGGTCGTGCGGATCGAACCGCTGCCCGGCGAGGACCCATTTGCCTTCCCACCGGAGGTCGCCAAAAATTCAACGTAACGATTCAGCCGTTCTCCCGCACTGCTATGGCGGATATCGGCAGTTTCCTCACTGGGGGCTTTGGGGGCTGAGGCGCGCGCCTTCGGCGCGCGCCTCAGCCCCCAAAGGATTTTTCATCCCCCCTGAGGGGGGATGAAGGGGTGTGGGGACCTTCCGCCTCCTTAACAAAAGCTCCAAATGAAACGGAATCGAGCTGAATCCTTACAATTCAACAGGGAGACAAAGGACGGATGCCCTAATCGCTGCGGGATCGGCTTTCGTTAGCCCCCTAACGGTGAAAGGAACATGTTCACGTTTGCAGACCTCTCGGGTATCCGCTGGCCGGTGCAGATCGCCTTGGAAGCGATGGATGGCTCCGCCTGGCCGCCGGCGTGCTGGCAACCAGTTGAGGAAGTCTCCGTGATCGGACAAGATCTCCACGGGCCCTTCCAGGAGCGCAGGGAGGTTTTCCGAACGGAGGGATGGGAGGCGGTTCGGCTCATGCGTCATTACAGGGACGCGACGAGCGTCCAACTGCGGGTGCGCCGTCGGGCGGCCGCCCCCGTATCCCTGCGCCGCATGGCCGTCCTCACCGGCCCAATCGAAGCTCCTCGGCCCTTATCCGGCTGGCGGCTCTATCAAAACGGGTTCCACTCGTGGAGCTTCACCGGAACCACCCCCGCGGCCGCTCCCGATTTCGACACCCGACTGGGATCTTTCGGCGCACCGATGACCTTCGATGTCGGCACCCCGCTCGGACCCCGAGGGGTCCGTCGTAGCGATCTGGCCGCCGCCCTGATCATCGGGGAGCGCGCGTTGATCGTCGGCCAGATCACGACCGCGGATCAGTTCGTCAAGATCGAACTGGATCTGCGCCGCACCCCGCAGCTCAGCGTCTACGCCGAATTGGATGGAATCCCCCTCGGCCCGGACGAAGAGATCGCTTCCGAATGGATTTGGGTGGAATGGCGGAACGCCACGGATCCGGACCCTTTCGGGCGGTACGCGGAGGCCGTCGCCCGAGCGATGCGCCCCCGAGCGCGCGCTCCGGTTCCTTCGGGCTGGTGCTCGTGGTATTTCTACTACACCCACGTGCGGGATCGCGATATCCTGGACAACCTGCATGCCCTCGCCGCGCGGCGGAACCAGATCCCCATCGATGTGATCCAGATCGATGATGGCTTCCAGGCCGCCGTGGGGGACTGGATCCGGTTCAGCGCCCGTTTCCCAAAGGGGGTCGCCCCGTTGGCGCAGGCGATCCGGGAAACCGGTTTCACCCCTGGCCTGTGGTTGGCCCCCTTCCTAGCCTGGCCGGACTCCCAGGTGACCCGGGAGCATCCGGACTGGCTCCTGCGAGATGCCCAGGGGCGACCGGTCTCCGCGGGGTTCAATTGGTACCGATGGCTTCGCGCGTTGGACCCCACCCATCCGGGCGTTGAGGAATGGCTTCGAGAGGTCATCGCTACAGCGGTCCACCGCTGGGGATTCCCCTATCTGAAGCTGGATTTTCTCTATGCGGCGGCCCTTCCGGGCCGCCGCTACGATGCGCGAGCTACACGCGCCCAAGCCCTCCGACGGGGCCTGCAGGCGATCCGGGAGGCGGCCGGCGAGGAGGCCTTTCTGCTCGGGTGCGGGTGCCCCTTGGGCCCGGCGATCGGCCTGGTGGACGGCATGCGGATCGGGCCGGATGTGGCGCCCCATTGGGCGCCCCGTCTGTTCGGCATCCCATTCCTGTTCCGCCGCGAGCGGAGCCTCCCCGCCCTCCGCAACGCGGCCCGCAATGCCCTCACCCGCGCTTGGATGCATGGACGTTGGTGGTGGAACGATCCCGATTGCCTGTTGATCCGCTCCAAGCGCACGCTGCTCTCCGAAGAGGAGGTGCGCTTGTGGGTCACCGTCATGGCTTTGAGCGGCGGGATGGTGATCGATAGCGATCCGGTGTTCGAGTTGAAAGAAGATCGCCTGGCCCTGTGGTCTGCCCTCCTCCCTCCCCATGGACGGCGGCCGGAGGTCCTGGATCTGTTCGAGCGGGAGTTCCCCCGCCTCCTTTGCCTGCATGGGGATCTGGCCGGCGCCCCGGTCGTGTGGATCGGCCTTCTGAATCCGGAGGATCGTTCCTGGGAAGGAGAAATCGCTTTAGAGGCCCTGGGGCTTCCGAAAGCCGTGTGGGGATTCGAGTTCTGGTCCCACACGGTGCAACGGCTGGAAGGCCGGCTCTCGATCGCGCTGCCGCCCCACGGCGCCGCCCTCTGGATCCTGCGGCCGATCCGCTCCGGTTTTCAATGGCTTGGCTCCACTCTCCGCCTGCCGCCGGGGCTCGAGATCATCAGGTTAGAGGAAGGGGAGACCGAGGGGCGCTGGGAGCTTTTTCGAGAACCGTGGACCGTGGGGGCGCTCTGGTTCTATGCTCCGGGGGAGGGCTTCACCCTTCGATGGAACGGGGAGCCCGTGGTCGCCTCCTTCGTGGGGCCGGGGATCTGGAAGGTGGCCCTCGCGTTCCAAGGCCACGGGCGCCTGGAAGTAGGGACGGGCCTTGTGCCCGCCCATGTAGGGATGTAGGGTGTAGGGGCACCCACAAGGGGTGCCCCTACATTGGGTGCCCTACCCAATCGGGAAAATCATCCACGCACACTGGGGTGACCACCCATGGGCCATGCAGATTAATAATCGTAGCCCGAAGCCGGCGCGGGTTTCACGACGATACGCCCCCGCATGCGGGTATGAATGCTGCAAAAATACTCGTAGGTCCCCGGCTGGTTAAATGTGAAGCGGAAGGAATCCCCTGGCTGTAGCCGCCCCGAATCGAACACCCCGCTGGGCTGGTCCGGGCTTCCACTGGTCACCGTGTGGGGTACGGCTTCCTCTTGGTTGACCCATTCCACGGTGGTGCCCACCGCCACCTCCAGCTCGGCCGGGTGGAAGGCGAAACTCTGGATCATCACCCGCGGAGGGCCTCCAGCCGGAGTCGGCGAGGCGACCGCCCCCATAGTCGGCGTTGGGGACGAAGGAGTTGCGGTCGGCGCTGCCGGCACCACCGGCGCCGCGCAGGCGGTGATCCCCAGAAGCAGACATATGCCGAACCCTTGAACGAAGCGAGCCATCTTTGATCCTCCTGGTTTGTTATGGCGATGGCACGTAAGCGTGTGTTTTCGTTCTGTGAACACCCGTCCGCGGATCTCAGGTTGCTCCTGACGTTTGATCACGAAGGGGCTGAGGTTCGGACATCCGTTGGGACAAGGGGTTCCTCCTCTCTCCTCGGTGAAGAAAAGGATGGCCCCTCCCCCCTTTCTCCCCCCTCCCCACGGCCCTTCGGGC
>DATMAC010000004.1:0-14313 GCA_035573655.1 Thermoflexus sp.
CACCCGCTCGGTGTCCCAACTCGTGTCCGAACTTCAGGTTGAATCGGACAGCGCTCAACTTGACCGCCGGATCCGCAGGTTGATGATCACCGCCCCAACCAGGACCAGCCCGATGAAGGCCCGATACCAGTAAGCCGGCGCGCCGGCCAGCACCAACCCGTTGCGGACCATCCCCACAATGAGGGCGCCGAGGACCGTGCCCACCACGCTGCCGTAGCCGCCCGTGAGCAAGGTCCCCCCGGTCACCGTCGCCGCGATGGCCTCCAGTTCGATCCCCTCCCCCCGTAGGGGATCCACCGAGCCGAACCGGCTGAACTGGATGATCCCTGCGAGGGCGGCCAAGACGGCCGTGAGGATGAAGCCGATTCGCTTCACCCGGGCCACCTCCACCCCCAGCGCCCGGGCCGCCTGGGGGTTGCCCCCCGCCGCGAAGACGGCGTTGCCGAAAGGCGTGCGGGTAAGGACCACCGTGGCGATCCATGCGATGACCAAGAACCAGATGGCGGAAGCGTGGAAGCCCCCAGGCAGCCGCCCGGAGAGGGCGAACATCAGAAGGGATTTCTCTTCATAGGCAATGGGGAAACCCCCAGTCACCGCCAGGAGCATCCCTCGCCAGAACATCATGGAACCCAAGGTGACGATGAACGACGGCAGGCGGCCGCGGGTCACCACCCAACCGTTCAGCGCCCCGATCGCCGCCGCCAACCCCAGCGCGGCAAGGAAAGCGACGAGGTGGGGGATCCCCGCCCGGGCCATCAGGGCGAAAGCCATCGCCGAGACCCCCAGGACCGAGCCCACGGAGAGATCGAACTCCCCAGCGATCATCAGCAACGTGACCCCGATCGCCACCAACCCCAGCTCGGCGGCGATCGTCATGATCCCGGCCAGGGAATCCAAGGTCAGAAAGTAGGGGGCGACGATGGAGAAGGCGAGGAAAACGGCCAGGAACCCCGCCAGCGCCCCCACCTCGGGGTATCGCCGCAGCTCCGTCAGCGAGATCGCCCGCGCTCGACGGGCCGGCGTCTGCGCCCGCGCTTCCATGGTTTGCGGATCCATCGCGAAAGTCTTCTTGCGGATAGAGCTTATCTCAAAAATCCCTCTTTCCTGAGGGATAGGGAGGCCATTTCCCTACCCCCAACTCATCTTCCTCTCCTTTCCCTGTGGTCCAGAAGGCCGCGGGGAGAGGCGCATGGCACTTCAGCGCCGTTTTTAGGAGAAGGTTCAGGGGCGACGGCTTCGCCACCCCTCAACCCTTATTCGGAAGACACTATGGCTTGAGCTTCTCCAGCTCAGCAACGTATAGCTCAAGATATCCACATGATGGACAGTAATACGGCTTTAAGTCGGAACCTTTTAGCACAGTCCCGAGACCTGTTTTCTCAGCGAGGGAATCGCCCTTCTTGACCACTTTGAGAAATGGGCTGAAAGGGCCCAATGCGGCCTCGAGCATCTCTGTTTGGCATTTAGGACATTTCATCGTTTCCTCCCTAACTGGTCATTCTTCAATATGCTACCGGATGCCTTGCTTGATCAGCTCCTCCACCAGGCCGACGTTGTCCTTATCCACAAAGCCCGGCCCCGTCAGCACATCGTTGGCGGGCCGCAGGCCGTATTTCTTGTAAAGATAGAGCCAGGTGATCGCCATATAGCCCTGCAGGTACTGCTGCTGGTCGATGGCGAACAGCGTCACCCCCTCCTTAATGGCCGAGAGCGTCCCCGGGTGCAGGTCGAACGTCCCGTGGAGCACCTTGCCCACCAGGTTGTTCTCCTTCAGGAACTTCACCGCGGGATCCGTGCCCAGCGGGCCGAGGGTGAGCAGGGCGTCCGTGTCGGGGTTGCTGGTGAAGTAAGCCTTGAGGGTCTCCACCGCCTTGGTGGGATCTGTGCCGATGTCCAGCTTCTCCACCGGCACGTTCTTCTCCTTCATCCCGTCCAGGAAGCCCTGGCAGCGGGCCTCCAAGCCGACGTGGCCCACTTCGTGGATGGCGCACACCGCCCGCTTCGGGGTGCGCACCGCCAGCATCCGCTGGGCGGCGCGGAGCCCGCCGAGATACTCATCCATGCCGATGTAGAACAGATACGGGATGCGCTCTCCCTCCGGCCGGGGATCGGCCACGTTGATGGCCACCACGGGGATCCCCTGCTGGATCGCCCGGCGCAGCGGCTCATCGAGGGCCTTGGGGTCGGTGATGGTCACCGCCAGCCCATCCGGCTTGGCGGCGATGGCGCTGTTGAGGAGGTTCACCAGCTCCTGGATGGAGAACTTCTCGGGGCCGAAATATTTGGCCTCCACCGGGTACACCTTCGCGGCGTCGTTCATCCCTTTCATCACGACGCCCCAGAAGGGATCGGCGGGGCCACCGTGGGAGACGATGTAGAACGTGAACCCCTTCTTGGGCGGGGCGGGCGTCGGTGCGGCCGGTGCACATGCTCCCAGCAGAAGACCCAGGATCAGGAAGAGGGGGAACCATCGACGGATGACGCGGGACATGGCAACCTCCTTTCAGCCGAGAGAGGAGATATGGTGGGAACATCGCCTTCCGGGGGCGGGCCGCATGAGGCGCGCTCCACCAAGCGGCAGGGCAATTGGAGGTATGGGACGGTTCGTTCCCCCTGCAGCAGGTGGAGCAGCATGCTCATGGCCGTCCGCCCCATCTCATACTTAGGCTGGGCGATCGTCGTTAAAGGAGGCTCCGTGTAGGCCGCGAAGAGGATGTCATCGAAGCCGATGATGGAGAGGTCCTCGGGGACCCGCAGGCCGGCCGATCGGGCGGCCCGCAGCGCCCCGATCGCCGTCATGTCGTTGTAACAGAACACCGCCGTCGGCCGGATGGGCGCCTCCAGCAGACGCTGGATCCCCCATTCCCCTGCCTCCGGCCGTCCGTTTCCCTCAACGATCCAGGCCGGATTGGGTGTGATCCCCGCCGCCCGCAAGGTCTCAAGGTAACCCGCCAGCCGTCTCTGGTTCGAGCGCGCCATCGGCGGGCCTGCGATGTAAGCGATGCGGGTGTGGCCCAGACGCAACAGATACGACACGGCCAGGACCGCCCCCTGATAACTGTCCGAGGCCACCGAGTAGATCAACGGCGCCTCCCGTTGGTGGTTGATCAGCACGATGGGGACGCCAAGGGCTTTCAAATGAGGAAGATAAAGCTCACCGACCCGTGAGGAGGCCACGATCACGCCTTCCACCCGGCTCTCCGCCAGCGCCCGCACCGCTGCGAGCTCCCGCTCGGGATCCGCGTTTGAGGTGGCGAGGAACAGGCGGTAACCCGCCTCCAGGGCGACCTCCTCCACGCCGCGAACGATCTCCGCCAGGAAAGGATCGGCCAAGGTGGTGATCACCAGGCCGATGATGCCCGTGCGGGCGGTCACCAGGCTCCGGGCCGCCGCGTTGGGCACATAGCCCATCCGCGCCGCCAGCCGACGGATCCGCTCAGCCGTCCGCGGGTTCACCAAGGGGCTTCCCCGCAAGGCCCGGGAGACCGTGGAGTGGGAGACCCCTGCTTGGCGAGCGATGTCCTTGATCGAAACCCGCCTGGAGGCGCGTCGGCCCATCGGAATTCCTTGCACACGTGTGCAATTTATCCCAATGATATTCGGGAAGCTGAAACTTGTCAAGAGGCGAAGCAAATCATGCAGGGATTTTTAAATCAAATGGACAGTCCTTCGGTCAGTGGGAGGGAGATCCAGGATGGTGAGGCCATCCGCGTAACCCGAACAGTTGCGAAACAGCCGGCCATGGCTGCTTCATATGGTCGAGAGACGAGCCGCCGTTGGCTTTCGCAGCGATCCCCCTGGGCGATCCGGAGGCTTCCTGAACTCGTTCAGAACCGGAAACGTGTTAAACTGAAGCCAGGCATGCGCGCAACTGGGGTCCATCTGGTAGCGGCCATTTTTTCTTAGGGGGAGCAGGTCCCCGAAGGCGGCCGCACCCCACGAGGAAACCGATTCCCCGGAGGAAACGATGACGCCGGAGCGCATCAATCTGTGGAACATACCCGCCTGGGCTCAGCCGGCCGTTTACCTCTTCCACGCCCTTTGTCTGGGCGTTTTCCTCCTTGCCTTCTATCGGCGGATCCGGATTTGGTGGACGATCGGGAAACCGGAGGTGCGCTTCGATCGCCTCCCGGAGCGATTGAAGCGGGTTCTGGTTTACGTCCTGGGCCAGCGCCGCGTGCTCCGGGACCCCATGGGAGGGCTGTCGCATGCTTCCCTCTTCTGGGGTTTTGTGATCTTCTTCATCGGCACCACCTTGGCTTTCATCGACGCCGATATCGTGAAGTTCCTCCGCGGATCGATCTACCTGGCTTATAAGCTCATCCTGGACCTGTTCACTTATCTCGCCGTGGTCATCGGCCTCGGCGTCCTGGCCTATCGCCGCTACCTCCAGAAGCCCGGCAAGCTGAGCTACGGCTGGAAGTTCGACCTCGCCATGCTGTGGTTGGCTGTGCTCTTGTTAACCGGCTTGGGCCTGGAATCCCTGCGGCTGGCCGTGCAACGGCCGCCATGGGCGTGGTCCTCCATCGCGGGATGGCCGGTCGCCCAAATCTGGATCGCGAGCGGCCTGAGCGAAGAGACCCTCCGGGCGATCCACCGCGGGCTCTGGTTCTTCCACGCCTCCCTGGCAGGACTGCTGTATCTGTTCATCCCGGTGGGCTTCCTCGTTCACATTGTTTCTTCCACCTTAAACGTTTTCTTCTCGCGATTGGATCGCCCCAACGGCGCCCTGGCGCCCATCCCGGACCTGGAGACGGCGGAGCGGCTGGGGGTCGGGACGCTGCGGGATCTCACCTGGGTGCAGCTGTTGAACGGGGAAGCGTGTACGGAGTGCGGCCGGTGCCAGGCCGCCTGCCCGGCCTACGCGGCGGGGACCCCTCTAAACCCCAAGCAGGTGGTGCTGGATGTGCGGAACACGCTCCACGCCGTGCTGCCGCCCACGCTCAACCCCTTCGCCCCGATCCAAGTTCAGGAAGACCGCCTGGCGCTGACCGGGGCCGTGACACCGAAGGAGGCGATCTGGGCCTGCACGACATGTTATGCCTGCGTCTCCGAATGCCCGGTGCTCATCGAGCACGTGGACCTGATCGTTGGCATGCGCCGCTACCTCACCCTGATGGAGGGCGACGTCCCGACTTCCCTGTCGAACACCTTCCGGAACACCGAACGGGCGGGTAACCCTTGGGGGCAGCGCACCTCCCGGCTGGAGTGGGCGAAGGGGCTGGAGGTCCCGGTGATGGCCGAGAAGGGGGAGGCAGAGGTCCTCTTCTGGGTGGGATGCGCGGGGGCCTTCGATCCGGGCGGCCAGCAGGTCGCTCGGGCCATCGTCCGGTTGCTGCGGGCTGCCGGGGTGGATTTCGCCGTATTGGGCGATGAGGAGACGTGCACGGCCGAATGGGCCCGTCGGGCAGGCCATGAGGCCATGTACGTCGCGGCCACCGAGGCCATCCTGGAGACGTTGCGGGCATATCGGTTCCGCACGCTCCTCACGATGTGCCCGCACTGCTACAACACCTTCCGGAACGAATACCCCCAGTTCGGTGGCCGCTTCGACGTGGTCCACCACACGGAGTTCCTGGCCCGCCTGGTGGAGGAGGGCCGGCTACCGCTGAAGCAGGTATCAGCGCGCCGTATCACCTACCACGATTCCTGTTACCTGGGCCGCTACAACGGGATCTTCGATGCACCTCGGCGCCTGCTGCAGGAAAGCGGGGCGAAGTTGGTCGAGATGCCGCGGAGCCGGGAGCGCGGGTTCTGCTGCGGAGCGGGCGGCGCCCAGGTCTGGATGGACACCCCGCAGACCCGCCCGGTCCACCTCCAGCGCCTGGAGGAGGCCATGGGCGTGAACCCGGAGGCGGTCGCCGTCGCCTGCCCCTTCTGTCACCTGATGCTCACCTCCGCCGCCCAGACCAAGGGGGTGGTGGATCAGCTCCCGATCCGCGATGTCGCGGAGATCATGGCGGAAGCCTTGGCGGACGGATCGAAGGCTTAGGAATCGCCCCGAACCCATCGCGCCCCGCGCCGCGACGGAGGGGCGCGGCGCGTTTCGATCCCGGCCCGGTCCTCGGGGGTTTTGATGGAGGAGTTGCTCCAGCGTCTGGAATCGACCCTGAGCGATCTGCGGTGGGCCCTCGCTCAGGTCCCGCCGGAGCGGGAGGCGCGGCGCCCCCCGCCCGCCCTGGGCGAATGGTCCGTCCGCCGTCACCTGTATCACCTTTGGTTTTATGAGCGCTACATCGCGCTCCCCCAGATGCGCTACGCCTTAGGCCTTCAGGGCCCCCTCCGCCCGAACGAGGTCCCTGATGAGGATCTCGCGTGGCCGAGGGAGATCGCCGCCGCGACCTGGTTGGATCGGTTGGGGGAGGTCCGCCGGGAAACCCTCGAGCTCTCCCGCCCCATCCCCCCCGAGGCCTGGAACCGACCGGTGCCCGGGACGGTGTGGGGAACCCGGACGCTGGCCTGGATCGTCACCAAGACCCTCCAGCACACCTACGAGCACATGACCACGATCCTTCAAATCGCGCTCTTCTGGGAGATGGCGGCGGCCTTCGAGCCTCGGTGGGAGCTCGAGTAGATAATCTTTCGCAACGGTTCAGCCGTTCTCACGCAACGCGAACCGTTCCCTGGGGGCTTTTTGGGTCGAGCCGCGCGCCGAAGCGCGCGGCTCGACCCAAAAACATTTCATCCCCCCTCCCCACGGCCCAAAGGGCCGTAGCTCCAGATCGCAGCAAGGTCTCCTTTTCCCCACTTGTAGGGCCTTTGGGGAGACTGAACAGGTCCCGAAAAGGTTCCGCCCAGCCCTCCCCATTCATGATGCGCGCTCCATTTTCCCCAAAAACGCAAGGGATTCCTCCGCCTCTCCGAGCATCAGCTCCAGGACGATGGGGCCGGTGAACCCGTGGGATTCCAGGGTTTGAAGGAGCTCCCGGACCGGGACTTCCCCTCGGCCTAAGGGGAGATGATCCGCCCAGGCGATGGAGCCATCGGGCTGCTGGCGATAATAGCCATCGTGCAGGTGCACTTCCGCCAAACGCGGGAGGCAACGCTCCAGGACCTCTTGGAAAGCGAATGGCCCCGGCTGTCGGGAGATCACGTGACCTGTGTCGAAGCAGAGCGAGAGATCCAGGGCTTCCGCCAGCTCCAGCGTGAGTTCCAGGGGGAACTGGATGGTCTCCACCGCCAGGGATCGGGAGGGCAGCCCCGTGCGGCGCAGGAGCTCCTCGATGCTCCGGGCGGCGTGCTGTTGAAAGCGGCGCATCAAAACCTCGCGGGCGGCCTCTGGGATGGCGGGTGAGGTGAAAAACTCCGCCGCCAAGGGCCCCGCGATGTGGAGCACGTAGACTTCCGGCTCCAGCGGGGCCAGCCGGAAGACGGCATCCACCAGCCTATCCACAGACGCCCGTCGGATCCCTTCCACCGGGCTGGAGGGATCGAGGGACCAAAGGGGAAGGTGCACCGTGTAGGTCAATCCCTGGGACCTCCGGAGCTCCTGCAACCGTTGGAGGTCCGAGAGGGAGAAGGACTCCGGGAAGAACACCTGCAGGTCGGTGTTTAATTCCACCAGTCGGAACCCGCGCTCGGCGATCCGTTCCGCCATCTGGGCAGCATCCACCCGGATTTCCCCCCTCCCCTGGGCCAGCTGGGGCAGCGCCAGCTCCAGCAACAGTGGCGCCTGAAGAAGTTGCACGCCGAATCGAAAGCCCATCGCGCTCCCCTCGCGTTCCCAATCGAGTGGGTAGGCCGGTTCAGCACCCATCTGCCTCTCCACGCCGATTGGAAATCGGCCTCTTAGGGCGCTGCACGCCGTACGTCGGCGTAGGCCGACGTACGCCCCGGTCGGCGCAGGCCGACCACCGGCCAAAGGCCCCAACAGGGCGCTTTCAATCGGTACACCAGCTCCCCACGGCCCTTCGGGCCGTGGGGAGATAGGTTATCATCAAATCAGCACTATGAAGGAGTTTCCCATGTTCCGTCTAACGATCCAGCTTCCCGAGGACCTGTATCTGGCCCTCCGCCGGGCCGCCGAGATCATCCGCCGGGCCCTCCGGGCCTATGTCCCTTCCGATCGGTGGGAACGGGCCTTGGTGGCCGTTGGGACCTTCGAAGACCAGGCAACAGATGTGGCCGAACGACACGATCACTACCTAGCGGAAGCTTTCCATGAACGTGTTCGTTGATCCGTCGGCCTGGTACGCCTTGCTCATCACATCGTGGTGGAGACGACAGCTCTGATCGTCATCCTCGGGCGCGGTCAGGCTCCGGGTCCCAAGCAGGCGCCTGCTCCTCCAAACGGACGATGGACGGGATCCGGAGCGCCAGGATCCCGATCAGCGCGCACGCGAGCCCACCCGCGAGGAACCAGATTTGCACCCCCAGCGCGTCCGCCACCGGACCTGCGATGGCCATACCCAGAGGAGCCATCAGCCCCACCACGCTTCCCATCACCAGAAGGACCCGACCCTGAAGGTTCGGAGGGACCACGGCCTGGAGGATCGCGAAGATCGGCCCGTTGGTGATCACATTCATCACTCCTCCAAAGAACATGAGGCCGAGGGCGGCTGGGAAGGCGTTCGGTGGCAGAAGACCCAGCGTGAGCAGTGCGCCGCCCATCCCAACCAATCCGACCAGCGTGGTGTAAATGCGACGCCGGAACCCTCCCCAGGCCCCCAGCGCCAGGCCTCCGCTGATGATCCCAATCCCCCAGGCCGACTCCAGCCACCCCAGCTCCAGCGCCCCGCCGCGGAAATGACGGGTGACCACCAGGGGAAGCAAGGCGAAGGCGGGGTTCACAGCGAAATTAATCAAAGCGCCCATGCCCATCAACGCGAGCGCTCCGGACCAGCGGCGCACGTAGTTCAGGCCCTCCAGCATCTCCCGCCACCACGACGGGCGAGCGGCAATCCCCTGGGAAGGTCGTGGGATCGCGATCACCAGCAGCGTCAGGAGGGCCAGGAGGGCCGTGAGGACATCGACCATCAGCACCCCCGGAAGCGGCAGGACGCCGAGAAGGATCGCCCCTGCGGGTGGGGCGATCATATTCAGCGCGCCGCTGAGGGCCTGGTTCAGTCCGGCCACCCGGGCCAGATGACGTTCCGGGACCATCAGTGCGATGGAGGCTTGGAGGGCGGACCAGTGAAAAGTTTCCATAAGGGAGCGGAAGAACATCACAGCGTAAACTGGGCCCAGATCCAGGGATCCCGTCGCTGCGAGGATGGCTAAACCTAATGTGAGGCTTGCCATCCCACCATCCGAGACCACCATAATTGTCCGACGATCCCAGCGATCGACCAGCGCCCCAATGGCAGGACCCAGAAGGACGCCAGGCAGCAGCGCCAGCAGGGTGGCCATAGAAAGCGCCGTGGCGGAGTCCGTCGTGCGGGCGATCCACCAGACCAGAGCGAACTGAACCAGCATGCTGCCAAACAGGGAGAACGCATGCCCGACCCAGAGCGCCCAGAAAGCGCCTGAAATCCGGGGAGGGGCCTGGATAGCCGGGTTCTGGGATCCATTCATCGGAGCATTACCCGTATATAAAAGTTTGGGTGTTCGTGTAGGGGCACCCCTTGTGGGTGCCCCTACCGTGGAAGGATCATCCCCACCCGTTGGGGAGACGACCATCCCTACGCTCGATTTACTCCACAGTGATCTCCACCCGTTCCCCCTCTTCTTCATCCACCACTTCCACAAGCTTTCCGATCCCTCCCTTCCGTAAGCCTTCCAGCACTTCCTGGAGCTGACTTCCAGAGATCCCGGATAAGAAGCGTCCGCTGATCCGAAGGCCCAGATCCGCCAGGCTGAGCGGAATGGTCACATGCACCCGTTGGCGTCCAGTGGTGGCATCGGTGACCCGAATGCGCAGCCAGCGAGCGGACGGAGCAGAGCCCTCCTGGGCGGCTTCGGCCCCCTGAAGCGCTTTCAAGAGCTCCAAGCCCTGCTCGGCTGTGATCTGACCGGCCTCAATCATCTTCAAAATCCGCAGTCGCTCGTCATCCCGTGCCATCGTGGCCTCCTCGTTCGCTCAGCGATGTGCTCTCACCTGGATTTGTCGCAAAGGTGACGATCCCGCCTGATCCCCTTCGGTTTCGATCCCATCCCTCACCCGGCCCTCAGATCGCAGCGCATCCCGATCAACGTGCGGATCGGTTGGAAGCCGAGGGAGAGCAGGGCGGCGGAGAGCGCAGGCTCCTCCCCTGTCAGGGCCATCAACGGAAGCCCCGGAGGGATTCCGGTCAGGGCGGTCCCCACCAGCCACCGGGCATGTTGAAGGGTTCCGGAACCGGCGAGAAAGGCCCGTAGGGTCCAAAGGCCCTCCCGCCGGATCCAGACGGCCGCTCCCACGATCTCCCCATCCCCCCGTTCGATCACCCAGAAGGTCCTCCATCGCGGTCCCAAGGGCCAGGGGCCGAGGGCAAGCGGAAGAAGGCCCATCGGTTCAAACAAATGCATGGCAGGGTTCTCCGTCGAGGCGATCCAGGCCGAGAGAGAGGACACTTCCCCTGGCCTGGCCGGTCGCATCCGGCAGCCCGGGACCTCGAGCGGATCCGGTGGTGGAACGGGCACGCGCCAGGCCTCCCGGCGCCAGACCTGAATCCGCCCGATCTCCACAAAGCCCAGCGATCGATAGAGCCGAAGGGCCGGGGCGTTATCCGCCCGAACCTGGAGGGCCGCCCAGCGGCCCCCGTGGGCCCGGGCGTATTCCAGACAGGCGGAGACCAGCGCCCGGCCAATCCCCCGCCCCCGGAACCCCTCCGCCACCGCCACGTTCGCGATCAACCAACCCTCCGACCCCGGCCGGAAGCGGCG
The DNA here is from genome assembly GCA_035573655.1 of Thermoflexus sp. Classification (GTDB taxonomy): domain Bacteria; phylum Chloroflexota; class Anaerolineae; order Thermoflexales; family Thermoflexaceae; genus Thermoflexus. The sequence goes on from DATMAC010000004.1 coordinate 10,804, forward strand.
AACCATGGTGTAGCCCACGATGCGCCCGCCTTCCACCCAGACGTATCCCGGCGCGAAGGTCTCACCCGGCGGAAGAAACCATTCCAATCCCTTCAGAAGCCAACCCAGACGGGACCAGAACCGCAGCTCCCGGATGATGCGCTGGCCGGTTTCATCCAGTTCGCTCGCGAAGGCCTCCGCCAGCAAATCGGCGATCCCCCGCAGATCCCGCCGCACATCCGCAGGGCGCAGCCCGCCCAAGGCCTTCCGCCCGGACGCAATCACCATCCTTAGCCCTCCGGAGGCCCTGCGCCCCGCAGCCGCTGGAGCGCCTCCTCATACGAGATCCGGCCCTCCGCCAGCGCTTCTAGGATTTGGAGGCGTTCCTCCGGGCCCGGTGGCGCTTCGGCTTCCGCCTCATAGCCCATCGCCCGTAGGATCTCCTGGAGCCGCTTGCGCAGCGTCGGATAGGAGAGGCCGGTCAGGCTTTCCAGCCGGGTGAACTTCCCTTCGCTCCGCAGAAAGAGCTCCACAAAGGCCAGCTGCTCTGCGGAAAGGCGCGCCAGCCGGCCGATCTGGAATCGGCCCTCGATCCGCGTCTCGCAGGCCGGGCATCGCAGCGCCACCACTTCCATGCCTTCCCCACAAACCGGACACACCCCTAGCCAGACGGCCATGTGATTACCTCGAAAATCTCAATCATCTGCTTGAAAATTTTAAATAGATCCTTTAGAAAAGTCAAGCGAGTTGGAAGATAGTGGTCACCGAATTCGGACCCTCGTTGAGAGGAGGAGGTCCCGCTCGCGCTGGATTCACCGACCAGATGGGCCGAATCGAACTGAAGTTCGGACACGAGTTGGGACATCGAGCGGGTGGGGTCCTCACCCCGTCTGCAGGGACTATGGTGCGATCCAAATCAATGTTTCATTGGGGGTTTTCTGGGGCTGGGCCGGGGGCCTTCGGCCCCCGGCCCAGCCCCAGAAAAAATTTGGGGGAGGGGCCATCTCGCTCTTCACCGAGAAGGAGTGAGGAACCCCTTGTCCCAACTTATGTCCCGAACCTCAGCTCGGCGGAATGTCTAGGACGGCAATTTGCGTTAAAATGGAGGAGTACTCGCATCCGCAGGCCATTCGGTCCCTCAACGCCTCCAATGGAGGCGGAAGGGGATGGCCGGTGTTGGGTGTGCGATTCCAAGCTGGATCGAGGGGAAGCTCTATGGCGAATGAGACGCGAAGGGCAGCGCGCACAGCTGGCTCCGATGGTGCGGTGGAAGCGGTGACGGCCTATGATGCCAGCCAAATCCAGGTCCTCGAAGGCCTGGAGGCAGTCCGTCGTCGCCCGGGGATGTATATCGGCTCGACGGACATCCGGGGCTTGCATCATCTGGTCTATGAGGTGGTGGACAACGCCGTCGATGAGGCCCTGGCCGGGGTTTGCACCCATATCCTGGTGGAAATCATGGCCGACGGCAGCGTCCGGGTCACCGACAACGGGCGGGGCATCCCGGTGGATCTCCATCCCCAGACCGGGCGGCCGGCCCTGGAGGTCGTGATGACCACGTTGCACGCGGGCGGGAAATTTGGGGGCGGCAGCTACAAAGTCGCCACCGGCCTCCACGGCGTCGGTGTGAGCGCGGTCAATGCCCTTTCCGAGTGGCTGGAGGCCATCGTCCAGCGGGATGGTTACCGATATCGTCAACGCTACGAGCGGGGGCGCTCGGTGACCCCGGTGGAGCGGATCGGCAAGGCGGACCCATGGAGTTGGTATGCGGACCCGCGCTTCCCGCCGGCGGAGCACGGGACCATCGTCCACTTCAAGCCGGATCCGGAGATCTTCCGCGGGGGGATCGATTACAAGTTTGAGACCCTGGCCCAGCGCTTTCGGGAGATGGCCTTCCTGACCCGGGGGCTCACCATCACGCTGGTGGATCGGCGGGAGGACCGGGAGATCACGTTCTATTTCGAGGGCGGGATCCAGTCCTTCGTCCGCTACTTGAACCGCAACCGTCAAGCGCTCCATCCCATCTGGTATGTGGAGCGGACGGTCGGGGATATCCTGGTAGAGGTCGCCCTGCAGTACACGGATACCTATAACGAGACGGTGCTGGCTTTCGCCAACAACGTGAACACCGTGGATGGTGGGACGCATCTCACGGGGTTCCGCGCCGCCCTCACCCGGACGTTGAACGATTACGCGCGGAAAGCGGGGCTGCTCAAGGACAGCGATCCGAACTTCACCGGCGAGGATGTGCGGGAGGGGCTCACCGCGGTCATCAGCGTGAAGCTGCCGGAGCCCCAGTTCGAAAGCCAGACCAAGAGCAAGCTGGGCAACGCGGAGGTCAAGGGGGCGGTGGAATCGGTGGTCGGCGAGGCGCTGGCCCGGTGGCTGGAGGAGAACCCCCGGGAGGCGAAGGCCATCATCCAGAAATGTCTCACCTCGGCCCGCGCTCGGGAGGCCGCGCGCCAGGCCCGCGAGCTGGTCATCCGCAAGAGCGCGCTGGAATCCCTCACCTTGCCCGGCAAGCTGGCGGACTGCTCGGAGCGCGACCCCGAGAAGGCCGAGCTGTTCATCGTGGAGGGGGATTCGGCGGGGGGCTCCGCCAAGCAGGCCCGCGATCGCCACTTCCAGGCGATCCTGCCCCTGCGGGGGAAGATCCTGAACACCGAACGGGCCCGGTTGGACAAAATGCTGGCCAACGAGGAGATCCGGGCGCTGATCTCCGCCATCGGCACCGGCATCGGAGATCAGTTCGATATCTCCCGGCTGCGCTATGGCAAGATCATCATCCTCGCCGACGCCGATGTGGACGGGAACCACATCCGCACCCTGCTCTTGACGTTCTTCTTCCGGCACATGACGCCGCTCATCGAGAACGGCCATGTCTACATCGCCCAGCCGCCGCTGTATCGGATCGAGGTGAAGAAGACCCGGGAGGTCTTTTACGCCTATTCCGACGCGGAACGGGATGAGATCTTCGCCAAGCTGCGCAAGCGGGGGATCGACCCGGCGGATGAGCGCCAGGTGGTGACCCAGCGCTATAAGGGGCTGGGGGAGATGAACCCCGAGCAGCTGTGGGAAACCACCATGGATCCAGCGCGGCGGATCCTGTTGCGGGTGACCATCGAGGACGCCGCGGAGGCGGATCGGGTGTTCGATATGTTGATGGGCGCGGCGGTGGAGCCTCGCCGCCGTTTCATCCAGGCCCACGCAAAGGAGGTCCGGAACCTCGACGTGTAGGTCCCCGTTTTCGGCTCCAGCAACATCCGGCAGGAGGCGGTAGGACGGATGGCTTCACCCTACCGCCTCCTGTTTTTCTATCTGGCGGTCACTTTTTCGCCGAGGGGTGGCGGGCCGCCAAAGACAGGCTGCACCCTACCCTCCTCACCGCATCGCCCCTTTGATATTTGGAGCCCGCTACCGCCGTTGTTTGCAAACGCGTGCTGTGAATTCGTTGCCAACCGGATCGTAGACTTCGTTTGCAGCCCTTGTGCGGAGCAAGCCCCTCCCCGCGGCCCTTCGGGCCGCGGGGAG
>DATMAC010000005.1:0-7588 GCA_035573655.1 Thermoflexus sp.
GCGAGCACTGCTGAATAGTTACCCCCAAAACTCCGGATTGAAACCGGGAACATCGAACGGGGCCTCAGCCTTTCACTCCACCCGCGTAAATTTGCAACAGATAACGTTGCGTGAGCACAAAGAACAAAAGGACAGGCAGAACATAAAACAAGCCGACCGCCGCGATTACCCCGTAATTCACGAACAGGATCTCCCCTGCCCCTCCAGCGGTGACGCTTCGGATGTAGACCGAAAGGGTCCAATTACGGAGGCTGGGCATATAGATATAGGGCAGCAGGAATTCGTTCCAGCCCAGGATGAACGCAAAGACGGCCAGGGCGGCGATGCCCGGACGGACGAGGGGCAACATCACCCGACGCCATGCTTGGAAACGGGAACAACCGTCGATCAAAGCTGCCATCTCCACATCCCAGGGGACGTTGTCGAAGAACCCCTTCATCACCCAAATCCCCAACGGGAGCTCCAGCGCCGTCTTCACCAACGCCACCCCGATCAACGTGTCATAAAGCCGCAACGCCCGCAGCACGTAAAAGATCGCGATCAACAAGGTGATGCTGGGGAAGGCGTGGAGGACAAGGACCAACATCAGGAAGAAACGCCGGCCGCGGAAGGATAGCCGGGATAACGCATAAGCGGCCGTGGATGAGATGAAGAGGAGAATGAGCGTATAGCCCCCGGCGAGGAGCGCCGAGTTCAAAGCGGCCACCCAGATGCTCGGACGCCCACCCCACGGCCGAACGAGGAAACGCCAGTTCTCCAGCGTGAAGCCCATGGGGGTTAGACCCCGGGTCTGGGTGGAGAACGCCCCGATGAACAACCACGCATACAGGAGAAGCAGGGGGATGGAGAGGGCGAACAGAACCAGATATGGGAAGGCGCCCTTCGCTCGGCCCCACATCTCAGATCCCCTCGATCTTAGGCTCACCCATCATCTCCCGGAAGCGGAAGACCCGCAAATAGATCAGCGAAGCGACGATCCCAATGGCCACCAGCACCGCGGCGAGCGCGGCCCCGAAACCGAACTGGGTGTTCCCGAAATAGTTCGAGAGCGCCTGATGATAGGCATAAAGCGCCCACACCTCCGTCCGATAAAAGCCCGGCCCGCCCTCGGTGAGCAGGAGGATGTATTCAAACGAAGCCAGGAGGGAAAGGGTCTGGTAAGCGGTTACGAACATAATCGGCCAGCGGATGAGCGGCAGGATGATCCGCCGGATGATCTGCCATGTCGTCGCCCCATCCACCCGGGCTGCCATAATATAGTCCGGCGGGATGGCCTTGATGGCCGAGGTGAAAATGATCATCCCCAAGGAGGCCCCCACGAACCCGTTGGCGAGGATGATGACCCCCCATGGTTGAGTGGTCAGCCAGTTTCGAGGGGGAACCCCCAAAGGACCCAGCACCTGGTTGAAGGTTCCGAAGGGGGCAGGCGCCGTCGCCCAGCTCCATAAAATCGCGTACACCACCGAGGGCGTGATCCGCGGCAACAGCCAGAGGGCCCGGAAAAGCACCCCCACCTGCTCTTTGATGTGTGTCGTCAGCAGCGCCAAGATCAGCCCCATTCCGACGTTGAAGGTCAGAGTCGCGAAGACGTAAAGGAAGGTGTTCTGCAAGATACGGGAGGTGTAAGGGCTGGCGATGATACGCCGGTAGTTCTCCAGGCCGATCACTTGCACGCGGCCCAATGTGGCCACGCTCATATTGGTTAAGCTGATCCAGAAGGTGAGGATCACCGGGGCGACGAAGAACAACAAAACGATAAGGGCCGCCGGGCTCAAAAAGACCAGCAGCGCCAGCCCCAGCCGCGGGCCATACCCCCTCAGCCCGGGGAGGGGGAGGGCGATCGCCTCCCCCTCCACCATTTGAGGAACTCCCTTCCCTGCTCCGATGCGCCTCATCGGATGATCACCTTATCTCCTAGTCGGGCCTGCAGCTCCTTGACCACCATGTCCACCGCCTGATCGGGCTTCATCTCGCCGCCCATCACCGCGGAGAGAGCGGTCCAGACCACCTCATCATACGCCGAGAAATCCGCGTGGTTGGGCGCGTACGTGGCGTATTCCACCATGTAGGCGGTCTGCTGCAGGAACTTAGCCTTCACGTATTCGGGATGATTGATCTGGGTGGTTAGGATGGCCAAATGGGCGCTCTCCACCGCGTGTTTGGTGTTCAGGTCCGGCGTGGTCGCCATGGCGATCAGACGGAAGGCCAGCTCCTGGTTCTTCTTCCCGCTGGCCTTCTCCGAAGTCACCATATAGACCAGTGGATGGGAAAGGGTGGTGGGCTTCCCACCCGGCTCGCCGGCGGGGATCAGCGCGAAGCCGATCTTCTCCCACAGATCCGGCTCCTGGCGACCGAACTGGGTCAACCACTGGGCCCAGTGCCACGTCCCGCCGTTCCAGAAAAGGACCTGATCCCCCGTGCTCACCGTCTCGTGCCACACATTCCACTCCGTCCCAATGAAGTCCTTCGGGGTTGTCCCGAAGGTGAAGACCGTATCGTAATGAAATTGGAAGTGTTTCAGAAGGGCCTCCCGGTCCAGCACCAGCTTGCCGGTCTGCGGGTCCTGGAGCTGCCCTCCGAAGGCCATGTAGAACTGGTAGAAATCGAGACCGCGCCGGGGCCGCGGCCAATACCCATAGCCGGGCTGGACAATCCCTTTATCCTGGGCCTCCTTGGCCAGACGGAGCATGTCGTGGAGGGTGAATTGACCCGCCTTGATCTGCTCCGGCAGCGCGTTGATCTGCTCCTCGGACCAACCGAGCTTCTTCAACAGCGCCTTGCTGAAATACATCGGCCGGGCTTCCGTGTCCTGGGGGATCGCCCAGCGCTGGCCCTTATATTCCACCGATCGCCATAGCCCGGGGATGATGTCCTTGAGACCCGTCTGGGCCTCATATTTGCGGATGAGATCATCCAACGGGATGATGAACCCCGCTTCAGACCACGGGGCCACATCCTCGTGGCCGCTCAGGATGATGTCGGGGGCGTTCCCGGCCTGAGCCGCCAGCAGGAACCGCTGTCGATACTCGTCCCAGGTGCTGGTGTCGAACGAGGCATCCACCTTCACCCGGATGTTCGCCCCCTCCGCCGCCAGCGCCGCGTTGAGGGCCTCCGCCGCCGCCACCAGGTTGTCCGCCCGATAATGGGAGGCCTGCTCCGGCCCGATGGTCCACGCCGTCAGAACCACTTCCTTCGGAGGCGGGGTTGGGGTGGGAGGGGCCGGAGTAGCCGCGGGTGGCGGAGCAGCCGGCGTCGCTGTGGGAGGAGCCGGGGTCGCCGCCGGCGCACACGCCACCAGGCTGAGGGCCAGACCGAGAGCGAGCAACCAGCGAGCCATGATCTCCTCCTTTCGTTAAGCTGAGATAACCCTTTCTTTTTATACCCAAGCCGCCCGCCTTGAAGTTAAGCCCGTGTTAAGCGTATGAAGGGAGTTTGTTAAACTCGCTTCACATCGGATAGTGCAGCTCATACAGGCTCCGCCAGCCGGGCTCGAAGGGCATCTTGAGGTAAGGCTCCAGCATCTCCCGTTCCCGCTCGGTCACCCCCTCCAGCGGCGGCAGCTTGCCGGGCGGGAAGGCCTCCAGGATATCCCGCACCAGCTTCTCCAGATAGTCCAACAGCTGCTCCACGCCCGGCTTCGCCTTCTCCGCGCTGGCCAGGGTCGCCTTCCCCACCACGCCCGGTTGATAAGCCTTCACCTCAATCGGCCGCAGGCCCACCTGGGCGTACCAGGCGATGGGCTTGCGCAATAGGTTCCCCGCCTTGTCGATGTGCTCGCTATCGGTGGGCAGAAAACTGTAAGGCTCCGTGTCCACCGCATCCTCCATCCGGATGAACTCCGGGAACAGGGCCAAGCTCCAGCTGGTCTCCACCTCATCGGCGTGGATGAAATGGGTCTCGTAGGGCCCGCCCTCGGACTTCAGCTTGAAGTGATCCGGGATGGCGTGGTACCAGTTGACGTTGACGATGATCGCCGGCACTTTGTAGGTCTTGGCGAAACGGTGGATGGCGATGGGGATGACGTATTCCTGTCCGTGGCCGTTGAGGATGATCTGCTTGCGGAAGCCCGCGTTCCAGAACCCGGCGATGATCGCCGTGAGCATCTCGACGAAGGTGTCCTCCGGCACGATGATCGTGCCCGGCATCCCCATGTGGTGATAGGGATGGGATCCGAACCAGAGGGGCTGGCTCACCGTGCACCCCGTCCGCAGGGCCACCTGCTCCGCCATGCGGGTGACCAGGAAGACATCCTCCCCGTAGGGCGCGTGCGGGCCATGGGCCTCGGTGGCCCCCACTGGGATGATGATCAGGTCGTTCTGCTTGAGGCGCTCCATGACCTGCTTGCCGGTCATGTTCTGGAAATAGATCCCCGTCGGCCGATCCATATGGCCGCCTTCCGGCGGGATCTGCCACTTGCCCATCGCGAACCTCCTCTATGAAGGATTGCCCTACCCGGAAACGTCCTCCGGCACCATCATCACCTTCACCGCCTCCCCTCGGCGCAGGTGCTCCAACCCCTCTCCGAACCGATCAAGGGTCAGGCGGTGGGTGACGAATACCTCGGGCTGGATCACGCCGCGTTCCAGCATTTGAATGGCCAAGGGGAAGGTATGACGGCCCACGTAGCTGCCCACCACCCGCAGCTCCCGGCGGGTGATCTCGTACTGAGCGATCTCCGCCCGCGCCTGGGCGTTCATGCCGAAGAGGACTACCGTCCCCCCCGGGCGGGCCAGGCGCAGCGCCGTCGCCATCAGCGACCCCACCGCGTCCACCACCACATCCGCCCCGATCCCCGTGGCCTTCCGGACCACCGCCTCCAGGTCCTCCTCCCGGGGGTTCACCACGAGATCTGCGCCGGCTTGCCGCGCGAACGACAGCCGGAAGGGCGCGATGTCCGCCGCGATGAGCGTCCCCGCCCCGCTGGCGCGGAAGATCTGAAGGAACAGCAACCCCACCGGCCCACACCCCAGCACCACCGCGTGCTCGCCTGGGTGCAGCCGCGCTTGAAGCGTTCCCCCTACGACGGTCGAGAGCACCTCCGTGAAGATCGCCCGCTCCAGGGGCACCTCCGGGGAGATCGGGAACAGGGCTCGGGCCGGAGCGATCTCGTAAGGCGCCAATCCCCCATCGAGGAAGATCCCGAGGGTGGTGAACCGCTCGCAGTGGTTGTAGAGCCCGCGCTGGCAGAAGGCGCACACGCCGCAATAGAGGTTCGGGGCGATCGCCACCCGATCCCCCGGGCGCAGGTGGGTCACCGCCGGCCCGACCTCCACCACACGGCCGATCACCTCATGCCCCAGAATGACCCCGGGGGTCGCTGGATGGCCCGGCGGGACCTCCAGGATGTGCAGGTCGGTGCCGCAGATCCCACACGCCTCCACTCGCAGAAGCACATCGTCGGGGTTCCGAAGGCGCGGCACCGGCCGCTCCTCCAACGCCCAGCGCCCTTCCCCTTGGAACACCACCGCCGGCATTCGTTCCGCCATCCCTGCCTCCTCCCGCTCAGGCCGTCGCGGCGGCCGCCGGCTCCGCCTTCGGCGCCTCCCGCAGCTCCGGCTTGATGGTGATCTTCGCATCCACCCGCTGGCTCAACCGCTCCACCGCCGCCACGGCCTGATCCAGCGGATAGCGGGCGGTGATGATGCGGGTCATGTCAATGAGGCCGGCCGCCATCATCCGGATCACGCTGGGGAAGATGGCATCCCCGGAGTGGCCCTGGGAGCCGAAGATCTGCCCCCGGCGGACCTGCAGGGTCTCCAGATAGAGCGGCACCCGCTCGGCCGCCCGACCGATCACCACGATCCGGCCGTTGATCGCCAGCGCCTTCTCCATCTCCGGCAGCGTCTTCGTAGGGGCCCCCGCAGCCTCCACAAACACATCGGCCCCCTCCCCACGGGTGAGCTCGCGGACGGCCTCGCTGGGGGAAACCTCCCGAGGATCGAGGGCGATATCCGCCCCCATCTGTCGGGCCATCGCACGCCGGGGCTCGCTCACATCGAAGGCGATGACCTTCCCCGCTCCCGCCGCCCGGGAGAGGGCGATGGCCGCCAGCCCGATGGGGCCGGCCCCGAACACCGCGACATAGGCCCCAGGGCGGAACCCGCCCGCGCGGATGAAGAGCCCGTTGTAGGCCACGCTGGTCGGCTCCACCAAAGAGCCCGCCTCATACGCCTTCTCCGCATCCCCATAGCGCTCCGCGATGGCGTCGATCTTCCAACAGTACTTCGCTTTGACCGCCACATACTCCGCCATCGCCCCGGGCACCGTGAAGCCCAACTCCTCCAAGTTGGTGCAGTGGTTGAAAAAGCCGCTGCGGCACGGCGTGCAAACCCCGCACCACAACATCTCCTCCGAGGTCACCATGTCCCCCGGACGCAGATCGCGCACCTCTTTCCCCACCGCCACCACTTCCCCCGAGAACTCGTGGCCCGGGATCACCGGGAATTTCACCAGCCCCGGATACAGGATGTAACCCTCCCCGTCCGTTTCGTAGAAGTGCAGGTCCGAGCCGCAGACCCCGCACGCCTTCACCCGGATCACCACCTCATCCGGGCCAGGGGTCGGATCGGGAACCTCCTGGATCGAGAAGCGGGGGTGCCGCCAGATGCTCGATCCGGTGATCGCCTTTCCGGTCTGCCGCTCCCAATCCGAGAGCGGGTAATCCGGACGCGGATCCCAATTCGCCTCCACCACCACCGCCTTCATCGCTTTCCCTCCTCTGAAAGGGTGATACCGCCCGCGATCAGCTCGGCGACCGTCTCCGGGGAGATGTCAGCCTTGCGGAAATCCCCGATCTTACGGCCGTGGCTCAGGATGACCAGGCGGTCGGCCACTGGGTGGACGTGATAGATATTGTGGGTGATGAAGATCACCGAGAGGCCCCGCCGACGGGCCTCTTCCACGTATCCCAACACTTTACGGGTTTCTTTGATGGAGAGGGCAGAGGTAGGCTCATCGAGGATCAGCAGGCGGGCGCCGAAGTGCATCGCCCGGCCGATGGCGATGGATTGCCGCTCGCCCCCTGAGAGGACGGACACCGGCTCCCATACCGAGCGGACCCGGATGCCGATCTCCTCCAGCACCTGGCGGGTGACCTCTTCCATCTGTTTCATATCGAGGAAGGAGAAGGGTCCGATGCGCCGCACCGGCTCGCGCCCCAGGAAGAAGTTCCGGGCGATGCTCATCATCTCCACCAGCGCCAGATCCTGGTAAACGGTCTCGATGCCCAGGGCCCGGGCCTCCCGGGGGGAGCGGAAGCGGACCGGCCGCCCCTCGAAGTAGATCTCCCCCGCATCCGGCGGGTAAACGCCGGTCAGAATCTTGATCAGGGTGGACTTGCCGGCCCCGTTATCCCCCAAAAGGCCGACCACCTCCTGATAGCCCACGGCGAAATCCACCCCGGCCAGGGCCTCCACCCCGTCGAACCGCTTCACAATCCCCCGCATCTCCACCAGCCAACGCCCTTCGCCCATCGCCACGCTCCACATCGCAAGGGGTTGAATCGGAGGTCCGGACATAAGTTGGGACAAAGGGCTCCTCATCCCCCCTCGGTGAAGAGCGGGATGGCCCCTCCCCCCTTTCTCCCCCC
>DATMAC010000006.1:0-20619 GCA_035573655.1 Thermoflexus sp.
ACCCGCCCCAAGCAAACACGACGCCCCCGAGCCAGGCCGCAAGGGGATGCAATCGCAGCGAACGGAGGAAGACCCACACGCTGAGCCCGGCCAAGGCTAGATGAATCAAGATCGATAACCCCATCGCCCGCCAGGCCGGGAACACGAGCCACAGCACAATGTTCAGCGGATAGAAAACGCCCGCTTGCTGGGCGGCCGCCAGAGGGGTCCCACCGAAGAGATAGGGATTCCAGAGCGGCAGATGCCCCTGCCGCCACTGTGCTGCGCTGACCACGAACAGGGGATGGTGGTAGGCGGCGAAGTCACCGACCGCCCAGATCTGGCGGCCGATGGCCACCGGCCAGAAGGCAAGGAAAGGCAACGCCACCAGGCTGAGGAGGCAAAAACCCGGAAGGATCACCGATCCCCAGCTCTTCCCTCCAGGCGCGCTGGCATGCCAAGCAGGGAACGATAAATCTCCTCCAGCTGAGCGATGTGCTCCGGCATGGATAGAACCCGAATCGACTCCATCCATAATCCCTCCCGCGGAGAGGATCGCTCCAGAATCGAGAGCAGACATGCCCGCCAGGCCTGCACATCCCCGGGAGGACACCGCCAGCCATTCACCCCTGGCTGGACCTTCTCCACCAGCGCCCCCAAATCGGAGGCGATGACCGGAACGCCCGCCGCAAGGGCTTCCTGGATCACCACCGGCGAATTCTCATACCAGAGCGAAGGCACCAACAACACATCCGTTTCAGCCAGCACGCGCCCCACCTCTTCGTTGGGCACCGGGCCCTCAAAGCGGGTGTTCGTCGGATCCGCCCGCCTTCGAAGAGCGGCCGCGTACTCGGGAAAGAGAGCGGGATCTCCGAAAACCCTCAGAACAGCACGCTCGCTGGGGATCCCCCGAAACGCCTCCACCACCACATGGACACCCTTCTGCCAGGCGAGCGCGCCCAGGTAAGTGAACCGTACCCGGCCGTCCGAGGCCGGCCGATGAGAATAACGCCAGATGCGCTCCACATCGATCCCGTTTTCTAAGTAGATCATGCGCTCCGCTGGAAACCCAGCCTGCACATACTGCTGGATGAGAAACCGTGATGGGGCGATGAGCCGATCGGCCTGCAGCGCTGCCCGTCCCACAAGCCGATCGCGGATCTGTAGAAGTAGAGCCGCCGCAGGCCGCAGCAGATACTCCAGTCCCCGAGGGACCCGTCCGGCCAGCGCACAGTGCGCGCAGTTCCAGCCCCATGCTTTTCCCCTGCACACTTGACCATCCGGCCAGATCAGCTGGGCGTTCCCGCAAAGGAACCAGTAGTCGTGAAGGGTGAGGACAACAGGCAACCCCGCCCGCTTGGCCTGATGGATCAGCCGGTAAGAGAGGCTCATCAGATGTTGAAAATGAACGAGGTCCGGATGGACGGCCCTTAAGAATTGATCGAAAGCCCGCTCAATGCCCGGGTTCCAGAAGGTGTCTATGAATTTCCGCAACATGGAAACCGCGGAGGGGCGAATCGGCTGGGAAACCCAGAAGGCGCGAAACCCCTCCCGCTCCTCCCACGACCCAATCAAGCCCCTATCGCCCGGCCTATCACGCCGATAAAAAACGAAGACCTCGTGCCCTCGGGCCGCCAGCGCCCGGGCCAGGTTTAAGGTATAGACCTCCGTCCCTCCCACGCTGGCTGGAGGGAATTTATGTACCACCAGCGCCACCCGCATGTCCACGCTCCCGCCGCCACCGCTCGAACACCCGATGGTAGAAATCCTCCAGCCGGTCCACGTAAGCCTCAAACCGCCACCGCGTATGCGCCTCCCGGATCCCGTTCTCCCGCAGGCGCCGGCGCAACGCGGGATCCCGCACCAGACGGGCAACGGCCCCCGCCAGGGCGCCGGGGTCATTGGGTGGGATCAACAGGGCGGTCTCCCCATCCACAAACCCCTCGGGGGTCCCCCCGGTCGTGGTGGCGATCACCGGCAATCCGCAGCCCATCGCCTGCAGCGGGGTGATCGCGAAGGGCTCGTCCCAGACGGAGGGGAACACAAAGATATCTGCCTCATGCATCGCCTGGACCAGCTTCGGCCATGGGGCGAACCCGTGGAAGGTCACCTGATCCGCCACCCCCTCCTCTTGAATCACCTTCCACAGATATTGCTTGAACCCCTCCGCCCCGTCCCCAAAGATATGCAGATGGAAGCGCGGCAACCCCTCCATCTGGGACAGAACCCGCAGGGCGCGGATCGCCACCTGAGGCCCCTTGCCCTCCCAGAGGGAGCCCACAAAGAGCAGTCGCACGGGATCATGCAGGGGATGCTCCGGCCCTGGCCGGAAAACCTGGGTGTCGATCCCCAGGTAATGGGTCTCGATGATCTCCGGGGGGAACCCTGCCCGAACGTAAAGGTTCCGAATGAAATTCGAGACGGTGACCATCCCATCGATCCGGGCCCTGGAGGCCAGCGGGCGCTGAACCAGCTCTCGGACCGCCCCGATCAGCAGGCGGTGCGCCTGAGTCTGAGGTCTGACAACCAAACCCCAATCCCGTAGGATAAAGAGCAGCCAACGATCCGCCACCTGGACGATCACCGGACACGGTGCATCGCGAACCGCCAGGAGGGGCGCCGCGGAAGCCATATATAGATTGTCTACAAGGATCAGGTCCGGCTGGAGATGTCTCACCAGGCGCCGCACGTTCCGATAGGTGATCGGATCGAATACATGATGACGAAATAATTCCAGGAAAGTCAGCCTTCTGCCCCCCAGAAAGATCGCCTCTCGCTCGTCCAAGCTGTAATGGAAGGCCTGATGGACGAAGGGGAGGGCGTTCAGATGCTGCCCCTTGGCAGTGAGGGTGTGGACCTCATAGCCCCGGGCCCGCAGGGCCTCCTCAACGTCCCGCGTCAGCATCTCGTTGCCGCCGACGATATAAGGGGGATAGAGGTTCACCAGGCGCACAATCCGCTTCATCCTTTGCGCTCCCGCATGAGCATTTCCACCAAATCCACCAAGGGCCGGGTCAATTCTCTCCAGTCATACCGGCGGGCCAGCCGCTGCCCGGCGGCCGAGAGCTGCCTCCATAGCGCCGGATCCGAAAGCAAGCGGAGGACGCTATCGGCAAACGCCTGGGGATCATCGGCGATCAGAATGTCCTCACCCGGATGGATCTCGAGCCCCTCCGCCCCCACCGAAGTGGAGACCACCGGCAACCCCATGGCCATCGCCTCGATGATCTTCAGGCGCGTCCCCCCACCCAAACGCAGAGGGACGATGAACACCGTCGCCCGTTCATAGTAGGGTCGCACATCAGGGACGCTGCCGGTTACCTCCACACCGGGATACTCCGCCAGCCGCTGGATCTCAGGGGGAGGTCTATGCCCAACGATTTGCACCCGAAGATCCGGCCTCGCCCGGCGAAGGATCGGATAGATCTCCTTGAAGAAATAGAGAACTGCATCGATATTGGGGTAGTAGTACATCGTGCCCATGAACAGCAGGGTGGAAGGATCCCTGCGGGAGTGACCTGTGGGACGGAACCGCTCGAGATCGACCCCGTTGGGGATGACCTGGATCAAGATCCCTGGCGCATCCCGACGGACAAAGGCTGCGTCTGCCTCTGAACATGTTACACACGCCTGATAGATCCTCATTTTCTGGCGCTCATACCGGCGCACCTTCCAGGCCTCGATCCAATGGAGGACCTTCTCTATACTCCAAGGATGCGCAGCGGCCACCTCCGCGATATGGCGGGAGTCAATTTTTTGCCTGAGCACCACGCGAGGGAGGTCCGAACGCTGCTCCACATAAGGGGTCATACACAACTCATCCGCGATCAACACCCCGTAGTCCCTCCGACGAAGCGCCTCACGGGCCTGTAGGATGGATTGGGGATCCTGAAAGTAATCGATTAGACGCGGCTTTGGTGACAGCGTCCGCCGCAGGCGATCTTGGAAATGCATGGATTTATGGATCTCGAATATGTGTAATCCCCGAACCATCTGCTGCAACGAGGAAACATAGAAAGAATGGGGAAGTTCATGAGAAGTAGTATAAACGTCCACATTAAGCCGTTCAGCCAAAGCCCGAATCAAATAGTAACTGCGAATTTTTCCCCCTGTATTTGGAGGATCAGGGAAGTACGGGGTGAAAATAGCAACGCTTTTTCGATCATTCATTTGCTTTCACTCCACATCCATAAATTTCTCGAGCCTTCTTGATTCCGATAATCTCCATCAAATTTTCAATTAAAATCCTTTCTTCCCTTGTCATTTTACCAATATTGTGTAATATATAAAGCAATTTTCCGGTTAATTTGCGCCTTTCAATATTCTTTTCGGATAGTAATTCGACGAAGGATTCCTCCGGGATTTCAAGACGCTGTATGCTGATCTCAGTCCAAGGAGAATCCCACCGGGTCTTCGGATTCTCACCTCCCCGGACATTTCGGAAGCCAACATATTCCATCATGAATTTCAACAGTGGCAGATTATACAAGCGCACGTGCGTAGGATCCCGCCAGAATTCATATAAGTGAACGATCAGACTTTCAGGGTTAGGGGTAGCCACGAGGAAGATCCCACCGGGACGAAGCGCACGATAAGCAAGTTGAAACATGCGCAGCGCTTTATCTGCGTGCATATGCTCAATGACATTGCTGCAGAATATACCATCCCATGATGCCTCTTGAGTGCCTAGATATTCAAACAAATCGGCCTGAATGACTTCTAATCCTTTCTCCCGACAGGTCCGAACCATCTCCAAATCGACATCGATCCCTGTTCCAGAGATCCCTTTCTCTCGCAATAGCTCCAGAAACTCCCCTCGGCCACATCCCAGATCCAGAACCCGATGGCAATCTGCAAAAAATGGCACATAGAATCCTAGCACTTCGCGATTCCAATCAGGATCCGATTCACCATATCGATATATTGATTCGTAAAACATTCCTTCCAGGTTCGATAAATCCATATTGTCCATTGCTAGTCTCCCGAAAGAGCAAATATCGAAATGAGCAGACGCCAAAAGCGTCTAGCCACTCCCAGGGCCCCATTTTCATTGGATGGCGACAGTCCCCAGTGGACCCAAACAATCAATGAGCTGGCATGCGCCTGACCACAATTTGTAATGAGATTTCGATCTCCCTCAAGGTGAGACTATCCTTCTATGCTTGAAGCATAAAGGGGCTGGACGCTAAGGGATTGCTATAAGCACCGCCTTTCCTTACCGACGGCACCGCTTCGGCCGATGGGAAGACTCGATCGCTTCCGTTTGCGAGACATTTTAGCATATCCTCCTCACCGCCGCTCCCCCCATCTGGGAGAGTCCCGCGCAGCGGTGGGAAAACCCGGGGCTGGCCGCTCCGGCCCCGATGACCTGGAACCCAAGAGGTCAACGAAGGTTCCCCCTCGGGTTAGGCCGGACCCGTTCGAAGAGAGGGGAGCTCTTCCCATTCGTCAAGGCCTCCCACCCTGCCCTGTGCGCCGAACAACCTGGAAGCCCCACATGCGCGACCATTCCACGGGTGGATGCAGGGCTCGAAGCATTGGGGTCTGAAAGGCTCAATGGGGAGCCGCACGATTTTATGCAGAAGGTATGGATCCGAGATGGAGCTCCCCCTTTTTCCGTCCCTCCTCCACCAAGCGCGGGCGATGCCCCGAAGCATGGCGGATCGGGTGGGGACGGCCTGGAAGACGAGGCGGATCATTCTGGCGAACCATCCCGATCTCCGGGGGAGCAGTAGGAGGGGCTGATCGACCTTGGGGAGGCAGGCAAGCTGTCTGCAGCGACAGCCGCCGCGCTGGAGAAGGCCCTGGCGATCGTCCGGAGCGCTCCCTTCCAGCGGAAGCAAGAGATTGAATGGTGGAAGCACCACCCCGGAGCAGGCAGCAACACAGGTGTCACTGAAACATGAATTCGCTATCATGCTATCAGGAAGAGCTATTAAGGAAGACGATGTGCGGGAGACAATCGAATGGGATGATTGGGGAAGCCTTTCGATTGAAGGGAATGAGGGGAGAGAAATGATGCAAATGATCAAGAAGCGGTGGGTTGAGAAGCCGGATCCAGATGTCGCGGTACATGGGTGCGAGGCGGATGACGATCGGATGGACGATGTAAAATTCCTTTGAGCCCTGCCTGAGGAGGCATGGATGGCGTTCACCGTTCGGGATTTAGAGGATCTGATTCGCCTCCTGGACAAGCATCCGGCGTGGATGGAGGCGCTGCGTCAACGGATGCTGACCAAGGATCTGTTGGAGTCGCCGAAGACGTTGAAGCGGCTCTCCACCCGGGTGGGGAAGGTGGAGAAGGCGCTCCAGACCCTCACGGAGTCGGTCGCCGCCCTAACCGAAGCCCAGCGGCGGCATTACGAGGAGTTCGCCGCCCATCGGCAGGAGTTTCTGGCCTATCGGGCGGAGACGGAGCAGCGGTTCGCGGAGCTCCGGGAGGAGGTGGCGGCGGCGCGGGCGGAGGCCGACCGGCGCTTCGCGGAGCTGGCCGAGGCCCAGCGGCGGCATTATGAGGAATTCGTGGCTTATCGAGCGGAGACCGACCGGCGATTCGCCGCCCTCGCCGAAGCCCAGCGGCGTACCGAGGAACGGGTGAGCCGGCTGGAAGAGGCTGTGACCGCCCTCGCCGTAGCCCAACGACGCACCGAAGAACGGGTCAGCCGACTGGAAGAGGCCGTAACCGCCCTCGCCGAAGCCCAACGACGACATTACGAGGAGTTCGCGGCCTTCCGAGCGGAGACAGAGCAGCGCTTCGCCGCGCTGATCGAGGCCCAGCGGCGGACGGAAGAGGAGGTGCGCTGGCTGGCTGAAGAGGTGCGAGGGCTAAAGGAGTGGGTGGATGATCTCGACAGCCAGGTCCGCGGGTTCACGCACGAAGCCCACTACCGCACCTATCTCCGTCGATACTACGGCCTGGTCCGTGATCCTCACGTCCTCTCCCCGGAGGAGCGGGTGACGTTCTTGGTGGCCGCCGAGGCAGCGGGCCGGCTATCCGCGGAGGAGGCAAGCGACCTGGAGGAAGCCGATGTGATCGTCCGAGGGCGTCCCCTCCAGGAGGAGGGGGAGGTTTATCTGGTGGTGGAGGTTTCGGCAAAGGTGCATCCGAAGGACGTGGAGCGGGCGGCCCGACGGGCGAGGGCGCTGCGAAAGGCCCTGCCCGATGTGGAGGTGCTGGCCGTGGTGGCCGGGCCGGAGATCCGTCCGGATGCGGCCCAGGCGGCCCGGACTCAGGGGGTTTGGTGGCTCCGAGGTAGCCGCCCGTTCGCCCCTGAGGAGATCCCCTCGGCGCCCCCGTCTCGCTGAGGAGGCCTTCGAACCAATGGGTGGGGCCGCCTTTGACGGCCCCACTTACCCCCAAATCCCTTCTGCCCAAGGCGTGCGGCAAGACCTCTCAGCACGCTCTCGCTTTTCAAGAGCGATCCTGCTCCCGAAAAGCGAAGACATAAGCTGCAGCCTCGAGCGTTGCTGTGTTGACACATTCTTTCTTTCGGGTGTATTCTTGCACTGAACCGCTATGCGGCGAGGTAGCTCAAGGGGCAGAGCAGCCGTCTCATAATCGGCGGGTTGTGGGTTCGAGTCCCACCCTCGCCATAGATCCTCCAAACGGCCCGGCGCCAGCCCATCGACCCGGAGCCATGGGGTTCACTTTCGAATGAGGGGCGGCATTCCCCGCTCCGAGCCTTCTGGATCTTCTCCATCCACTTGGTAACTGAAGTTCGGACACGAATTGGGACATCGAGCAGGTGGGACCTCACCCCGCCTCCAGGGGCTGCAGTGCGATCCAAGCCAATGTTTGATGGGGGGGTTCTGGGCTGGGGGCCGCCTTCGGCTGTCCCCAGCCCCTAAAGACCCCCAGAGAGGGCATGGGGTCTTATCGAAAAAACAAATCCGGATGAAGCGCTAGCGCTTCATCCGGATTTGTTTTGAGGATATGAGATGGTGCGGGCCAATGACCTCACCCCCCATATTTCGGTGGCGAGCCGGGCGCCAAAGGCGCCCGGCTCGCCACCGAATTCCCAAGAGACCAAACATCAAATCTGGAAGGAGCACTCGCTATTCCCATAGCCCCATTTTCAGAGGGCACATCTTCTGTTGCCCTCAATGGCTCCGGTCTCCAGCGGATCAAACCAATCAATGAGCTGGCGTGTGCCTGACTACAAAGGTAGATAAGGATCCTGACCTTCGGCTGGTAACCAGATTTCGATCCACCTCAAGGTGAGGCTACCCCTTTATGCTTGAAACACAAAGAGGCTGGACGCTGATGGATTGATATAAGCGCCGCCCTTCCTTACCGACGGCTCCTCCTCAGCCGATGAGAAGACCCAATCGCTTCCGTCCGCGAGACATTTTAGCATATCCTCCTCGCCGGCCGTCTCCCCCATCTGGGAGAGTCCCGCGTAGCGGTAAGAAAACCTGGGGCCGGCTGCTCCAGCTCTGATGACCTGGAACCCAATAGATCATCGAAGGTTCCCCCTTGGGTTGATCAGACCCGGTTCGAAGAGAGAGGTTGTTCTCGAGGTCAGCGGGCCATATGCCTCTCCCCTACTCAAAGAGTATCCTCAGGTCCAATTTCCGACCAGTGAGGCGGCCAGTCCTAGGGAAGTGGCCGGCCGCTATGGATACGTAGCCGGTAAGGAAGGCCTGGGCATAGCCTGGTCGGACAGAGGACCTGGAACGGCTCAGCCAAGAACCCAGTGGCACTTCCAGTTCCTTATTGACAAATTCAATCATGATCGCTAAAATGATTAGTGCATAAATGAACACAATCGATCGGGACGAGGGCAATGGACCTATTCGCAGAGGAGCGGCGACGCCAGATTGCCGAGTTGATCTGGGCTCAACGACGTGTAGTGGTTGCGGCGTTGGCCAAGCGATTTGGGGTCTCGGAAGCGACCATCCGTCGAGACTTGGCCGCCCTGGAACGGATGGGGATTTTGCGCCGCACTCATGGGGGAGCCATCCTCGCCGAACCGATGGGCTTGGAACTACAGCTGGAGGAGCGAGCGACTCTTCACCTGGAGGAAAAGATCCGAATCGGACGCAAGGCCGCGGAGCTGATCACTGAAGGAGATATCGTCCTTCTGGACGCAGGGACGACAACCATCCAGATCGCCAAGGCGATCAAGAACCGATTTCAGATCACTGTGGTCACCAATGCTCTGAACATCGCCACGGAGCTATTAGGTAGCCCGGGCATCGAGGTGATCTTCATTGGGGGATCTTTGCGCCCTCGCACCGCTTCCGCTGTCGGCCCTTTTGCCGAGCAGGTGCTCGCCCAGATGAACGTGGACAAGGTGTTCTTGGCGACGAACGGCCTGTCTTTAGATCGTGGCCTGACCACACCCCATCCCATTGAAGCGCGGACCAAACAGGCCATGGTGGCGGCCGGGCGCCAAGTCATCGCCGTGGCGGACCACTCGAAATTCGGCAAAGTGTATTTCGCGCAGATCGTCCCCATTCACTCCATCGACATCCTGATCACAGATGATCAAGCGGATCGGGAGATGGTCCGGCAAATCGAAGCTCTTGGCGTTCAGGTGTTCCTTGTTTGAGGTTGCGCTCATGTGGACCACTCCAGTGCTTACGGTTACCTTAAACCCTGCCGTGGATCGAACGATGACAGTGCCGGGCTTTCGGGAAGGAGCCATCCATCGAGCCTGCGAGATCCGCTACACCCCCGGGGGGAAAGGTATCAATGTTTCCCGAATCTTACGTCAGCTAGGCACCCCCTCCCGAGTTTTCGCATTGGCCGCGGGGCGGATCGGTCTTTTATTGCTGGACCTATTGCGCCGAGAAGGGCTGGAGCTTGACTTCTTGTTCCTGGATCAGGGTGAGACCCGCATCAATACCACCATCTTGAACCCTCACTCCGGCCTGGAAACCAAGATCAACGAGCCCGGTCCCTGGGTCCCCCCAGATGTCGTGGAGGAGCTCAGTCAGCGGATCATGGCCTTCACCCAGGTGGGGACGTGGGTGGTGTTTTCCGGAAGCCTGCCCCCTGGTGTCCCGGAAGACCTCTATGCTCGTTTGATCGCTCAGGTTCGTGCACGGGAAGGATATGCGGCCCTGGATACTTCTGGCCCTCCCTTGCGCTTCGGTTTGGAGGCTCGTCCTCACCTGATCAAGCCGAACCGGGCGGAAGCGGAGGAGCTGCTTGGCCAGCCGGTTCGTGACGGCCGTCACGCAGCGTTGGCTGCGCGGCAACTCTCCCGGCAGTGGGGATGTCAGGTTTTGCTCTCCATCGATCGCGATGGCGCAGTGTGGTCGGATGGGCATGAGGCGTGGTGGGCTCGGGTTCCTCCCGTCCAAATCCGCCAGTCTGTAGGGGCGGGCGACGCCCTTCTGGGAGCTTTTCTCCACTACCGCTTGCATGGCTTCTCACCTCCGGAGGCGCTCCGGTTCGCCGCCGCGTTGGCAACAGCTGTAACGCTGTCCGGGGAAGTAGCTCAGTTCCGGAAGGATGATCTTGAGAGTTTGTTAACGGAGATCGATCTCCAATTTCTCTGACAAAGGAGGTGTACCATGACGGCGGCTCCCATGCCTGTGGCTGCGCGCGGACTCCAGGTCCGGCTGCAACGGATCGGAGGCTTCTTGGCCAACATGGTCATCCCGAACATCGCTGCGTTCATCGCATGGGGTCTGATCACCGCCTTCTTTATCCCCACCGGCTGGCTTCCAAACCCCAAACTGGCCGAGCTGGTGGGCCCGTTGATTCGCTTCCTGCTCCCCATCCTCATCGGTTACACCGGTGGGTATCTGGTTCACGGCCAACGGGGGGCTGTGGTGGGAGCAGTCGCTACTGCTGGCATCGCTGTCGGGACCCAAATCCCCATGTTCATAGGGGCGATGCTGGTCGGCCCCGCAGGGGGATGGCTGATCAAACAGTTCGACCGCGCGGTTCAGGGGAAGATCCCAGTCGGCTTTGAGATGTTGATCAACAACTTCTCGGCAGGCATCCTGGGCGCGGTGTTGGCGGTCCTGGGCCACATCCTCATCGGACCCGTGGTTGAATCGATCTCCCAGGCCCTGGCGGCAGGCGTTTCGTTCCTGGTCCAGGCCCGTCTGCTCCCCCTGGCCTCGATCATCATCGAGCCGGGCAAGGTCCTTTTCCTGAACAACGCCATTAACCACGGCGTGTTAGCCCCTTTGGGAGTGGCCGAAGCCGCTCAGAAAGGTAAATCGATCTTCTTCCTGCTTGAAACGAACCCGGGGCCGGGCTTGGGGCTTCTCATCGCTTACTGGCTTTTCGGTCCCCGCTCGGTTCGCCCCTCGGTGCCAGGGGCCATCGTGATCCACTTCTTCGGCGGCATCCATGAGGTGTACTTCCCTTATGTCCTGATGCGGCCGATCCTTATCTTGGCCATGATCGCCGGGGGGATGTCAGCTATCTTTACGTTCCTGTTAACCGGAGCTGGATTGGTAGCTACCCCGTCACCAGGGAGTATTTTCGCCGAGCTTGCCATGACCCCTAAAGGTGGGCACCTGGCCACCCTGGCCGGCATCGTGGTTGGTTGCGCAGTGTCTTGCGTGATCGCCAGTGTTCTCCTCAAGCTGTCCCCATCCGAGGAGGGATGAAAGATGGGGAAGATCCGGGGAAGTGAGGTGCGTAAGATTGTGATCGCCTGCGAGGCGGGGATGGGAAGCAGTGCTCTACTGGTCTCCCAGCTTCGCCAGAAGCTGCAGAAGTCCACGGTTCATATTGAGCATACCACGGTGAATCGCATTCCGACAGACGCGGACGTGGTGCTGTGCCATCGAGGGCTGGCGAAGCGCGCCCGCGAGGTCGCCCCGGATAAAGTGATCCTGGCCTTCAACACCTTCCTGGGCGATCCGATTTTCGATCGTCTGGCCCGGGCGATCCAAGAGGATACGTGGATTGAGGAGGACGCATGGATCGGGAGCTAACAATCTACCGAGGGCTATTGCGCCCCCAGGCGATCCGTCTCCAGTGCCAGGCAACAGGACGCTTCGACGCGGTCCGGCAGGCAGGACAGGTCCTGGTCGAGATCGGAGCGGTCGAGCCCCCTTACGTCGAGGCCATGCTGGAGCGGGAGCGCCAGATCTCCACCTACGTGGGGGAGGGCTTTGCCCTCCCCCACGGCACCGATGCGAGCCGGGTCTGGATCCGCTGCCCAGCGCTCGCGTATCTCCGGTTCCCTCATGGCGTGGATTGGGAGGGAGAACAGGTTTTCGTGTGCCTCGCATTGGCTATCCCCGGGGACGAGCACCTCGGCCTGCTCTCCCGCTTGGCGCAGATTTTGATGGATCCGGCAAAAGCAACTCGACTGCGCACGGCCACATCGGTTGAGGAGGTTTTCGATCTCCTTTCCATCGGGGAGGAACCATGAACGTCGCGCGGCTTTACGCCCCAGGTCACCTGGAGCTTGAGACAGACCCGGATCCGGAGCCCGGCCCCGGCGAGGTAGTCATCCGGGTGAGAGCCTGCGCCCTTTGCGGCACAGACGTTAAGATCTTTCGACACGGGCATGCCCACTTGGTCCTTCCTCGGGTGTTGGGACACGAAGTGGCAGGAGAGATTGTGGCTGTAGGAGAAGGGATCACTGACTGGTCCGTTGGGGATCGGGTTCAAGTCATCGCCGCCATACCCTGTGGGCAATGTCGTTACTGTCAACGCGGGCTCCAGACCGTGTGCGAGAACTTAGAATCAATCGGCTATCACTATGATGGTGGTTTTGCAACTTTCATGCGTGTTCCTTCTAAGGTGCTCCGGCAAGGCGGCTTGCATCGCATCCCCGAGCATCTCTCCGATGAGGCAGCGGCCCTAACGGAGCCGCTGGCCTGCGTCCTGAACGGTCAAGAGCAGGTCCGCACAGGGCCGGGCGACACGGTGGCCATCCTGGGTGCAGGACCTATTGGCTGTATGCATGCTTGGCTGGCGCGAGCCCGCGGAGCCCAGCGGGTCTTCCTCATCGATGTGGATCCTGCCCGCCTGCGGATGGCCGCGGAGCGGACAGCTCCGGACGAAGCGATCTGCTCAGCAGACATCGATCCGGTCGAGCGTGTCCGTCAACTCACTGGCGGTTATGGGAGCGATGTGGTCATTGTGGCCGCTCCCTCGGCGCAGGCGGTGGAACAAGCGATCGCAATGGCCGCCCGTCGGGGACGGATTTGCCTGTTCGCAGGGCTGCCGAAGGATCAACCTGTTATCCGCTGCGATGCCAACCAGATCCATTACCGTGAGCTGTCCGTGGTGGGCGCTTATGGATCTACGCCTCGCCACAACCAAATGGCTCTGGAGTTGATCGCTCAGGGATCCATCCCAGTCGAGCGCTTGATTACTCACCGCCTGCCGCTTGAGAGGATTATGGAGGGGCTCCAGGTCATGGCCCAGGGGAAAGCGCTCAAGGTAGTGATTACACCCTCTTGAAGCTTTGTGCTTTTGGGGGTCGAAATAAATTTCCCACTACCCCTGGGTCCGGAGTGCGATGGAGATCGGCGTCATGGTCCGGGTCCCTCCAGTCAACATCCAATAACGATCCGCCCAAAAGAGGCTGGGGACGGCTTGATATGATCAGCCTCGCGCTGGCTGCTTCCTCCATAGCTCGCCCAACTGGGAGAGGCCGATGTGATCATCCAGGGGCGTCCCCTCTAGGAGGAAGGAGCGATTTATCCGGTGGTGGAGGTTTCAGCGGCTGACAGCGGCTGATAGAATGCCTCGATTCGTAAAAACCCACAGGCCGTTCGCCCTTAGGAGTAGGCGGCCCGTTTAAGTAAGTAAGTTAGGATTTCTATGAGGGATGGGCCGCGTAAGCGGCCCATCCCTCATAGAAAATTTCATCTTCGCAACAAAGCCACATTGAGTGCTCATGGCCCAATCAGGCCGGCTCGTCGTGTCTCATGCCCTTCCCCCGCGCTGGATCGCTTCCCCGGACAACGCGCGGAAGCTCGGGATTCAACATCATCCGAGCTCATCCCAATCGATCTTCGGCAGGCCGTAGAGACCGGCCTTCAGGACCTTCAGGGAGAGCAGGGCGCACTTGATGCGCGCCGGCCCCAGGGGGATCCCCAACATCTCCAGGATGTCGTCCCGGGTCAACCGCCGGGCTTCCTCCACCGTGGCCCCCTTGATCCGCTCCGTAAGCATCGAGGCCGAAGCCTGGCTGATCGCACACCCCTTCCCCGAAAACCGCACGTCCACAATACGCCCATCCTGCACTTTCAGGTCGATCCGAACCCGATCCCCGCACAATGGATTGTCGTCCTCATAGGAGATATCGGCGTCCGGAAGCTCTCCATAGTTCCGAGGGTTCTCATAATGGTCCAGAATGAGCTCTCGATACAGATCTTCCATCGTGACCCGCCTCATTTTTCAAGATGAACGGCAACAAGCCGCTTGAAGAAAGGGTGCGGCTCTGACTCGAACCCACCCCAGGATCATCATACCACGCCCGTTCCGCTGCCTCACATTCTGGCCGACTCGCACTTCATCCGGATTTGTTTTGAGGAGTATGAGATGGTGCGGATCAATGGCCCCACCCCCCTTGATCCCCCCTCCCCACGGCCCAAGGGGCCGTGGGGAGGGGGGATCAAAAGTATTTTGGGGGGCCAAAACTAAAAAACAAATCTGGAAGGAGCACTTGTGCTTCATCCAGTCGATAAGACCCTATGCCCTCTCCGGGGGATCTTTGGGGGCTGGGGGCCATTGGGCTTCCCCATCGCGTACCCCCAAAAATCTGGAAAAACCACTAGCGCTTTATTGGGAGCGCTCGTGAGGAGGCGGAAGATTCTCCCTCCTCACGATCCTTGGGGCCGTGAGGAGGGGGAGAAAAAGCATTTTGGGGGGCGAGTCGGGCGCCAAAGGTACCCGGCTCGCCCCCAAATCCCCAGGGACCAAAAACCCGAAAAGGTCATCCATCCCAACTTAGCCGATCGCATCCGGCGGGTTGCTCGCCTGAGGCGCGCCCTGGGCCACCGAGGGATCACCTCCGGATCCGAAAGGTGTGGCTTGTTCCATCCAGCCGGGCGATGCCATCCAGAGCGGACGCCAAGTCCGCTTCCAGAACGGCGGTCTCCGCTTCACCCTGGCTCTGCTCCTCGATGAGGAGCAGATGCAGCGCCACACCCAGGGAGTTGAACGCCTCCCGGGCGGCGTGGGCCAGAAAGATCAACCCCGCCTTCCCCGCCCCGTAGGCGGCGTGCAGCCTCCCCCTGTTTAGAACCTCCACCGGGGCCAGGAACCCGAAGGCCCCGCGCCCCCGGGCGATCATCCCGGGGGCCGCCGCCTGCAACAAATTGAAGGCCCCCTTCAAGATCACCGCGATCGTGCGATCCCATTCGTATTCCCCCATCTCCAGCAGGGATCGATGGGGGTGGACCTCCGCGTGATGGATGACCAGGTCCAATTGGCCGCAACGCGCGAGGATCTCCGCCACCATCGCGCCGACGGCGACCCGGTTGGCTACATCGGCGTGGAAAGGCTCGGCGGAGCCGCCTGTCCCCCGGATGCGCGCCGCCGTCCGCTCCGCCGCGGCCAGGTGGATGTCGTTGGCCACGACGTGGAAACCCCGGGCCGCCAGGCCCAAGGCGATGGCTTCCCCCAGCCCTCGGCCGGCGCCCGTGACCAGCGCCACGCCCCGGGAGTTCCCCACATGGATCGATGCGCTCACGCTTCCCTCCTGACTCGGGCTTCTTAGAGGCCCTCTTGCTGGCCCCTTCGGGCTGCGCCGGCTTCCGGGCTCAGGCATGGAACCGGAAGTGGAGCACATCCCCATCCTGGACCTCGTAATCGCGCCCTTCGATCCGCCAGAGCCCTCGCTCCCGCGCGGCCTGGGGGGAGCCCGCTTCCACCAGGAGATGCCACGGGATGACCTCCGCCCGGATGAAGCCCCGTTCCATATCCGAGTGCACCCGCCCAGCCGCCTGCTGGGCTCGGGTTCCGCGGGGGATGGGCCAGGCCCGGACCTCCCGGCCTCCCGTGATGGTGAAGAAGGTGATCAAGCCTAGATGCGTGTAAGCGACCTGGATGAGGCGATCGAGAGCGGAACCGGATAGCCCCAGGCTTTCCCGGTAGGCCCGGGCCTCCTCCTCCGGCCATTCGTTCAGGGCGGCCTCCAGCTCCGCGCAAACGACGAGAAAGGGGCTGCCTTCCACAGCCGCCCGACGGGCCAGCTCGGCGGCCACCGGCCCACCTTCCGGGAGGTCCTTCTCTCCCACGTTCAGAAGGATCAGGCGGGGCTTATCCGTCAGCAGGAAGAGCTCCCGCAACAACTCCTGCCACGCTGCCCGCGCCGGCCAGGTTCGGGCCGGACGTCCAGCCTGCAGATGGGCCGCCAGGTCCTCCAGCGCTGCGAGGGTCTCCGCGAAGGCGTGAGGATCCGCCTTGGCCGCCTTGCGGGTCTTCTCCAGGCGCCGGCGCACGGTCTCTAAATCCGCCAGCGCCAGCTCCAAATCCAGCACCTCCAGTTCGGTGAGCGGATCCACCTCGCCCAGTCCGGCTGGGATGTTCGGCGCATCGAAACCCCGCAGCACCATCAGGACGGCATCGACCTCGCGGATGTGGGCCAGGAACTGGTTCCCTAAGCCCTCCCCCCGGTGGGCATTTCGAACCAACCCGGCGATGTCCACCACCGTCAACGTGGCCGGAACCACCCGCTCCGGCCCAACGATCCGCGCCAGAGCCTCCAGTCGGGGATCCGGCACGGGCACCACGCCTCGATGCGGCTCGATGGTCGTGAAGGGATAAGGCGCCGTGGGCACACGGTGGCGGGTCAGGGCGTTAAACAGGGTCGATTTGCCCGCATTGGGCATCCCCACAAGGCCGATTTCCATCGGGTTCCTCGGCGAGAAGAATTCCTTTATCAGAGTTTATGCGATTTGCGCTGTTTGGGATATTTGGATCATCGCACGGATCTCGGTTGAGAAGAATCCTTACCTGAAGGCCTCGCTCGAAGCAGCAGGCACCACCTGGATCTCTGTGAGGGAAACCCCATCCGCCCCAGATCCTTCGACAGGGATCCGACCGCCAGGAGGGGAGCGGCGGTAAAAGCCTACTTTTATCCAGTAAACCCCTGGGGGAATGGAATCAGGCACCCGTAACGCATAGAAGTCGCTGTAGAGCCAACCCGACTTCCAGCGCGGAAGCGGCAAAAAGGCCGGATGCGCGTGATCTTCCTGGAAGACCAAGGGAGGATTGGGAGTGTTCGCCGGGAAAACATGCACATAGACGCTGAGGGGCTCCGTCACCGGGCGAAGGGTTCGAAGCCAGAGCGTCAATCCGATCGGATCTCCCGGCCGCACGGTGTTCGCTTGCACGGAGAACGCCACCAACTCGATCTGCCCCCCGAAACGCTGCCCGACGCAGCGCCTCCTTTGACCGTCGCAGAACGGCTGTCGGACGGCCCGCACCCATCCGAAGGCGGCGACGGCGTTCAGGGCGATCAACCCAGCCAACAATCCCCAGCGGGCGCCGGTCGCTACGGTTTGCAGCCTGAACGCCGCCTGGGGAGGTTCCCCGGGCGCGTGGCTCCGTGTCAGCCCCCACAGACCAAGGCCTCCCAGAGCCAAGATCCCCATTCGCAGGCCCCAGGCCACCGGGGGAGCGATTCCCAGCGCCTCCAGACGATGAAGGGCCGGAGCCCATGCGGTTCCGTTCAGGAGGAAACGCCACTGGCCGAGGATAGGGGATACCTCCGGTCGGAACCAAGTGTGGGGAACGTCAGAATAGCCCCCGGCGCTGAACAACCACAAATGAAAAGCATTGTGATCGGTGAAGATCCCAGGAAGCTGGGCCAGGAATCCCAAAGCCCCCAGCCCCAGAGCGGCCCGGAGACCCAGCCGATGCCGAAGCGCATCCCCCGTCATCAAAAGCAGGAAGGGGATCACCGGCATCAGGAAGCGTGGTCCCCATGACCATCCCCCATGCCAGGCCCACCATTGGCCATACAGGGCTACGTATCCTCCGAAGAGAGCCGCCACCGCCCAAACCAGCGCTCGATCGCGTCGTCCCAGCGACACCACGCCCGGGAGGGCCAGCAGGACCGGAGGGGCATAAAACAACAAGCCACGGCCCGGGCTGAGCAACAGCCCGAGGACACCCTCCCACAGAGAGGACGTGAAGTCCTCCCCCTGATAGCCGTGAAGAAGGGGGCTGCCAAAGCGGTAGGTGTTATGCCAAAGCAGGAGGGAGAGCGGGATCCCCAGGCCGATCCCCCACCATCCCAAGAGCGAGAGACGCTGTCGCCAGGTCCGGCCCTGGAGGAGAAGATAGAGCGCGGCGGCGGGCAAAGCTGCCACGGCCCCCTCCCGGGTCAGCACCGCCCAACCGATTGCCAGACCACCCAGGGTGATCTCCGTCAACCGGCCGGAGCTCATGAGGCGAAACCCGAGCAGCAGGCAGAAGGCGATCAGCGCTTCAGGGAAGAAAAGGCGAGCGTAGACAGGCGCAGGGGTCGCCAGGGCGAACAGCGCCGTGATCCCCAACGCCGCTCGGATGCCCCAGATCCGGCGGGCCCATTCGTATAGAAGTGCCCCTGTCCCCGCCATCGCCAGGGCCGGCAGCATGTTCACGAACAGGCGCGTGGTTGGGGACTCCGCGCCTCCGACGATTCGGCCGATCCCATAGAAAGGGGAAGCAGCCAGCGGCTGACCCAACTGGTAGCGGGTAAACCATTGCCCATCCCAACGGGGCTGAAGGAATCCACGCTCAATCAACGGGGGTTAAATAACTCCGGGCGAGGGTGAATAGCGGCACTTCCTCTTTCCACCAGCGCTACCGTCTCCCAATAAACCATATCCCCATCGATGGTTCCAAAATCCGTCCCTGGGGTCAGGGCGAGGAACAGGGCACTTAGGAGCAAACCGATGGACCACGTGGATGGGTTCCACAGGGAACCTCGCATGGTCTTTTCCCCGCGAGTTGAAATAACCACCGCTGTTGTTTGCAATAGAGTAAAATTTGGAGTTCAAGAAGGATTGCGGGTTCCTTCCATCTCCCGTGCCGCCTGAAGGGCGACCAGGGCAACCTCTAACATCGCCTCATCCGGCTCCCGAGTGGTCAGCCGCTGCAGCCAGAGGTTCGGAGCGGAGAGGGCGGCCACCAGCCGCACGTGTTGATACCGCGCGCTGAGCCACAGCACTTCGTAGGAGAAGGCGGCTAAGGCCGGAAGCAGCGCGAGGCGCAGGGCCAGCCGCTCGATCAGGGTCGATGCGGGCAGGAAAGCGAAGAGAATGGCCGCGACCACAATCACCGTGAGCAGGAAGGCGGTCCCGCAACGGGGATGGGCCGTTGGGAAAGGACGGGCCCCGGCGACGGTGAGGGGGGCGCCCGCCTCCAGGGCGTGCACCACTTTGTGCTCCGCCCCATGGTAAGCGAACACCCGGCGGATCTCGGGATGGCGCCCCACCGCGATCAGGTAACCGATCACCAGCCCCAGACGGAAGAGAGCCTCCAGGACGGTCCGGATCCCCATCGACAGCCCCAGCAGGCGCTCGATCCCCTCCGCGAGGAAGGCGGGGAATAGCAGGAAGATCCCCAACGCCAGGGCTAGGGAAGCCGCCATGGTGAGCAGCGCGGCCGGGCTCCGGATGGCCTCTGGATCCTCCGGCTCCCCCGCGGCGATCGCCGCGGAGAACCAAAGGGCCTCCATGCCCCAACGAAGGGTCTCCCACAGGATAATCACCCCGCGGATGAAAGGCCAGCGTTGCCATTTCGGACGAGGCGGAAGGCGGATCGTCCGCAGGGCGATCTGGCCGTTCGGCGCCCGGATGGCCACGGCGAGCCCGCTCGGCCCTCGGATCATCACCCCCTCCAGCACCGCCTGCCCACCGTATCGAACGGCCGTCCGCGCCCTTCGCGAAGAGGAAGCTTCCATCAGGACCCACCCTCCTTCAGCTGTCGATCAACCGCTGCCTGAATAGATGATTTAGCCCGCTCAGAGGGATATTCTAATCCCGTCCAGTCTATGCCTGCACTGGATGGACTCCGCCGCTCGCCAGGAAGCCAGGGCAACGGGATGGCAGAACAAGGCGTGATAGCGCCGCTACGCGTGTGGATGATCCTTCTACAGGACATCGCGGCAGAGGTATGTTCATGGGATGGGGCACCCCTTGCGGGTGCCCCATGAGGCCGGGTTTTCCGCACGGGCAAGGCCGTCCGATCCCCCACACCCCTCAAGGGGACAGAATTCAATCACCGGCCCCCACTTGCTGAACCCTGAGAACGGATTACAATGGCCCATAACACGGGGATCATCTATTCGCCTGGAGTTGCCAGCCATGATCTATGGAGAACGAGTCCGTCTGCGGGCCATCGAGCGGTCGGATATCCCTACCTTCGTCCGCTGGTTCAACGATCCGGAGGTGCGGCGGTATCTGCTAATGTATATGCCTCTATCCACTGCACAGAAGGAGCAGTGGTTTGAGAACATGCTCCAACGCCAGCAACGCCGGGAGGACTTCATATTCGCTGTGGAGGTCCGCGTGGGGGACGAGTGGGTGCACATCGGCCACGTCGGTCTGCATCGGATCGACTGGAAAAATCGTTGTGCGGTCTTCGGCATCGCCCTGGGGGAGAAAGCTTATTGGGACCAAGGATATGGCACGGACGCGACCCGCACGATCCTTCGTTTCGCCTTCGATGAGTTGAACCTTCATCGGGTGGAATTGGAGGTCATCGACGAG
>DATMAC010000007.1:0-11149 GCA_035573655.1 Thermoflexus sp.
CCCTAAACCCCAGGGAGCCAAAACCCAAAGGGGTCGGGCGCTTTGGCGCCCGTCTTTAGCAGTCTCCCAGCCCCTTGAGATCCTTAGAGGCCCATCTTTCCTGGAGGTAAGCTCGATGGAGAACTTGATTATCCTAGGCGCCGGGCCAGCCGGGTTGACGGCGGCCCTCTACGCAGCGCGGGCGAATCTCTCCCCATTGGTGATCACCGGCAACAGCGTGGGCGGGCAGATCGCCACCACGGACGTGGTGGAGAACTTCCCGGGCTTCCCGGAGCCGATCGGCGGCGCGGAGCTGGCCGAGCGAATGAAACAGCAGGCGGAGCGCTTCGGTGCCCGCTTCGAGTTCGATGAGGCCATCGAGGTCGACTTCCAGCGCCATCCTTTCCGAATTCGCACTTACAGCGAGGAATACGAGGCGAAGGCCGTGATCGTGGCCACCGGGGCGAACCCGCGCCGCTTGAACATCCCCGGCGAACAGGAGTTCTGGGGGCGAGGGGTTTCGGTGTGCGCGACGTGTGATGGTTTCTTCTTCACCGACAAGGACGTCGTGGTGGTGGGCGGTGGCGACAGCGCCTTCCAAGAGGGGCTCTTCCTCACCCGCTATGCCCGGAAGGTCACCATCATCCATCGTCGGGATCAATTCCGCGCCCAGCCCATCCTTCAGGAGCGCGCGCGGAGCAACCCCAAGGTCGCCTTCATCACGAACACCATCGTCACCGCCATCCTGGGCGAAGGTAAAGTGCGGGCGGTGCGGTTGAAGAACGTGAAGACCGGTGAGGAATGGGAGCACCCCACGGACGGGGTGTTTATCTTCATCGGCTACGAGCCCAACACCGCTTTGTTCCGTGGGCAGCTCGAGATGGACGAGGCCGGCTACATCAAAGTCAACGAGCGACTGCACACCAGCGTCCCCGGGGTCTTCGCGGCCGGCGAGGTGCATGACCGATGGTTCCGGCAGGCGATCACCTCAGCAGGGTTCGGGGCGATGGCGGCCATGGAAGCTGAGAAATTCCTGGCCGAGCTAGAGCATCGGGGTTACCCGGCTATGGCTTCCTCTGTCCGATGAGCCCCCATGCAGATCACTCGCAAGGATTGAGACGCTGTGGGCGATCCGGAACAGCCCGCAGCGCTTCTTGTCAGAACTTGTCAGAAATGGGACGCGGGCTGCCTTCAGGGGCCCGCGTCCCACACAAAAAACCATCGCCGATACCGAATGGAGGGCCTTCCCCACACCTGAAAAGCTCCCCGATTTAAGATCGCTCCTCCTGATCGGGGGCCGGAAGGATCCGCCACAGCGCGTCCCGCAGATCCTGAGGGAGAGAGGCGTGTCGCCCTTCCTTGCGCAACCATTCCTTCAGCTTCCGAGCGTGAACGACCGGGATGCTGCTGCCCTCGATGTCCAAGCGAGCCTCCGGATGGGTGAAAACGATCACCGGTTGGATGGGGATTTCCTTTCCCTCCAGATGTCGGGCGAAATAACGACGGAGGGATTCCGCTTCCAGCTGGGCCTCGCGGGTGGGGTTCCCCAGCGTGTCCTGGGCCATCCAGCGCAGGAACCGACGGAGGATCCCCATGGGCTGAGACCATCGGTCGTTCCGGCATCGGATCTGCCCATGCTGCCATTTGACCACAAAGGTCCGCACGCCATCCGGGCCCACCAGAACGTGGTCCGCCGGGAGCATATAGTGATAGAGGACGTATCGATCGTCCAGGCCTTTCAGCGCCTGGGTCAGGGCAACCTCCGGGCGATCCGGGCGCACAAAGCGATGGATGTAATAAATCCCCACTTGGGTTAACCCAAAGCCTACGAAAAACGCAACCACAGGGATCGTCGGGAACTGTGGATACAACAAGGAGGTCACCAATCCGAGGATCAGGATGATATACCCGATGGGAAAGGCCCAGTTACCAATCGTTGCCCGACGCTGGATATACGTGTCGTTGCGCACAACTTTCATTGTTTGGAGATCCTCCTGTGCGAATGGATGATGCTTTTTCCACGTTTGATGGTTGAAGACGGAACGCCCTTTCAAGCCATTGCCCTAGGGGCCTTTGGGGGGCGGAGGGCGCCGAAGGCGCCCTCCGCCCCCCAAAAAAGCAGCAGTGCGTTATCCATTAGACATGTGGATGGCCCCTCTCCCCTCCCCGTGGTCCAAAGGGCTGCGAGGAGGGGAGAGAAAAATCGTTCGTGGGCTGGGCCGGTGGCCGAAGGCCACCGGCCCAGCCCACGAAAACTCCGAGCAGTAGGGATTCAACCAACGCCTAAAGCGTTCCCTTCACACGCCGCGTAGTTGCTGATATTCCTCCGGACTCAGAAAGCGCCCCCCTTCGATGGTTCGCTCAATGACTTGATACTGAGCATCCAGATGGACCTCCGCCCGCATCAACCGGAAACAGCGATCGTCCATGATCTCTTTAATCAGCACATAACCGGTCCCCGTCTCATCAGGGTTCACATCATACCGGCGGTCGGCCCGGACGGCGACCGGCGCTCCGCATCGCCCGCATTGCACGTATAGCCAGATCGCATCCGGATCGGATTCCGAGATCCGCCCCGTCAGGAGCTCACGCACCCTGCGCCAGATCATTCGCTCACACCTCCTACGCGGGCGCCTTGGAGGGGCAGGCCTTGCGCCTGCCCTTATAACCCTTCGCAGCGCCCGAGAACCAATGAAACGTTATGCCCCCCGAACCCAAAGGCGTTCACCAACGCCCGGCGCACCTGGGCTTTGCGTGCCACATTGGGCACATAGTCCAGATCACAAGCCGGGTCTGGGGTCTCATAGTTGATCGTCGGGTGGATGATCCCGTGAACAATGGTCAACACAGTAGCGATGGCTCCCAAGGCCCCTGCGGCCCCCATCGTGTGGCCGATCATGGACTTGGTGGCGCTGATCGGGATCTGGTAAGCCGCTTCCCCGAAAACCTGTTTGATCGCCACCGTTTCAATCGGGTCATTCAACCGGGTGGACGTTCCGTGGGCGTTAATGTAGTCGATCTCCTCTGGGCCAACCCCCGCATCCCGCAGAGCCCAACGCATCGCACGGACCGCCCCCGCCCCATCCGGTTCGGGGGCGGCCACGTGATGAGCATCCGCCGCGTTGCCGTAACCCAGCACCTCCGCGTAGATCCGAGCACCTCGAGCGCGGGCGTGGGAAAGCCGCTCCAACACCAGGATCCCAGCGCCCTCCGCATAGACAAAGCCATCCCGATGGGCATCGAAGGGACGGCTGGCCCGCTCAGGTTCATCGTTCCGGGTGGAGAGCGCCCGCATGGCCGCAAAGCCCGCAATGGCGAAATCCGTGATCAGCGCTTCCACCCCACCGCAAATGACCACATCAGCGATCCCCCGGCGGATCCACTCCGCCGCCTCGCCGATCGCCTGCGCGCCGGTGGCGCATGCCGCCGCCACCGTGGCGATCGGACCTCTGGCGCCGAAGTAGACGCTCACGTGATGGCTCGGCATATTGGGGATCGAGGCCACGAGGGCGAAGGGACTCACGCGTCCCAACCCATGGGTGCGGAAGATCTGAATCTGACGATCCGCCACTTCGTAGCCCCCCATGCCCACCCCGATGAGCGTCCCGACCCGCTCGGGATCAGGGAACTCCGTGAAACCGGCGTCCCGCACCGCCTCCAGAGCCGCCACGACCGCGAATTGGGAACAGCGCGCCATGCGGCGGGCTTCCTTAGGCGGGAGGGCTACAGTGGGATCGAACCCCTTGACCTCACCGGCGATCCGGACCGGGAGCCCCGAGGCGTCGAACTGGGTGATCGGGCCGATACCGGAGCGGCCCGCGATCAGCCCCTCCCAGAACGCCTGTACATTGAGGCCGAGGGGGGAGAGCGCCCCCATCCCGGTGATCACCACCCGTTGGGTTTCCGTACGCAAGGGCCCCGCTCCGTTCATCGATCGACTGGCCTTCAAACCTGGGGGAATTTTGGGGCGAGTGGAGCCGCCGACGGCGACCCCCATTCTAAGGAGACGGCCTGCTCATCCCCAGTTCAAATGATCCCCACCTGGCTATAATCCCCCAAAGTGAATTTATATGCCTTCGGTTTCATCGGCGAATGGGTGATCACCACGCGGCGGCCGATCAAGCTGTCGGCGATTCGAGGGATGTCCTCAATTCGACAGTGCTCCAGCACAATGCTGTGTTCAATCTCGCTGTTGATGATCTCACAATGGTGATAGATGCTGGTGAAGGGGCCAATATAACTGTTCACAATCCGCGTGTGCTCCCCGATGATCGCCGGACCGCGCACGCGGCTGTTGATGATCTCCGCGCCCTTCTCAATAACCACCTTCCCTTCTAACACGGAATCCCGGTCCACATAACCTTCCACCCGCGGCTCCAGTTCCTCCAACACCAGGCTGTTGGCCGCCAGCATGTCGATCGGTTTCCCCGTGTCGATCCACCATCCGGTGTGGATGTACGGATAGACCTTGTACCCCTTTTCCACCAGATATTGGATGGCGTCGGTGATCTCCAGCTCGCCTCGCCAGCTGGGGCGGATCGCCTCCACCGCTTCAAAGATCGGCGGCCGGAAGAGATAGATCCCCACCAGAGCCAAGTTGCTGCGGGGCTCTCGCGGCTTTTCCACCAGCCGCACGATGCGCCCGTTCTCCAGCTCCGCCACGCCATAGTGCTGAGGATCCGGGACCTCCTTCAGGACGATCTGGGCATCGTAGTCGCTATTCAGGAACATTTGCACCAGATGACGGATTCCGCCCTGGATCACGTTGTCGCCCAGGAACATCACGAAAGGGGTGTCCCCCAGATAGTCCCGGGAGATCTTCACGGCATGGGCCAAGCCCAATGGGGCCTCCTGACGGATGTAGGTCACCTTCACCCCCCATCGGCTCCCATCGCCCACCGCCGCCATCACCTCGGGGGCGGTATCCCCCACCACAATCCCGATATCCGTGATGCCTGCATCTCTGACAGTTTCAATGACCCGGAAGAGGACCGGTTTGTTGGCGATGGGAATCAACTGCTTGGCGCTGGTGAAGGTTAAGGGATAGAGGCGGGTCCCCTTCCCTCCGCTCAGGATCAGCGCTTTGATCGATGCCATCCCGAAACCTCCTCCATTGGGCTCGCCTGAAAACCCCGTTAGGGATTGTGCGTGGGGAAGCTTCCCAACGATCATTTTAGTTTAATTCACCTACCCCAGAGGATCACCCCCAGCACGGTCGCATGCACACGTTCCAAAGCCTCACGGGCTTGGAGCAGATGCACCCGCTGGGTGGATCGAACGCGGGCGATCAAGAGCACCCCATCACTGTGCCCGGCCAGGTCGAGGGTCCAGCTGGTGGTTTGGACCGATGGCGCGTAAATCAGGATCCGCTCTGCCCGCCGCCGGAGGGCCTGCAGGAGCTCTCCGAACTTCCGAGGAGCGGGGGGTAACCGATTCACGTCGGGCGCGCCTGCGGGCAGCAAACACAATCCCGGAATCCCCGTCTCCACCAAATGGGCATCAATAGACCCCCCAGCCCCCGTCAGTAGCGTGCTGAGCCCGGTTGAGGAAGACACCCCAAAAGCTTCATGGAGCCGGGGTTTCGCCAGATCGGCGTCCACCAGCAGGGTCTGCCGCCCCGCTTCAGCGAAAGCGAAGCCGAGATAAAGGGCCACCTCAGCGGCGTCCTCCCCCGGGGTCGCCGGTGTGATCAGGGATACCTGAAGAGGATGCTCCAGGCGCAGCGCCTCCAAATTCGTTCGCAGGATCCGATAGGCCTCGGCCACAATCGGCCAACGTTGAGGTCCTATTTGAGCGGGCATCTCCCCCACCCTATTTTTGTTTTTCGCTACGCCGCGAGGCGATCGCAGAGGGAATATGGACAACCCATCTCGATAGGGCACCCACAAGGGGTATCCCTACCTTATCTCACGACCCTACCCCACCGAAATTCCCCACGGAAAGCTCATCCCCACGTATTGGGGCGACTACCGAACGGCACAACCCGCAATCACATGGGCTCAGGGATTTCCTCCCGACGCGAGGCGCCGGAAGAAACCTCCATCCATCGCCGCAGGCTCCCCAGGCCTTCCTCGAAGAACAAGATGACCAACCCGATGAGGACACCCGATATGCCCCCTATGGCAACGTTCACCCGCGTTTGAGGGCGGAAGCGAACATAGATCGGCTCATCCACCAGCAAGGCGTCGATCCGATCCTCTCGCCGGAGCCGCTCGTTGTCTTTCTGCCGCCATTCCACGAACTGCTGGGCCCATCGCTTGGCAATCCGCTTGGCGAGCTCCCCATCGGTCGCGCGCACCTCGAGGCGGATGACCATGCTGCGTTCGTCCAGCGAAAGCGACATGTTCTGACGCAACTGCTCCGGCGCCATCGCCAGGCCCAGCTCCTGGATCACCCGGCGCGCGGAGGGTTGGTTCGGATTATCCCCCCCATAGACGCTGGAGAGGATCTGGAGGTAACTGTTTAAGAGGGTTTTGGCGGCCTGGCTCTGGCCGAAATCCGGCCGCGCCGGCTGCACCGCGATCGTCGCCACCGCCCGGTAAACCGGCGTCTGCAGCCGGCTGTACACGAAGGCGAGGCCGGCAGCGACCACCGGGAACACGATCAGCGCCCAGCCCCGCCGTCGGAGGAGGCGGATATAGTGCTGGATCAACAGCCACTGTTCGGTGGCCCGCCTGGCGCCCAACTCCAACCACCCGATCCCCAGCGCCATGGCGCCACCCAACACCAGCCCCAGCACCAGGCCGGCCGCGACGTTAAACGCGGTCTGCGGGCGAAACCGGCTGGCGACCGGCTGATCGACCAGGAGCGCATCGATCTGATCTTCCTGGCGCAGCTTCTGGTTCTCCGTCCGACGCCATTCGATGAACAGCTCCGCCCACGTCCGCGCGATCCGCTGAGCGACTTGGGGATCGGAGGATCGGATCTCCAGCTCAATCAGGAGGCTGCGCTCATCCGCCGAGAAAATCGCGTTCCGCCGTAATTGTTCCGGCGTCATATCCAGCTGCAACGCTTGGATCACCCGGCTGGCCGATGGTTGATGGAGATCCCCTCCCCCATACGCGCTGGACATGATCTGCACATAGCTGCTTAGGAGGGTTTTGGCGGCCTGGCTCTGGCCGAAATCCGGCCGCGCCGGCTGCACCGCGATCGTCGCCACCGCCCGGTAAACCGGCGTCTGCAGCCGGCTGTACACGAAGGCGCTCAGCGCCGTTACGATAGCCAGGAGCGGGATCAACCATCCCCATCGCCGTAGAATCTGCGTAAGATCCCAGAAGCTCATGGAGCCCTTTGCCCTCTTCAAGTGCTTCGTCCACAGCCCTCAGAAATTACCTGCCTCGCGGGATCTCCCCCAGCACACGGAAGCCCAGGCGTTCCACATCGGTTCGATCCCAAATTCGAGGATCCGTGAAGTAGGCGATAAGGGTCAGGGTGACGCCGACCAGGAGCCCCAGGATCGCCCGGAAGGGTCCCTCCAGCCGGGATCGCAGGGGAGGCGCTATGGGGGATGCCGCGGGCACATCCAACGGCGTCAGGACCGCCAAGCCCTCCCCCGCCTGGGGCCAGACCTGGCCGACCTCCCGACGCGCCACCTCGGCCGCCGCCCGGGCGATCGCCTCCGCTGTCTCCGGATCCGAAGCGGTGACATAAAGCACCAGGAGGGAGCGTTGGTAATCGGAGGCCAGCGCCCCCTGGATCATCGGGGCGGGGAGATGGAGGCCACCGGCCTGAAGCTCCGCCGCCACCCGTTCCGCGAAGTCCCGGCTGCGTATCCACGCGGAGACAGCCGCGGCCAGGTATTCGCTGGACAACCAGCGATAATATCCCTCGTAGTCGTAATCCCGATAAGACCCGGATCGAATCCCCACCGCAAAGCGGATGGAGGCCTGATAGACCGGCGCCGAAGGGCGGGCCAGCCCGGCCGCCAGGATCCCCAGGGCTGTCGGGATCAGCGCCAGCCATCCCCATCGTTTCAAAATCCGTAACAACTCCTCAAAGGTCATTTCACAACACCTCGCATGGCCCTTCCGGATCTATGGAAGCGTACCCGCCCAACGCTCCAGAAGCGCCCGCTCCACATCTTGATGCTGGCGAACGGCCTCCCACGCTTGCTCGGCCATCCTCTTTATTTTTTCCTGGAACATCCGCTTGTCAAACCGCTCCGCGTGGCGCCGGATTACGGATGGGTCGAAGCGGATGTCTTCAAAACGACGCACCGCCTCTGCTAAACTTTCCGGCACAGGCTCTCGGAAGAACACCCCCGTTACCCCCTCGATTACGGTGTCCAAAGCCCCACCGGCGGCGAAGGCGATCACCGGACGCCCGGCGGCCATCGCCTCCACCGGCGCGATCCCGAAATCCTCCACCCCTGGGAAAACGAAAGCCCGGCATCGAGCATATAGATCGGGAAGCTGTTCCGCTGGGACCCGTCCGAGGAACCGGATCGTCGGCCCGGCCATCCGCTCCAGGCGTTTTCGATCGCGGCCATCCCCCACGATGAGCAGGGGCAGCTTCAACCGGTTGAAGGCCTCGATAGCTAGATCGATCCGCTTATAGGGGATCAATCGGGAAACGATCAGGAAATAATCCTCCGTCCGGGAGGAAGGTTGGAAGCGCTCCACGTCCACTGGTGGGTGGAGGATGATGGAGGGGCGTCGATAGAATTTTCGGATGCGATCCGCGACCTCCCTCGAGATGGCGATGAAGGCGTCCACCCGATCCGCCGCGATTCGGTCCCAGATCCGCAGGGCGGTGATCACCGGCCGGAGCAGACGGCGGGCCGGGCCGGGCAACCCCTCCCGAGCGATGTATTCCTCATACGCCCAAACATAACGGGTCGGCGTGAGACAATAACAAAGATGCGCGGTGGACGTCCCGGTGATCACCCCGTGGCAGAACCCGCTTTTGTTGGAGATGACCACATCATACCCAGAAAGGTTGAGGCCATCGAAAGCCAGAGGGTACAAAGGAAGATAAAGCTGGTGATATCGATGGATGAAAGGCATCGCGTCCAGCCAGGTGGTATGGATCTTCCAACTCCGATAGTGAGCCGGCATTCGATCCCGAGCATAGATGCTGGTGTAAATCGGGGCGCTGGGGAATGTTTCCACCAGCGCCTCCAACACCGCCTCCGCGCCGCCAACTTGATTGAGCCAGTCATGGACCAAGGCGACTCGCATTGCTCCCTGCGCTTGCTATTGATCTTCGCGAATTAAATGGAGCAATCATGGCGCATTTCTAAAGCTTCTGCGGGTTTTGGCCCCTGGGGGTTTTGGGGGTGCGCCGGGCGCCTTCGGCGCCCGGCGCACCCCCAAAATATCTTTTTATCCCCCCTCCCCACCGCCCTTTGGGCGGTGGGGAGGGGGGATCCAGGGGGTGGGGCCATTAGCCCGCACCATCCTTGATTCCACACGCTATTCGATCAATTGATCCTTTAGCAACGCGAAGATCAATAAAGTGAATGGCATTCGAGAGAAGGCGGCTAACCTCGCAGTCATGAAGAGCGAACGGGGGCGAAGGATCGACGGTGGATGGGACAGGGGCCATGCTCCCGCAGAGCCTGGCGATGGGCGGGCGTGCCGTAGCCCTTATGTCCCGCGAAGCCATATCCCGGATAGAGACGATCCATCTCCACCATCCATCGGTCCCGCGTGACCTTGGCCACAATGGATGCCGCGGCAACGGAGAGGCATCGGGCATCCGCCCGGACGATGGCCCGCTGGGGGAGGGGGACCGCCAAGGTCAGGGCGTCGATGATCAACGCGTCGGGGGTCACCGCAAGGTCCTTCAAGGCCCGCTCCATCGCCAAGCGGGTCGCCTGGACGATCCCGAGCGCGTCGATCTCCTCCGGACCTGCCATCCCCACCCCAACGGCCACCGCGACCTGCAGGATCTCCGGGAAAAGCGCCTCCCGTTCCGCAGGACTCAAGGTTTTGGAATCGCGCACCCCCGCCAAGCGCTGGCGCAACCATCCCGGATCCGGCGGGAGGACCACGGCTGCCGCCACCACCGGGCCCGCCCACGCCCCCCGCCCCGCTTCATCCAGGCCCGCTACGTTCCGATATCCCCGCCGCCAGAGGGCTGCTTCCTCAACGAGCGTCGGCCGAGGAAGTCGAGACCGGTTGCGCCGCCCCATAGTATCCCTTCCACGCGTTCCAGCGGATCATCAAGAGCTCACGGAACATGTTCACGCTATCCCGGAAAAGCCGGACGCGGCTTTCCGGGTTGAAATACCAGGTCACTGGAACCTCTACAATTCGATAGCGGCGCATCCGGGCGATGAACAGCACCTCCACATCGAAGCTCATGCCATCCAAGCGCTGGACCCGGAAGAGGTCCTCGGCGACCTCCGCGCGAAACATCTTGAAGCCACATTGGGTGTCCTGAAACCCGGGGACCGCCAAGGCGCGGACGATCGCGTTGAAGAGGCGGCCGATCACATGGCGATAAAGCGGTTCCCCAATCCGCCGCGCCCCCGCCACCTCACGGCTCCCGATGGCCACGTCGAAACCCTCCAGCTGAGGCGGTAGGAACTTCACCACTTCCTCGATGGGCGTGGAGAGGTCCGCATCACAAATGTAGCGGTAACGGCCATGCGCGGCCAGCATCCCCAAGCGGACTGCCAGACCCTTCCCCCGACGGGGGGTCCGGATCAGCCGGACATACGGATGGTCCCGCGCGAAGGCCTCCACGATATCGGCCGTTCGATCCGTGCTGCCGTTCTCAACAACGATCACCTCAGCAGGCTGACGCCACTCCTGCAGGAAGCGATCGATCTGCGCTAACGTCCGAGGGAGCCGGCGCTCCTCGTTATGGGCTGGGATGATGATGGAGAGAAAGGGATCGTCCATCCATTCCTCATGGCAAAGGAATTTCGCCGCTCATCACGGAGAGCCAGCATATCATAGGAGAACCCCAGAGACAAGAGGGACCCACGGGGACCGCATGCGGAAGCGTTTCACTGCATCAGGCAACTGAGGAGAGAGGAGAGAGGAGAACATCGGAGGGATAAAGCGAAGGGGCCCTCCAACCCAGGGCGCCTCATGCAGGAAGCCGCGTAACGATTCCGCCCTTCTCACGCCACGCCCATCCAGGTATCCGGGGTTTCCTTCTGGGGGCTTTGGGGGCCGAGCCGCGCGCCTTCGGCGCGCGGCTCGGCCCCCAAAAGATT
>DATMAC010000008.1:0-22677 GCA_035573655.1 Thermoflexus sp.
GAGGAAAGCGACCCGCCGGCCCTCCAGCGTGCCGATGATGATGGCGTCGCTGGGATCCCCGAAGGGGGTGGAGATCCGCACCTCCTCCACATCTTGCAGGGCTTCCATCTGATAAAGACCACTGCCCCCGATGATCGCGAGCTTCACCGGCTCCCGTGTCATGGAAGATCCCCTCGGGTGTAGGATGCCAATCTCTATGGTAATCCATGTCGCGCTCGTTGGGTAGTGTGTGATCGGCCTTCGCCGACCAGGGTTTGACGTCCGCGTAGGCGGACGTTCGGCGCAAGGCGCCGATGAAGGCCGATTTCCAATCGGCGCAAGAGGAATCGGCGGAGGCGGACGCCGGGCGCGAAGCGCCCCCCAGTTGACAGATTGAGGGATCTCGATAAAATATGGAACCACATCATCCGGGTTTCGGTGAGCGCTCGCATGGCCTTTGAACGGGTGTTCCGAGACATCCCCTCGATGGCGATGATGATGACCGGGACGATGACCACCGGTTGGAGGAACGGCCGGGGGGATGTCTGGGTTGTTGTCTGATACAGGTCCCACAGCGCATCGATTCCAGAACGCCACGACCCCCCGGCCAGAGACGGTCGGGGGGTCGCTTTTTATCCCGAGACGACGGAGGCAGCGATGCGGGTGATGAAGTTCGGAGGGACCTCGGTGGGCGATGCAGAGCGGTTCCAGTGGGTGGCCGGGCTGATCGCCCAGCACCGCGCGGCGGATCCCCAGCTCGTGGTGGTGGTCTCGGCGATGGCGGGGGTGACGGATGCCCTCATCCGGATGAGCCAGAGAGCGGCTTGTGGGGAGCCGGATTGGCGCGCGGCGTTGACGGCGCTCCGGGACCGGCACTTGCGCACGGTCCAGGCCCTCGGGCTGTCAGAAGGAGAGGCGCGGGCGCTGCAGGCGGAGCTGGAGGGTGGGTTCGAGCGGGTGGAGACCATCCTTCGGGCGGTGGCTGCACTGGGGGAGCTTTCCCCAGCCACGGCGGATTTAGTGGCCGGGATGGGGGAGCGCTGGAGCGCCCGCATCCTGGCCGCCGCCCTGCGGGCCCTGGGGATCCCATCCCAGGCCGTGGATGCGGACACCTTCCTGATCACCGATGATCGGTTTGGGGAGGCTTCCCCGGATTTAGAGCAGACCCGGGCCCGGGCGCGGGCGGTGTTGCTGCCGCTCTTAGAGGAAGGGATCCTCCCGGTGGTGACAGGGTTCATTGGCGCCACCCCGGAGGGTCGACCGACCACCCTGGGACGGGGCGGATCGGATTTCTCCGCCACCATCCTGGGCTACGCCTTGGACGCTGAAGCAGTGTGGATCTGGACGGATGTGAACGGCGTGATGAGCGCCGACCCCAAGATCGTCCCCAACGCCCGTACGATCCCTGAGCTTTCTTACATCGAAGCGGCGGAGATGGCTTACTTCGGGGCGA
The DNA here is from genome assembly GCA_035573655.1 of Thermoflexus sp. Classification (GTDB taxonomy): domain Bacteria; phylum Chloroflexota; class Anaerolineae; order Thermoflexales; family Thermoflexaceae; genus Thermoflexus. Next base: position 1,433 of record DATMAC010000008.1, read on the forward strand.
AGGTGCTCCATCCGCGCACCCTGCTTCCGTGCATCGACCGGCGCATCCCCGTGCGGATCCTCAACACCATGAACCCTCAGCACCCGGGCACCTGGATCGTCCCGGAGCCCCAAGGGAACGGCCAAGTGAAGGCGGTGACGCTGATCAAGAACCTGAGCCTGATCACGGTGGAGGGCCGCGGGATGCTGGGGGTGCCCGGGGTGGCCGCCCGGACCTTCGCGACGGTCGCCGAGCTGGGGGTGAGCGTCCTGATGATCTCGCAATCCTCCTCGGAACAGAATATCTGCTTTGTGATCCCTGCCGCAGCGGCCGCGCGGGTGGTGGGGGCGTTGCGGAAAGCCTTCGAACGGGAGATGGCCCGGCGGGACATCGAGGACATCTGGGCGATGGATCGAGTGGCGGTCATCGCGGTGGTCGGGGCGGGATTGCGGGCGACGCCGGGGATCGCCGCCCGCGTCTTCAACGCCCTGGGGAACGGCCGCATCAACGTCCTCTCCATCGCCCAGGGGTCCTCGGAGTACAACCTCTCCCTCGTGGTGGCGGAGAGCGAGGCGGAGGAGGCCGTCCGGCGCATCCACGCGGCGTTTTATGGGTAGGCCGTTGTTTCCTCTTGAGGCGCTGTTCGGAAAAGCCCTCGCCCGAGGGCTCTTCCCCCCATGGGCCTTGAGCCAGCTCCATCTCAGGCCCTCTTGACAAATTCGGGGTTGTCACATATACTTTGTTCAAAAAACTAAGAAAGAGGCGACCGGGTGGGCCGTCCGCCGAAGGGCAGTCGGGATCTGATCAAGGCCATCAACCGCAACCTGGTTCTGAACCTCATCCAGAGCCGGGGTCCGCTCTCGCGCACGGACATCGCGCGGCTTTCGGGCCTGAGCCTGGCCGCGGTCTCGGAGATCACGGGCGAGCTGATCGCTGCGGGGTTGATCCGTGAAGTCGGGACCGGGGAATCCAGCGGTGGCCGGCGGCCGATCCTCCTCCGTCTCAACCCCCAGGCCGGCTTCGTGGTCGGCGTCAAGCTGATGAAGGAGGCCATCGCCAGCGCGTTGACCGACCTGGATGCCAAGGTCCTCCATCATCGGGTGACCCCCCTGAGGTCGGCCCGCCTGACCCAGGTGCTTCGGGCGATCGTCCGGGCGGTGGAGGCTACCATCGCCGAGTGCGGGGTGGAGCGCTCGCGGGTGCTGGGCATCGGGATCGGGATGGCGGGGATTGTGGATGGAGAGAGCGGGATCTGTCGGTATTCCCCCTTCTTCGGCTGGCGGAACGTCCAGATCGCCGAACCGATCGCCGCCCACTTCGGGATCCCGGTCTATCTGGAGAACGATGTCAACACCCTGACGATCGCGGAGCAGTGGTTCGGTTACGGGCGTGATGTGGATCATTTCGTGGTGGTCACGGTCGGGCGGGGCATCGGCGCCGGCATCGTCGTCAACGGCCAATTCTACCGGGGAGCCCTGGGTGGCGCGGGGGAACTGGGGCATATCACGATGATCGAGGACGGCCCTTTGTGCGATTGCGGCAAGCGGGGATGTCTGGAGGCCCTGGCGGCTGACCCGGCCGTTCTGCGCGCGGCGCGGGCGGCCATCGCCCGGGGGGAGCCGACGCGGCTGGCCGAGGCGGAGCCCCTGACGTTGGAGGCGGTGGTCGCCGCAGCCGAGGCGGGGGATGAACTGGCTCGGAAGCTGCTGGCCGATTCAGGCCGCTGGCTGGGGATGGGGATCGCGATCCTGGTCAACCTCCTGAACCCCCAACTGGTCATCGTGGGCGGGGAGGGGGTGCGGGCCGGGGAGTGGCGCTTCGGGCCCATGCGGGAGGCCCTGAGGGCCCACGCCTTCAACGGCTTGGCGGACGAATTGAAGGTCGTCCTCGAGCCGGCGGGGGACGAAACATGGGCGCGGGGCGCGGCCTGTGTGGTGTTAGGGGAGCTGTTCAAGTCGCCCGTCCACCGACGAACCCCGCAGGACCCGGTCCCTATACCCGCTTGATGCGTTTTTTTGGCCTCACTTTCTTACTTGAGCGAAATAAGAATGCCCGATGGGGAGGTCACCAATCCGTTGCGCGTCCATTCGCCTCGGGGTAGGAGGGCGGGGCCTGAAGCCCTGACCGTTCGAGGGGTGAGGGTTTGATGCGCTCCGCGCTTCGCCCGACGGCTTGGGAAGGAATTCGCACCCACTTTAACAGGGAGGCCGCCATGTCCCGACTGAAAGCTTCTGCGTTTCGGATCGGAATTGGCTGGATGTTGCTGGCGCTCCTGGCCGCCGCGTGCGTGCCAGCAGCCACCCCAACCCCGGGCCCGAGCCCCACGCCGGTGGTGGTGGAGCGGGTGGTAACCCCGACGCCCACTCCACCGGGCCCGGTGACCATTACGTTCTGGCACGCTTACAATCCAGAGGAGACTAAGGTCTTCAACGAGCAGGTTCTCCCCGCCTTCCACCAGAAGTTCCCCAACATCCGGGTCGAGGCCCAACAGGTCCCATACGATGAATTCCGTCGGAAGCTCCTGACCAGCATCGCCGGCGGGACCGCCCCGGACGTGATCCGCGCCGATATCATCTGGGTGCCGGAGCTGGCGGCCATGGGAGCTCTGGAGGCCCTGGACGTGATCATGCCCGACTTCAACGCTTACAAAGAGAAGGTGTTCCCCGGGCCCTTGTCGACCAACTTCTGGCAGGGCCACTACTACGGCCTGCCGCTGGACACCAACACCCGGCTTCTGATGTGGAATAAGGAGATGTATGCGGCCGCCGGGATCGCCGAACCCCCCAAGACGATCGATGAGTTCCTGAAGGTCTGTGAGCGGATCAAAGCGCTGGGGAAGGACAAGTACTGCTTTGCCGACGGCGGCACCTACGGTTGGGCGGTGCTCCCCTGGATCTGGAGCTTCGGCGGCGACCTGACGGACCCTGAGATGAAGACCGCCAGCGGGTATGTGAACGGGCCGGACACGGTGGCCGCTTATGAGTTCCTCAAGGGGATGTTGGACAAGGGCTACCTCCATCCCGGCATCCTCGGTGGGGGTGTGGACACAGCAGGCGGGTTTGCCCGCGATGAGATCGCCAACCTGTTGGAGGGACCTTGGATGCCAGCGATCTTCGCCGCCCAGTATCCTCAGAAGCAGATCCAGTGGGCGCTGATGCCGGCCGGGAAGGGCGGCTCGATCTCCGTGGTCGGAGGCGAGGACATCGTGCTGTTCAAGCAGAGCCGGAACAAAGAGGCCGCCCTGGAGTTCATCCGGTTCATGCTCAGCCCCGAAACCCAGCTCATGATGGCTCGGGTGGGCCAGGTTCCCGTGCGCACCGATGTGATCCAGCAGGCCGTCCAAGCGCAACCTTACTTCGCGCTCTTCTTCGAGCAGCTCAAGACCGCACGGGCGCGGCTGCCCCACCCCAATTGGCCGAAGATCGAAGATTTGCTCACCAGCACCGGGCAGGCCATCCTGCGCGGGGAGAAGGGGGCCAAGGAAGCCCTCGATGAGCTGGCCCCGAAGATCGACGCCCTGCTCAAGCAACAGTGACCTCGATGACCACGCCCGGGGGCCGGGCCTGGCCCCGGCCCCCGGAGGGAGGGAACGGTGTGGACCCAAGGATCCCTTCGGACGCAACGCCTTCGGGCGGCTTATCTGTTCATGCTCCCCGGCATGGCGTTTTTCCTCATCTTTTATCTCTACCCGCTGGTCCAGGCGCTCTGGATCAGCCTGCACGAATGGTCCATTATGCCAGGGCAGGACAGCCGGTTCGTGGGAGCTGCCAATTACCTCCGCGCCCTTCGGGACCCGATCTTCTGGATCTCCATGCGGAACACGGTGCTCTACACCGCCGTCACCGTGCCTGGGCAGATGATCCTGGCCATGCTGGTTGCCCTGGCGTTGCATGCCATTCCCCGGGGGCGGGTGCTGTTCCGAACCCTTTATTACCTGCCGGTGATCACCTCATGGGTGGTGGCGGCTCTGCTCTTTAAGTTCCTTTTTCACAGCCAGAGCGGCCTGATCAACTACCTCCTGGTCGATGTTCTCCACCTGGCGGATCGCTACATCCCGTGGCTGCAGAACCCAGAAACCGCCTTGCTCGCCATTATGACCCTGGGCATCTGGAAGGGGATCGGCTGGTCCATGGTGATCTTCCTGGCCGCCTTGCAGGACATCCCCCTCGAGCTATATGAGGCGGCGGCCCTCGACGGGGCCGGCCGCTGGGGGCGGTTCCGATACGTCACCTTGCCGATGATGCGCCCCACGGTGATCTTCGTCTTGGTGATGCTGGTCATCGGAGGGTTCAATGTCTTCCTGCCGGTTTACCTGATGACCGGCGGGGCGCCGATGCATCGGACCGAAACCCTCCTGACCTATATGTACAACGAGGCCTTCAATTTCCTGGATTTCGGCTATGGGGCGGCGCTCTCGTATATGCTGGCCGCCCTGATCTTCCTCCTGAGCCTCTTTCAAATCAAGCTCCTGCGCCGCCCGATGGAGCTTTAGGGGGTCTCTTCCATGGTCGCGAACCCGAAGCGACGGATTGTGGAGATTGCGGTGCTTTATCTGCTGCTGGGGATCGGCGCTGTGACCACGGTCCTACCCCTCCTGTACATGGTCTCCACCGCCCTCAAGGGGCCGGTCTACGTCCTGGAGATCCCGCCCCGCTTCATCCCGGAGCGGGCGACGCTGGCGAACTTTATCGAGGCCTGGAACTCCAACAACTTCTCCCTCTATTTTCGGAACAGCGCGGTGGTCGCCCTGAGCACCACGGTGATCTCCGTGCTCTGCTCGGCCATGCTGGCCTACGCCTTCGCCCGCTTTGAGTTCCCGGGCAAGGACCTCGCCTTCTACGCGATCCTGTTCACGTTGATGATCCCCAGCCTCACGCTGATCATCCCCCAGTTCATGTTAGCCCGAGCGCTGGGGCTTCGGAACAGCCTGGTCGGACTGGTTTTCGTATACGTGGCGATGACCATCCCCCTGAACACCTTCCTGCTCCGGGGCTTCTTCGAGCAGCTGCCCCGGGAGCTGGAGGAGGCGGTGTGGATCGACGGTGGGGGATACGGGACGATCTTCCTCCGCATCACCCTCCCCCTCTCCGCCCCTGCCCTGGCCACGGCGGCCATCTTTACTTTCCTCTTCGCATGGGAGGAGTTCACCTGGGCGCTCACGGCCATCGATGTGGAGGCGATGCGGACGCTGCCGGTGGCCATCGCCACCTTCCACGGAGCTCACCTCACCCAGTGGGGGTTGGTCTTCGCCGCCTCTTTAATCGCCATCGCCCCGGTGATCTTCCTGTATGTGATGCTACAACGGTATTTCATCGTTGGGTTGAGCGCTGGTGCCCTCAAAGGATGACCCGATGGAGAACGACCCGATGGCGGCCCTCGATCTGTTCCCAGACAAAGCGTTTTACTACCCCGGCGAAGCAGCGCGGATCACCGTGCGGGTGCCTCCGGTGGAGGGGCTATCGCGGCAGGGGCGGATCCGCCTCCGACTGATGTTCCTCGCGGACGAAGCCCTCGCCGTGGAGGAGGAGGTGGCCCTCGACCCCGGAGCCCCGGGGGAAATCCACATTCCACTTCCCCTCCCGCCGGAGGATCCACGGGGCTATGGGGTGGACGCTGAGCTATGGGATGCGGAGGGGAAACTCCTGGCCCAGGGATCGACGGCCCTCGATGTCCTCCGCCGCTGGACCGTGGCGCCCCGCTACGGGTTCCTCTCGGATTTCCCGCCCAATCGGCCCGACATCGAGGAGGCGATGGAGGCGCTGGTCCGCTTCCACATCAACGGCCTTCAGTTCTACGACTGGATGTACCGCCATGAGGATCTGCTGACCGAAGAGGATCCTTACCGGGATCCGCTGGGGCGCCTGCTCTCCTGGCGGACGGTGGATGCGCTGATCGAGGCGGCTCACCGCCGCAACATCGTTGCCATGGCCTATGCGGCGGTGTATGGAGCCTCAGTGGCTTTCGCCCGCACGCGCCCGGGCTGGACCTTGTACGGAGCCGATGGGCATCCCCTCAGGTTAGGCGAGGATTTCCTAAGCATTATGGATCCCCGCCCGAGCTCCCTGTGGGCCCAGCACTTACTGCAAGAGCTCGCCGAGCTCATGCAGGTGACTCGGTTCGATGGCATCCATCTGGATCAATACGGGGAGCCGCGAACGGCCTGGGATGCCCATGGCCGCTTGGTGGACCTGGCCTCGGCCTTCCCCGCCTTCATCGAGCGGGCCAGCGCAGTCGTGCGGTCGATCCGTCCCGATGCGACGGTGGTCTTCAACGCCGTTAACAACTGGCCGATCGAGGCGGTGGCGCAGACCCCCGTCGATTTCCTCTACATCGAAGTCTGGCCGCCCCACACCACGTATTCGGATCTCTGGCGGTTGATCGTGGGGGCACAGCGCTTGGGAGGGGGCAAACCGGTCGTGTTGGCGGCGTATATCGACCCCGCGTGGGAGGTGAACGTGCGGCTGGCCGATGCGGTGATCTTCGCCAGCGGCGGCTACCACATCGAGTTGGGCGAGAGGGACCGCATGTTGGCTGGCCCCTATTTCCCCAAACACCGGCCCCTGAGTGAGGACCTGAGGGAGGTGTTGCGTCGCTATTACGATTTCGCCGTTCGTTACGAGAACGTGCTGGCCTTGGGGACCCGGGATAGCACCGATGAGGGGGCCAGGAGGGTGCTCATCGATGGAATAAACACGGATCCCGAGGGGGCCTGTGGGAAGGTTTGGGTTATCACCCGACAAGGGGAAGGTTTTGAAACCATCAGCCTGATCAACTTGGTAGGTATCCCCCGCCCTGAGTGGAATAATTTGCTGCGGACAGCCCCCACCCCGTTAAACGAGTTGTGCGTCCGCTACTATACAGAGCGGGAAGTGAAGCGGGTCTGGTTGGCCTCACCGGATTTCGCCACCCCCCAGGCCCTGCTCCTGGAATTCGAGCCAGGTCAGGACGCCCGAGGGAACCACATCGCGTTCACTGTTCCCAGGCTGGAATATTGGGATCTTATCGTGATCGAGTTCGCAGGCTGAACGCTTAGGAAAGGAGCGAACATCCATGAAGACCAGAGCCTTTATGAAGGTAGGAATGATTATCGTGATCTGCCTACTTATCAGCGTTGCAGCGCTCCCAACTCTATCGGCCCAAGCTGCACCAGGCGATCTGATCCAACGGGTGTACACGGACAAAGCCCGGTACAACCCCGGCGATATCGTGACTATCACCGTAGAGATCAAGAACAACACCGGTGCCGACTGGAGCGGGACCCTCCACCTCGATATTTACCATCTGGAAACAACAGTGCACTCGGATAGCCAGTCTCTCTCCGTCGCCGCTGGAGCTACAGCAACCAAAACCTTCACCTGGACAACACCATTCATTGACTTCCGGGGTTATCGCGTGGAAGTACGGGCTGAGACCACTGATACAAACGCTACAGCCATTGATGTCTCTAGCGACTGGACCCGATATCCTCGCTACGGTTTTGTCTATAACTTCACTCCAGATCAAACGCAGGCCCAGATCCAAGAGAAGGTACGCCTCCTCGCGGAGAACTACCACATTAACGCTGTTCAATTCTATGACTGGATGTGGCGCCACGAACAGGTCATCTCCCGCACCAATGGGATTATCAACGACCCCTGGTACGATTGGGCTGGAAACCCTGTCTCGTTTGCTGTGATCCGCGATCTGGTCACAGCTGCCCACAACTATGGGATGGCCGCTATGCCCTACTTCATGGTCTACGGTGCTCTCCAAAATTATCAACAGATCTCTAAGGTTAACCCTCAGTGGGGATTGTACTTTGACACAACCCACACCAATCAGGTGGTCTTCGACTTTGGCGATGACAACCCTGATACCAACCTCTGGATCTTCAACCCGCCCAACACGAATTGGCAGAACCACCTCTTCCGCCAATTCGATGACGCCATTCTCACCTTGGATTTTGATGGTATTCACTTGGACCAGATGGGCAATTACTGGAACACCACTTACTACGATTACTGGGGCAACATCGTTGACCTCGGCAATAGCTTCTCCGCTCTCATCAATAACGCCAAAGAGCATGTGAGCGCCATAGCTTACCATACTCCCGGCAAAATGGGAAAGGACATCATCACCTTCAATATGGTCAACGGCGGGGTAAATGCCTGGGGCGTGAACGATGTGGTGCGCAATAGCAACGTGGACTTCCTCTACAGCGAGATTTGGGAAAACAGTACCACGTACAAGGCCATCTATGACTTTGTCCGCCAGAGTCGTGCGGACAGCGGTGGGAAAGCTATAGTCCTGGCTGCCTACCCCAATTACTACGAGAATACTGGCCCTCGCTATGAAGCCGAGGACGCCACCCTTTACAACGTCGGCATCAACAACAACCACCCCGGCTACACGGGCACCGGCTTTGTAGACCAGTTCGGTGAGCAAGGAGATTATGTCGAATTTTCTATCTCCGTGCCCGAGGACGGCAAGTACGCCTTGGTCTTCCGCTATGCCAACGATACGGGAGCGACCAGCACCCGCAGCGTGTATGTAGACGGCATAAAGAGGTCCCGGCTCAAGTTCCGTGATCAGGCCAATTGGGACACTTGGGCCCACGATGCCTACTACGTCGTCACACTGACGGCAGGTTCCCATACCGTCAAATTATCGGTTGACCCGGAGGATAGCGGCTTTATCAACCTGGATAGCCTAACCTTGGGGACTTTCGATGAAGACACCGTTCGCTTAGCTAACGCTGCCTTCGCCGCCTCGGGAGCCTTTCACATCGAAATGGGCGAGGGGGATCAAATGCTGGGACATCCCTACTTCCCTAACAACAGCAAGCAGATGCGCAATTCTCTGAAGGCAGCGATGAAAGACTACTACGATTTCATCACTGCCTATGAAAACCTCCTCTTCGATCCCGATCTGGTCCCAGGTGATGGTGGGCTCCAGTGGATCAGCATCGCTAACGAGAACATGTCCGGCGATGGCTCCGGCAACACTATCTGGTTCCTTACCCGCCGCAACGCCAACTACGATGTCTTGCACTTGATCAACCTAGTTGGCAACGACGACCAATGGCGCAACGAGGCCAACACTCCACCCACCAAGACCGACTTGGCGGTTAAATACCGCATGGGACCTAACGTGACAGTCTCCGGCGTCTACCTGGCCTCCCCGTACATCGCTCATGGCAAGACCCAACCCCTAAGCTTCACCACCGGCAGCGACAGCGTGGGGAACTACGTCTCTTTCACCGTCCCCAGCCTTAAATACTGGGATGTAATTTACATCCGACGGACCTTTTCGGAGCCATCCAACAGTCGCTACGAGGCCGAGGCAGCGGTCAAGACTAACGTGAGCGTCAACAACAACCATATCGGCTACTCCGGCACCGGCTTTGTGGACGGTTTCGAGAGCATCAACGACGGCGTCTCTTTTGTGATCTATGCGCCCACCGAAGATGATTACTACCTGCGCTTCCGCTACGCCAATGCCACCGGGGCCACCGCCACGCGCAACGTCTACATCGACGGCCAGTACGCCGGCCGCGTCACGATGAAGCCCCTGGCCGACTGGGATACCTGGGGGGATGGCATCCTCACCGTGCGCCTGAAGCCGGGCCTGCACCACGTGGTTCTCTGGTTCACTTCGGAGAACTCAACCGCCATCAACCTGGATTACCTGGAGGTGCGCAAGGCCTATGTCTGGACCTTCAACGTCCAGATCGATCGCGTCCCAGACAACTACTACATCACCTTCAAAGTTGGGCTGCCCGGCCTTGTCCACTGGGGTACAAACAACTGGCAGAACATCACCGACACTTGGTTCGTGCCCAACGGCTCCTCTAATCCCTATGAGGACTACGAGGCTACCATTGGCCCCTTCAGCGGCGACACCGAGATCAACTTCACCTTCGCCTGGGACGACAACAACGACGGCACCATTGATCGCTGGGAGGGCCGAGACTGGTCCATTGGCACCAACGCCCCGACCAACGACTATTACCAGGTGGAGGGCATCACCGGCAATAACTACTCCTTCGCCCAATTTGATGCCCGAGGCAGCCTCTTCGAGTTCATGGTCCCCATAGGCATTTGGAGCGGCATGAGGCCCACAGGGAATCAACTGAACATCTATAAAGCTGTAGCTGGCTTGAAGGTCGGTGTGGCCTATTACTGGCTCAACGATCCGAACTGGTGGACATATGCGCAGAGCTACATCCCGGACACTGTGACGCTCGTGTTCACCGCCACCCACAAGACGTTGCCCTTGCAGGTGGTGAACACTGCCTTCATTCCCAAAAACATCGCTTTCCCCGTCTCAACGGATAATGAGCCCATTCGAGGCCTCTTGATCCAGCGCTTTAGCATCCGGAACACCGGAACCAGCAACCAAAACGCCACCTTTATTTACTTCCTGGATATGAACATCAACGGCGCCGACGCTCAAGATAGTGTGAGCTACAACGCCACCGACGACATCCTCTTTTACCACGACCCTGGCGACGCCAGCAGCGGCCGCACCCGAACGATGGATTTCGGCCTGGCTTTTAAGGCCAGCTCCAGCGGGCGCAAGACTTATCAGATCACTGACGCCGCTTACCTGGCCAGGGACCTGAGCATCGCCGCCGGGGGTAGCGCAAGCGTGGACGTGCTCTTGGTGGGGGCGACCAAGCCCACCGTGAACCAGAACCTCTACACCAGCCACATCAAACCAGCTATGAACTGGTTCCGGAGCGCCAACCTGGACAGCGTACAGAGCACCACTGAGAGCTACTGGACGAACCTGCTGGCGAACGCTACGACTTTCGAATCGCCGGATGCCACCTATAACACGGTTTACAAGCGCAGCTTACTCACTGCTTATCTCTACTTTGACGCCGAGAAAGGTGGCATGGGGGCCGGCAGTTACAACGGGAACTACTTCTACGTCTGGCCGCGGGATGCCGTCTACGGTGCCGTGACCCTGGACCGGGCCGGCCTGCGGGACGTGGCGGCCAAAGTTTACGACTGGCTGTGGAACGTGGCCAAGCGAGACACGCCCGGCAACGACTATGGCAACGATGGCGTGTACTACAGGTTCTGGTATCAGAAGTACACCATGGACGGCGAGCCGGAGTGGTGGAACCCTCAGGTGGATGAGACGGCGATTATCCCATGGGGTGCTTGGCACCATTATTTGCTGACCGGCGACTCCGGTTTCATCACCGCTTACAAGGACTTGGTCAAAGAAGCTGGCACCGTTGCCTCTGAGGAGAACCCGCACGTCTGCTTGAACTATGACCCCAACCTTAAGCTCATGTACAGCCAGAACATCTGGGAGGACAAGTGGGGTTACTTCCTCTATTCCAATGCAAATATCGTGGCTGGCCTGCGCGATGGGGCGTTGTTCATGGACAGGGCGGGAGATACGGCAACCCGGGACCTGTTCAACAGCCGCAAAGCCGATTTCGAGTGGGGGATTGATAACAGCCTGTATAACGCCACCACCGCTCGCTACGATCATGGCCGTTATGTGAAGAAGGTGGGCTGGTGCCAGGACTCCGGCCTGGAGCTCAATCGAGATGTTTCAGCAGACATCTCCATGTTGGGCCTGGTTGTGCCCTTCCGGGTCAAGGCCATTACGGAGACCGCGGTTGTCAACACCTTAAATGAATTGGAGACCGCCCTCACCGATTTCAGCGAAACCAAGATGGCCTACGGCGGTGTCGTGCGCTACCGAGCTGACCAGGAGGAGCGCTACGGTGCTGATTACCGCGACCACGGCGATAGCTACTACGACGGCGGCCCGTGGATGATGCCCACGGACTGGCTCAGCGAGTATTACTTGGAGTGGTCCGACACCGTGTCGGGCACGGCGCGGATCGATACAGCCAAGGCCTATCTGGATTACGTGATCCGCTACCTCGGAAACCTGGGGCTGGGGGCGGAGCAGGTCGATGAGAACAAGCAAGACAGCGAGTTCGCCATGGAAACCGCATGGCCCAACGTCTGGGAGTCCAATGGCAAGATCGTGGATAATCTGTTGGCCTTCGTGGATTACGAATACAACGCAGAGGCTAAAACCCTTAAAGTCGCCCCTAAGCTTCCCAGCAGTTGGAATTACCTGGGCTCGCGGATCCGATTAAAGAACGGCACGCTCTACATCAAGGTCATTAAGGGGACAAACCAGCGTTTGGTTGATTTAGACAACAACACGCCGACGGCTCTTGCAGTAGAGATCTACATCCAGACCGATGCCCAGCCGACCAGCGTCACGGGCACCAACCTAAGCTGGAGCTACGATGCCGCCACAGGCCGCGTGACGCTTTACGGGACGCTGGGCGCCAATACTTCTCAAGACATCGTTATCAATTTCTGAAGGAATGCAGTCTCAACGACAGCAGGGGAGGGCAGCCCGCGGTCGGATGCGGGCCATGTGCATGCGGTAAGTTAAGTAAGGGACAAAGGTATTTCGCCTTCCCCAGCGGGCGGGTCCTCAGGCGCTGGAGCGCTTCGTTTCCCTCGCAGGGAGGAGAGCTTAGGGGGTACGCTGAAGGCGTACCCCCTAAGCTCTCCAAGCCCCAACCAGCTTATCTCGAGAGGTAAACCCAGATGACGGATCTCGTTCAACACAGCGTTCGCGTGATCACAGCCCATCAAGCCCCCACGGGGGCGTACGTCGCATCCCCCCATTTCCCTGTTTACCGGTATTCGTGGTTCCGCGACGGGGCCTTCATCGCCTACGCCATGGACCTGGCGGGCCAGCATGGGAGCGCGCGGAGCTTCCACGATTGGGCCACCCGCACGATCCTGCGCCACGCCCACAAGGCCGAGCGGGCGATCGAGAAGGCGGCCCGCGGCGAACCGCTGGGCCAGGATTACCTCCACACCCGTTACACCGTAGAGGGGGAAGAGGGGCCCGAGGGATGGCCCAATTTCCAGCTGGACGGCTTCGGAACCTGGCTGTGGGCGCTGAACGAGCACGTTCAGCGCACTGGGGTCTCGCTGACGTCGGATGGGCAGGCGGCCGTTGCCCTGACCGCTCGCTACCTGAGCGCTCTCTGGTCCCGGCCCTGTTACGACTTGTGGGAGGAGCACCCGCATTATCAACATCCGTATACCTTGGCGGCGATCTACGCCGGCCTGCGCGCTGCGGGGACGTTGCTGGGAGCCAAGGGCCACGCCCTTATAGAGGTGGCGGAGCAGGTGCGTCGTTTCGTGTTGACCCACGGGGTGCAGGAAGGGCGCCTGGTCAAATACATCCCACCCCCTTCCGACCCCGCCTATCGGATCGATGCCAGCCTCGTGGGGGTGGCCACCCCCTATCGCCTGCTCGCCCCGGAGGATCCCCTCATGCGGGCTACGGTGGCCTCCATCGAGCGGGAGCTGCGTTGCCCGAGGGGCGGGGTCCATCGTTACCGGGCGGATACCTATTACGGTGGGGGAGAGTGGGTGTTGTTGGCTGCATGGCTGGGTTGGTATTATACGGAGGTCGCCGAAACCCATCGGGCGCGGGAGCTCCTGGACTGGGTGGAGGCCCAGGCCGATGCGGAGGGGCATCTGCCCGAACAGGTGTCTAGGCACCTCCTCGCCCCCGAGCGCTATGGCGAATGGGAGGCGCGCTGGGGACCGGTGGCCAAGCCCCTCCTCTGGTCCCACGCGATGTATCTGATCCTCCATCATGCGCTCCGGTCCGCCTGACCGCGCCAGGCCCCTGTGCTTCAACCATCTCATTGTTGGGGGAAGAGATCCGCCGGGCCCCCGCTCATCCCGCCACCCAGCGGGCGAGCAAGGCGACCAGCAGCCCGAGGCTTCCGAACTCCACCGCCACGCGGGGGGAGAGGGCGCGCCCCTGAAGGAACCAGAGGCTCATTTCCACCAGCTCATAGGCGAGAATCATCCACCATAACCCCAGCGTGACCGGTGAAAGGGGCCAGTAGCGGAAAGCCGCCGCCACCGTTGCCATGCTCCACCCGATCAAGGCAGCATACAGCCACCGGCGGCGCTCCGGGATCTCGGCTTCGACCAAGCGGGCCAGGGCGAGGCCGGTTGCCAGGATCCCGCTGATGAGCATCAGGAGCAGCGTCCGGAACCCGCTTTGAAGGATCCATACAATCGCCGCCAGAGTGACCAGATAAATTAAGGCCTGGGTCAGGAAGGGGGTCACCAGCTTCGAAATCCCCGTGGCCTCCAGGCGGTAGCGTTCGCCCAACATCGCCAGAGCCAGCGCGAACCCGCCCAGCCCCAGCCCGATCAACCAAAGCGGGCTGGGCGGGAGTTGCAAGGTGAACGTCAGCCCGCCCACCGCCACCCACATCGGGGTGATCAGACGGCCGATCTGGCGCCAGGGGGCTTCCTCCCGGAAACGCGGATGGGATTGGAGGAGCGATTCCGTCCCGGTGGCGGCCAGCGCCGCGCTGAAAAGGCCAACCCAAACGGTCGGGGTCCATCGAAACCCCAGCGGGGATCCCAAGATCTGAAAGGCGATCTCCGGACCTTCCGGAGGGATGAGCCGGACGATCACCCATCCCAGGATGATGAGGCTCACGGTGATCGGAATGGGAAGCCAGGAATGTTCATGGGTTTCCACGGTCCGTCCTCCCAACCTCTACGGGGCACCCACAAGGGGTGCCCCTACGTAATGGTGCGAACGTTCATCGTAGGGGCGGACCTTGTGCCCGCCCGTCAGGGCGCCCACAAGGGGCGCCCCTACCGAACGTGTGGGAGCCTCTCGTAGAGGCAGGCCTTGGGCCTGCCCTAGGACACCCATTCAGGGCACCCACAAGGGGTGGCCCTACCTTACACGGCCACACCCGATCGCGATTTCCTGGGAACATCACCTCCGCGCGAGGCGCCTAACGTCGGAGGGCCTTCCATTCCCGATCCAGGATGGCGTAAACGATCAGATCCCCCCAGCGGCCGCCGTGGCGCTCGGCCTCCCTCAGAACGCCCTCCATCCGGAAGCCGAGGCGTTCCGGGATGGCGCGGCTCCGCCGGTTCTCCGGGGCAACGCGGATCTCCACCCGGTGCAGCCCGCGGTCGAGGAACAAATCGTCGAGCACCGCGGCGACCGCGCGGGTCATGATCCCGCGGCCTTGGTGCCCCGCATCGAGCCAGTAGCCGATGGAGGCGGACGCGTTCGCGCGATCGATCCCGTGAACGCCGATCACCCCGATGAGCGCCCCTTCTCGCCAGATCCCCAGCTCATAACCGCTCCCCCGGGCGAACCGCATCAGCCCTTCCTCGATGAAGGCCAGGCTGTCCGCGACGTCCCTCACCCCATCGACCCAGGGTAACCACGGGCGCAGATGATCCCGGTTGCGATCGGTCAGGGCGAACAAAGATTCGGCGTGGTGGCGCTCCAGCAGGCGCAACCAGAGCCCTTCTCCGAGCGGATGTCCCAACATCGCGCTCCTCCTTTGGAATCGCGCCTCCACGTTTTTAGATGCCTATGCCCTTACGGGAGATAGGGCCGGAGCGCCATGAAGCGCTGCATCTGATCGATCTGGGCTTCGGCGGAGGGTGCTTCGAAGGTGAGGATCACCCCATCCGCCCCCGCCTCCCGCAGCGCGTGCAGCCCCTGCAGGATCTGCCCCGTGGAGCCGGTCAAGCGCATCCGCCGCTCACCGGTCGGTGAAGTGTACACCGGGGGAAGCTGGGAATCCAAGGCGATGTACATTCGGCAAACGACCGGGATCAGGCGCCCCTGCGCCCATTCCCGAAGCTGCGCCACGCGCTGGCGGAGCGTCTCCGGGTCCAGGCCCACCGGATGCCAGGCGTCCCCCAGGCGGGCTGCCCGCCGCACCGCGGCCTCTGTGTTCCCCCCCATCCAAATCGGCGGGCCGCCAGGCTGAACGGGAAGCGGCTCGAACACCGCGTCCTCGATCCGAAAGAGACGGCCCTGGAAGCGCGGACGGGGGTTGGTCCATAGGGTGCGCATCAGGGCGATGCCTTCCTCCAGAAACCGAATACGGCGTTGGAAGGAGGCCCCCAGGTTCTCGAATTCCCGGGCCAGCCATCCGGCGCCGATGCCCAGGATCAGGCGGCCGTTCGATAGTTGGTCCAGGGTGGCCGCCTGTTTGGCCACCAGCACCGGGTTGCGCAGTCCGAGGAGCAGGATCGAGGTCCCCAGCC
Source organism: Thermoflexus sp. (assembly GCA_035573655.1). Classification (GTDB taxonomy): domain Bacteria; phylum Chloroflexota; class Anaerolineae; order Thermoflexales; family Thermoflexaceae; genus Thermoflexus. Next base: position 17,512 of record DATMAC010000008.1, read on the forward strand.
GAATGCGCTGGGTCAGCGCGGCCACGTAGGCTAGGGTGGTCCAGGTCTCGAAGATGCGGCCGTAGGGCTCGTAATGTGCCTCCGGCACCAGTATGTGATCCGTGGTCCAGATGGAATCGAACCCCAAAGCTTCTGCGGCCTGGGCCACCTCGCGGATCGCCTCAGGCGACGAAGCCCGTCCGTAATTCGGCAGACATACGCCCAGGTGCATCGTTCCCGATCCTTAGCGTGTGGGATGGTTGAAAGTAAGCCGACCTGAAGGACAACCGAGCGCGCTACGTGATCCCGACGATCTTCACCAAGACCCGTTTGCGGCGCTGGCCGTCGAACTCCGCGTAAAAGACTTCCTGCCACGGGCCCAGGTCCAGATCGCCGTTGGTGATCGGGACGATCACTTCGTGATGGAGAAGCAGGCTCTTGAGATGGGCGTCCGCGTTGTCCTCGCCGGTACGGTGGTGACGGTAATCCGCGCGGAAGGGCGCCAGACGGTCCAACAGCTCCATCATATCCTGCATGATCCCCTCTTCGTGATCGTTCACGTAAACCGCTGCCGTGATGTGCATGGCGCTGACCAGGGCGAAGCCCTCGCGGACCCCGCTTTCCTGCACGGCCCGTCGCAGGCGGTCGGTCAAGCGAATGATCGCGCGCCGCTCCCGAGTCTGGAACCAAAGGTAAAGGGTGAGGGCCCGATAAGGCCCGTTCTCGTAACGGCGGACCTCTTCTTTGACGAGGTTTTCAGCGAGCGGCGCGTCCAGTTCCACCGGTCGGTTGTCGCTCACAATGCGCAAGGTCATTCAAGCCTCCCATCGCTCATCGTGGCTTCAGTCATGAGGTGTAGGTGGCTCCACGCCGTGGAGCGCGCGGAGCCGTTCGATTTCCGCCTGGAGGGCGGCGATTTGTTCCCGCAGGCGGAGGATGATCTCCACGCCGGCCAGGTTGACGCCCAGCCGCGTCAGCTCCACGATCTGACGCAACCGCTCCACATCCCGTTCCGAGTACAACCGGATCCTCCCCCGGACCCGTCGGGGGGAGATCAGGCCGATGGCCTCATAATAGCGGATGGTCTGGGGGTGCAGCTGCACCATCGCCGCCACCACCCCGATCCGATAGCGCGGCTCATCCTCATCGACCACCTCGACCGGGAAAGCTCGAGCCTCCATCATCCCCCTCACCTCCCGGATCCTGCGATGGGCAAACGAGCGAACCAGCGCTTTGGCGCGATGCGATGAAATGAATGGATCCCGCGTTTACCTGACGGGGCGTTCCCCCAGCCGAACCGTCAGCGTTTGCGGACGGCCGTCGCGCACGATGGAGAGGGTCACGGTATCCCCTACACGCTTGTAGTTCTCCAGATAGATCACCAGGTCGTCCACCCGCCGCATGGGTCGATCGTCGATCGCGGTGATGATGTCCCCGCCCAGGTACACATCGCCGAAGCGGGTGCGCACCCGCTGGGTCGCCCCGCGCAGCCCGGCTTGATCGGCCGGGCTGCCGGGCACCACCTGCACGGTCAGCAGGCCGTGGTCCACCGGAAGGCGGAAGGCTTCGGCGAAGGCCGGCGTGATCTCGAAGAACGAGGCCCCTAACCAGGGATGTGGGTAACGCCCGCGCGCGATCAGCTCCGGGACCACCCGCTTGATGGTGTTCACGGGGATGGCGAACCCGATCCCGACCGAGCCCCCGCTGGGGGAGCGGATCGCCGTGTTGATCCCGATCACCCGCCCCTCCAGGTCCAGCAACGGCCCGCCGGAGTTGCCCGGGTTGATGGCCGCGTCGGTCTGGATCACCTCACCCAGAGGGCGGTCGGAGAGCTCCAGGGTGCGACCCAGCGCGCTGATGACCCCCACCGTCATGGTGCGATCCAGGCCGAAGGGGTTGCCGATGGCGATCACCCATTGCCCAACCTGAAGCTGCGAGGAGTCCCCCAAGGTCACCGGCATCAGCTTCTCCCGAGGCGCCCGGATCCGGAGCACGGCCAGGTCAGTGTAAGCGTCCGCCCCCACCAGGACGGCGGAATACGTGGCGCCGTCGGCGAGGATCACCTCGATTTGATCAGCACCTTCCACCACGTGGTTGTTGGTGACGATGTGGCCTTCCGAATCCCACACGAACCCCGACCCGGTGCCCTCCTGGTAAATCGGGCCTCGGAACAGATCGAAGGCGGTCGCCCGGGTGGTGATGTGGACCACCGATGGGCTGACCCGCTGGTACACCGAGATGAAGGCGGCCTCTAAGGCCCGGGCCTCGGAGAGCGCCCCCGCCGGGATGGGTGTCGGCGTCGGGGATGGAATAGGAGGAGCGGAGGACGAAAGTCCCGCTCCGCCTGAGGGTTGCATCAGCGCCGCCCGAGCCCATAGGAGCGCGCCGGCCGTCACCGCCGCGCACCCCCCGACGAACAGCAGCAGCCCGACCAGGACCAACCACAAGGTGCGTCGCATTCCTTGAGCTCCTCGCCTTATTGATCTTCGTGAATTAAACGGAGCACTTCTAAAGCTTCTGTGGATTTTGGCCCCCTGGGGGTTTTGGGGTGTGCCGGGCGCCTTCGGCGCCCGGCACACCCCAAAATATCTTTTATCCCCCCTCCCCACCGCCCAGAGGGCGGTGGGGAGGGGGGATCCAGGGGGGTGGGGCCGTTGGCCCCCACCATCCTGGATCCCACACGCTTGATCCTTTAGCAACACGAGGGTCAATAGAATCTCAAAGGCCGAGCGGAACGGTCACGGTAATAACACCCCACTCCGGCGCTCAAGCGCCCCCCCGATTCGCTCCCGGACCAGAATACCTCATCATTGCGGGGGCCGCTCCTCCAGCGTCACCTGGACCTGCCTTTCCTGTCCATCCCGTAGGATCGTTAAGGTCACGGTCTGCCCGACCTCGGTGCGATTGACCAGGTAGGAAACCAGCTCATCGAACGAGGAGACCGGATGGCCGTCGATGGCGGTGATGATGTCCCCGCCCAGCAAGACCGTAACCCCCCGAACCAGGACCTCGCGGCTGCCGCCCCGCAGGCCGGCCCGGGCGGCCGGCCCATCGGGGATGACCTCTTGGATCAGGACGCCGCGGGTGGTGGGGACATCGTACCCCCGCGCCCGGAGCTCAGCGAGCGAGATCGCACCAGTGGAGGTGATCCCCAGGAAGGGATAGCGGGCCCGGCCGTTTTGAATCAGTTGGGGGACCACGCGTTTGACCGTGTTCACAGGGATCGCGAACCCGATGCCGATGTTAGCTGTCCCAACGTTGGGATCGGTGCGGATGGCGGAATTCACCCCGATCACCCGCCCCTGCAGGTCCACCAGCGGCCCGCCGGAGTTGCCCGGGTTGATGGCCGCGTCGGTCTGGATCACATCCGGGATCTGGAAACGGGTCGGCGTCTCCAGCGCCCGGCCGAGGGCGCTGATGATCCCCAGGGTCATCGTCCCCCGCAGCCCAAAGGGGTTGCCGATGGCCACCACCTTCTGGCCCACCCGGAGGGTATCCGAGTCCCCCAGCTCCGCGGGGCGCAGAAGCTGGGCGGGCGCCTCGACGCGGATCACCGCCAAATCACTGTAGACATCCCTTCCGACGACCCGGGCCTTCGCCACTGTGCCGTCGTAGAACGTCACCCAGATCTCCTGAGCCTGTTCCACCACGTGATTGTTGGTCACGATGTGCCCTTGCGTATCGTAGATGAACCCGGAGCCGCTCCCAAAGATGGAGGCCTCCGCCCCTTCCACATCGATGTTCACCACGGAGGGCAACACCTTCTGGTAGATGGCGACCAGGCGTTGTTCCTCTTCATCCAGCCCGGCAGGGATCGGCGGAGGGGTGGGAGGAGGCCCAGCGGGGACCACCGCCGCTCCGCCAGAAGGGGGCGTCGGGGTGACGAAGATCAGCTCCCGAAAAGGGAGAGACCGGCATCCGCTGAACACCAAGAGCAGCCCGGTGAGGATCCACATCCCATGTCGAATTCGCAAGCCCATGGCTGATCGCTCCACGAAGGTTTTCAGGCCTAATGAAAAGTCACCCTCCTGATCACATCGCCGGAGGTTCGCGTTCGCCGGCCCTACCGGCTCCGGCGCAGGCGGGCCAGTTCCGCAAACAGCTCGCGCTCCCGGGGGGTCAGGTTCCGAGGCAATTCCACGGAGACCCGGAGGTAAAGATCCCCCCGTTCGCCTGGATGGTGAGGGGAAGGCATGCCTTCCCCTCGCAAGCGGATCAACGTGCCGTTCTGCGTCTCCGGCGGAATATGAACCATTAGGGTCCGGCCGTCCAGATGGCGGAAGGGAACCTCGCCTCCGAGAACGGCCGTGTACAGATCGATGGTCAACGAGGCGTAAAGATCCTGGTCTCGCTGTTCAAAGCGGGGATGAGGAGCGACCTCCACGACCAGGTATAAATCCCCCGGGGGGGCGCCATAACCCGGCTCCCCGGCCCCTGGAACCCGGACCCGGGAGCCGGTTCGCACCCCTGGCGGGATCCGGACCTCCAGACGTCGCCCATCCCGGGTGCGGATGATCCGGGTGGTCCCTTGGAAGGCTTCCTCCAGTGTGAGGGTCACAGGCTGCTCGATATCCCGGCCTCGAACCCGGGTAGTCGTCCATCCGCGGCTTCGCCGGGGCATCCCGCCGAACAGCATCTCAAAGAAGTCCGAGAACCCGGAGAGCAGATCCTCCAAGTCCCCGACCTCCACCCGCACCCGACCGGGCTGGACCCAGGGGGACCAATCGAACTGGCGGGGGTCGTAGCCGGCCCGGCGCCAGGCCTCGTACTGGCGGCGGAGCTCATCGTATTTGCGGCGCTTCTCCGGATCGGAGAGCACTTCATACGCCTCGTTGATCTCCTTGAACTTCTCTTCCGCCGCTTTGTCCCCAGGGTTCACGTCGGGGTGGTATTGCCGGGCCAGCTTTCGATAAGCCCGCTTGATCTCCTCCTCACTGGCGTCCGGACGAACCCCTAGAATCGCGTAGTAATCTTTGAACTCCATCGCGCGGCCTCAAGTCCCACGGATTCAGTTCCTGTGCTCAGTTTTTGATTTTACAACTAAGGCGCTGGAGAATAGACTTTATGCGTGATCACCCAGGGTTTTTAATTCCCATAGGGGATTGGGGGTGAGCCGGGCGCCTTTGGCGCCCGGCTCACCCCCGACCTTCGCCCCGCAGCCCCTTTGGGCCGTGAGGAGGGAGGATC
>DATMAC010000009.1:0-4216 GCA_035573655.1 Thermoflexus sp.
GAGCTCCGAACTGAATGAAACCGGGCTGAATAGTTACTCTGGAAAAAGCACTACTCGTATCGAAGTGCCTCGATCGGGTTCAGGGCGGCGGCCCGGATGGCTGGGTAGATCCCGAAGAACACGCCGACCGCCACGGCGAACAGCAACGCCAGGGCGATGATGTCTCCTTGCACCACCGGCCGCAGCGTTCCGTTGCCTACCGGGATCCCGCTGATCAGCCGCGAGGCGCCGATCCCCAAGCCGATCCCCACCAGGCCGCCCAGGCCGCTGAGGGTCACGGCCTCACTGAGAAATTGCATCAGGATATCCCTCCGCCGCGCCCCCACTGCCTTGCGCAGGCCGATCTCGCGTGTCCGCTCCGTGACCGAGACCAGCATGATATTCATGATCCCGATGCCGCCCACGATGAGGGAAATCGCCGCAATCGCCCCCAGGAACAACGTCAGGGTCCCCGTGATCTGCGCCGAGGTCTGGATCAGGTCCTGCTGGCTGACCAGCGTGAAGTCATCCTCATCCCCATCCAACAGGCGGTGGCGTTCCCGCAAAGCGGAGCGGATGGCCTGGACCACCGTGGGGATCTGATCGGCCCCGTTGGCCTGGACGATGATCTGGGAGATCACCTCGCTGCCCCGGAACTGGCCGCTCCGGGCCAGCCGTTGGGTCGCGGTGCTCAACGGCACGAAGACCTGATTATCCAAGCTCCCGAAGCCGGTGCCCCCTACGGGGGCCAGAACCCCGATCACCCGGAACGGGATGTTGTTGAGGCGGATGAATCCCCCGATGGGATCCCCCTCGGGGAACAATTGGGCCGCCACGTTCGCCCCCAGCACGGCCACCGCCGCGCCGGTCTCCACGTGGGCCGGGGAGAGGAAATCCCCGTTCTCAACTTGAAGGTTGCGCACTGTGAAGAATTCCGGCGTCACCCCGTACACTTGAACCCGCAGGTTGCTCCGCTGGTAAACGATCTGAGCGCCGGTCTGGAAGACCGGGGCGACCACCGCCACGCCGGGGAGTTCCTTTAACGCCATGGCATCTTCGTAGGTCAGCGTCGCAGCGGAACCAGGCGCCTGAGCAATGCCTCCCACGCGCACCACTCCAGGCGTCACGAAAATCAGATTCGTCCCGATGCGCTCAATCTGGGAGCGGATCGCCACCTGGGTCCCCCGCCCGATGCTCATTAGGGCGATGACGGAGGCCACCCCGATGATCACCCCCAGCATGGTGAGGGCCGATCGCATCTTGTTCGCCGCCAAGCTGAGCGCTGCCGTTCGCAACGCCTCCAGCACGCTCATCCCAACCCCCTCTCTGGCCTGGGCTCCCTATCCATAATGCCTTTTTGTAGGGGCAACCCTTGTGGTTGCCCCTACCCACATTCTCAGGTTACCGGAACATGCCGGGCCCGAAGAAGCCCGGGCCGGGAACGCGGGTGCTCTGGGCCGCGGCCGTCGTTGCCGGCAGGACCACGATCTCTCCCTCCTGAAGGCCCTCCAGGATCTCAACCATTGTATCTCCCCGCATCCCCACCCGCACCGGGATCTGCTCCGTCTGGTCCCCCCGCAGCACCGTCACAAAGGCCTGTCCACCCCGGGTCGTTACGGCCCGCCGCGGGACCACCAGGGTGTTCTCCCGACGGGCGACGATGATCTGAACCTGCACCGTCATCCCCGCCCGCACGGAAGGCATGTTCTCCTCCAGGGCGATGGTCACCGGGAAGTTCACCACGCCCTGGGTTTGAACGCCCACCGGGGCAACGGCGATGACCTTCCCTTTCAGTCGGGTATCCGGCATCGCCTCCGGGATGATCTCCGCCTCCTGGCCGGGCGTCACCTGGGCGACGTCCACCTCCGGCAGGTTCACCACCACCTCCAGCCGGTTCAGATCCGCCAGCGTGATCGCCGGAGCGCCCGTTCCCGCAGAGCCGCCCTCGGCGATGTTCACCGTTGTCACCACGCCATCCACTGGTGCGATCAGGCGGGCTTGCTCCAGGCGCAGCTCCAACTGCTGCACGGCGATCTCCGCCTGCTGCACCTGATATTGCGCCAGCTGGATGTCCAAGTTCGGATCCTGAACTTGCAGGCGGATCAGGTTCGCGCGGGCCTGGGCCAGCGAAGCCTCCGCGGCTTTCAGCTGCTGTTCTGTGGGATTGGAGGTCGCCTTCTCATATTGCAGGCGGGCGATCTCCGTTTGCAGTTCCGCTTGCCCCACGCGCGCTTGAGCCAATTGCAGATCCACCGAGGCGGCTCCCGGGGTTCCCGCGGTCTTGTCCCGGCTCAACTGGGCCTGCCAGAGGGCGTTCTTCGATACCTCGTAATTCAGCCGGGCGATCTCCAGATCACGGGGATCCGGCCCTGTCTTCAGCGCATCCAAGCTGGCCTGGGCGTTTGCCAGCGCGGCCTGAGCCGCCGCGAGGTCCGCCGGTCGCGAGCGGGCGCTGGCCTGGGCCTGAGCCAGCCGGACCCGGGCGATCTCCAGGTTGATCCGAGCGTTCTGCAGCTGGAGCTCCAGATCCCGCGTGTCCAGCTCCGCCAGCACCTGCCCGGCCTTCACCGAATCCCCGACCTGTACATACACCTTTCGGACGATCCCGGATTGTGGGAAAGAGAGGTTCACCAGGGTGTGGGGCTGGAGATTCCCGGAGCCGCTGACACGGACCTCCAGGGTGTCCCGCCGAACCCGATAGACGGTGGGCTGGCCCTGCCCGGTCTGCGCCGCCGGGGAGCCCCCGCATGCGGTGATGAGGGAAAGGGCCAGGAGCAGAACAGCCACAATGCGCCTTCGACGCTTGACCATCATGGACCTCCTCCGCATCGTTCCGCCAAATCTTTAACGGGCAAGCATCTCCTGGAGGCTTTGGATGAGCAATTCCTTCTCCAGGGCGTTCAGACGGGCCTCAGGATGCATCAGCAGGTAATCCGCCGGAGGCATGGTGCCGTTGCGGATCGCCTGGGCGATCTCTTCCGCCAGCCGCGCTTTCTGGGCCGCCGAGAGCTGGCTCAGATCCATCTCCGAGAGATTGAACGCCTGACGGCCCGCATTCACGTGGTTGACCACGAGCCATGAAGCCGGCGCGATCGCGGTATACCACGGCCACCGCGTCTCGTTGCTATGGCAATCCGCACACGCCCGCTGCCATAGGACCTGCGCCTGAGGCGGGTCCCACTGCACCACGGTACGGACCGGTGGGTTCGTGCGAGGGGCCGGGATGAGCTGAGCGATCAGCATCAACGCCAGCGTGAGCCCTCCGCCCCCCGCCATTGACCGGAGGATCTCCCGCCGCCAGCCCGGGATCGGCGCAACGGCCGTGGCTTCTTCCAACGCCACTGCGCCTCGACGGCCCCAGAGCCAGGCGGTTCCCGCCAATAGGCCCAAGGCGATCAACACGCCCCCGCCGATGGTCATCGTGGATGGCGGGATGAAAGCCCGAAACGGAAGCACGCGTCCTGGCGATCCCGGACCCGGGGGGAACGCCCCTTCCGGACGCGCACCGCCGGGGAAGGCCCGCGATCCACCTTCCAGGGTCCCCGGAGGCGCCAAGCGGACGCCCCCCGGAGCTCCCGGGAAAGCGCCCTCCCCGAAGGAACGACCCCGCCCTGCAAAGACCGGCGCGGGTCCCTGCGCCATCGCCAGGGCGAAGGCCAGCAAGGCTGCCAGGCCCCCGAGGACCATGCCGCCGCTGGATGTCCCCAGCAGCCCCTGCACGAGGGCCTGAAGCCGACCTTCGACCCTCTGCCCGAAGGCGGCGATCAGCGCCCCGGCCAGGGCGAGCAACGCGCTGGCCCCGGTCCACAGGGCAGCGAACGGCCCGGTCGTCCCGATGCGGAACAGGAACATCAGCAGGCCGAGGAGCAACAGGGCCAGCGCGTAGGCGGGCAGGATCCGCAAGATCTTTTGGGGCCATGGCGCGGGCTGAAGGGCCATCCGCCCGGTGAGGAGCCCCACCGCGCCCAACCAGGCCAGGGCGCTGAATCCCATCGCCACCCGCGAGAGGGTTCGGAGCGCGCTGAACCCTCCGACATTGCGATAGATGAAATCGAAGCGGGCGCCGAGCACGTCCAGGACCGCCGCGATCAGCAGGCCGATCCCGACCAGCAATATGGGCAGCGCGATCCCCCAACGCGGTCTTCGCATCGGCGTTTCCTCCTTAGAGTGTGTCTGAAAAAATGCACGTAACGATTCCGCCCTTCTCACGCCGCGCCCATACGGGTATCCGGGGTTT
>DATMAC010000010.1:0-21768 GCA_035573655.1 Thermoflexus sp.
CGTACGCGGCCCGCCCCTCACAGAAGTTCCACGCATGGTAACTCCTCAGCCGTTCTCACCGATGCCCATATGGGTATCGGCGGTTTCTTCCTAGGGATTTTGGAAGCCCTCCGCCTCCTTACAAGAGCTCCAAACGAAACGGAACTGGGCTGAATCGTTACCACGAATGTTTGTGTTTGCAATAAAGCAACACATAAACACTTCAACGCTCAGGCGGGCGCTCCGCTTTGTGACCGACGATCCAGAATTGGAAAGATCGGGAATCCTTATATTTGCGCGCCTGCAGGCCGGCAGAATGCAAGAGCTCTCGGATGATCTCCCCGGGTAGAAACCGACTGCGCAACCCGAGTAGCCGCTCGGCCCAGGCGATTGCTTTCACCGGCCAGCGCGTGATATCCGGCTCTTCAATGACCAGCCTTCCCCCCGGTCGGAGCACCCTCGCCGCCTCCCGGATCGCCGTCTCCGCATCAATGAAATGATGCAGGGCATCGACGATCAAGATGCGGTCGAAGGTGGAATCAGCGAAAGGGAGGCGCTCCGCCAGGGCCTGAACGGGAAGCAGCTCCGGCGAGCGCCGGGCCACCTGAAGCATCCCCCACGCGGCGTCCGCCACGACCGCCGCCCGAACCTGATATCCCAAGGCACGGGCCACCCGTCCGGTCCCACCGCCCAGATCCAATAGCCATCCATCCACCGGAAGCTCCAGATATTCCGGAAGCGGGCCGAGGCCTACAAAGTGGAAGAGGCGGTCGTACCATGGGGCAAACTTTTCGAAAAGCCAGTTCGAATCCATTGGTCCCCTCGCCGCCGAGATGAAAGCGCAGGAGCTGATGAAGTTTAAAAAATGAACTCACCTATTCCCACGGCATACCCCCCTTTGGAAGTATCCGATGGGGAGGCAACGGATGACCTCTTCCCTCGTCCCTCTCCAACCCACCGTAAGCCCTCTTGTACAGATTGGCACGCCTGGTGTCTATGATGCTATGGTAACGGATGAAAGCCGCAGCGTCCACAATTGCCGACCCCTTACAGGGAGCACAGTCCCTCATGGAGCACGCGGATTGGGAGGAAGCGCTCAAAGCGTACCGAGAGGACCGGAGCTCCGGCGCGATGGCCCTGGCCGATCAGGCTGCTGCCATCCTGGAGCGATGGGCTCAGAGTTATCCAGAGGGGCAGCTGACGAGCTTCCTGACGGAGCTGGAAGGATTGCTTCAGGCCGTGCGGGAAGCGCATCCGGATATGGCGCCGTTGCTCCACCTGATCGAGACGGCCCGCCAAGCGGTTCGGGGGGCTTCAGCGATTGAAGCCGCTCGAGCGGCGCTGGTCGCCGCCATCCAGGCCTTCCAGCGCCGCCTCAAAGCTCACGAGCGCGCCGCCGCCCGACACGCCGCCTCGCTGCTCCGCTCGGCGCGGGTCATCCTCACCCACTCGCGAAGTGGCACGGTCGCCCGAACGCTTGCCCTCGCGGCCCAACGAGGTCGACGGCTTCAAGTGGTCTGTTCGATCGCGGAGCCCGGCGGGGAGGGCCGCCAGATGTCCGAAGAGGTGGCGGCGATGGGCCACACCGCCGTCCTCCTCCCCGATTTCGCGGCAGCGCATTGGATCCCCCACGTGGATCTGGTCTTGGTTGGGGCGGACGCTTGGGATGAGGAGGGGATCGTGAACAAAATCGGAACCCTCGCCCTGGCGGTCATGGCCCGGGCGTTCCAGCGTCCGTTCTTTGTGGTCGCCATCTCGGAGAAGCGTTGGCCTCCATGGGCTGGCCCTCACCATGCCCGTCAGGGGCCCCCATCGCTTCCTGGCGGTGAGATCCCATGGTTCGAATTCGTCCCGCGCACCTATATCACCGGACTGATCTTGGAAGATGGGGTGCATCTGACGTGGGCGGCAAGCTTTCCCCGGGACGCAGACCCATGACTAAAGTCCTAAAAGCGAACTTGATCAAAGTCACTACAATCTTAGAGACGGACTTTGAACTAACGCGCTCCTTTCCTTCATGCGGAATTTTCAGGGTGGGGCGGGGCGCTTTCAGCGCCCCACCCCACCCTGAAAACTGTTCTCAGCTCCAATTGTTAGATACCTCAGCGGCGGGGCGAAGGGCTTAGCCCTTGAGGCGGAATTCCATCCATCGCACAAGGGGCAAGCATGGGACACTATCGAAGAGAAAAAGGGCAAGGTCTGGTGGAATATGCCCTATTGGTTTTGCTAATCGCCCTGATCGTTCTGATTGCCCTTACAGTATTCGGGCAGACAGTCTCCGGTTTATATTCTCAGGTAGTGTCCATTTGGCCATAAGCCTCGCAGCACGCCCTATGGGATCTGGGCTCCTTTGACCTATAAATGATCCTCTTCACCCCCCGACCTCTTCGCATCGACTGAAGTCAGCCTCCATAGACCTTTGGCTAGCGGTCGGCCTGCGCCGACCCCGGATCCTGCGTCCGTGTAGACGGACGCCCGGCATACAGCGCCTCGGAAGGCCGATTTCCCATTAGCGCTTGAAGTCCTCCGGGCCTTCAATTGACCTGCACTGAGAATCCTGCGGGGCGCTCGCTCCGTCGCGTCTCCCTCGCTCAGCATATTCCCCCATGATCGGCCCCGGCGTTTTGGAGACGCGCATAACCAGGGGCCCTCAAGTCCGTTATCCATGATAGGAGCTGGCTCGCAGAGAGGCTCCCCAACCCTGCACTGACCCAAATGGTCGAAAAGGAGGCATGCGATGCGTCGGATCGGTTTCTGGCTTCTGCTGCTCAGCGGAATGTTCTTCGCTGTGGGGACCGCATGGGCCCAGGAGCCCTCGCCCACCCCGACACCCCTACCCGGGCACCCCGTCCTAGCGCGGGGAACAATCACCGCGATCGCCACCGAGGCGTTGACGCTTCGGACAGAGCACTGGGGTGACCTCACCGTTCAGATCCACGAAGGGACCCGTTTTCACGTTCCTGGCTTTGTGCGGGCCGACCTAAGCGACGTGCGGGTGGGGGATCAGGCGACGGTCCACGGTCGTTGGCTGGAGGAAGGGAAATCCTTGGAGGCCCAGTGGGTCATCATCCGCGGTCCCACTCAGGTCCGCCATGGGACCATCGAGCGGATCGATTTGGCGGCACGGCGGATGGAAGTGAAAACGCGTGCCGGTGAAATGATCCCGGTGGAATGGACAACGCACACGCGCTTGCACGTCACCGGGGTGATCTCGCCCACCTGGTCGGATTTGGGTGTGGGCTATCCGGTGACCGTGATCGGCCACTTCGTAGAGGGCACCTTCCTGGCCGGCCGCGTGGTCTCCCATCGCCCTCACCGGTTGTTCCGCGGCACGCTCCAGGGGGTGGAAGGAACCACCCTCGTGATCCAGACCCGAGATGGGGAGGTGGTCCGGCTCCTGACCGATGCGCAGACCCGCATTCGGGTGGTGGGTCGTCCGAATGCCACCTTGGCGGATCTCCAGCCGGGGGACATCGTGACCGCCCGGGCGATCGGCAATCCCGATGGGAGCTGGCTGGCCCGCACCGTGAACGCTCGTTCCCCCAAAACCCCGAAGCCGACTCCTCCCAAGCCGGACCATGGCCCCCGGCCTCCTCGACGGCCGTAGCCATGGCTTCCTGGCTCTTCATGACGATGTTTTGTCCCCTTGAGTCGTTCTGGGGCGAAGATGCTGTGGGGGGTGGGCCGCTTACGCGACCACTCCCCACACACTACGCGCTGGGGTGACTCCCTCGGTTGCTTGCAACAAAGCACTTTATATCTCGCCGTTGGAGCGACATGGAGGCAACGCATATGCACCTTCGGAGGATTATGATCAGCTTGCTGGTCGCAGCCGTACTCGGGATCCTCGGATGCGCTTCACCCGGTACAGACACTCCAGCTCCCACTCCAGGCGAGGGGAAGCCTCCAAGCTTGCCCAAGCTGCCCTCCCTTGCCCCAAGCGTGAGGAACACTCCTTTGCCTTCGGAATCGACGGGGGAGGTGCTCAACCTAGAGGGCCCCATTGAGGCAGTCCTCCCCGGAGGCTATCAGGTGGCGGGCCATCGCGTTCAAGTCTCTGCGGAAACCGATGTGGAAGGCCCCCTTCCACCGGGGATCTACGTGAGAGTGATCGGCTCCCGTGCCTCCGATGGATCGATCCTTGCGGAATCCTTAGAGGTGCTGCGCCGTCCAGAGGCAGAGGGGGAATGGGAGGGAACAATCCAGGAGGTGCTTCCGGATGGGTATCGAGTCGATGGACGGCGGGTGTTTGTGCTGTCCACCACGGCCGTGATCGGGGCCCCGGAGGTCGGCCTCGAGGTTTACCTATCCGGCTTCGAACAGCCGGATGGTTCGATCATCGCCGATAGTTTGATCGTCATAGAGGCCCCATAAGAATCCAAATCTCCAGCAAGACACATCCCTCCAGGGCCCTGAACCCTAACCGATGGGCCCAATCTTATCTGCTGCAAACAGCAGAGGGAATCACCCTAACTCGTAGTGACGAGTTTGCAATTCGTGGACTTTCCTATGAGGGGTAGGCCGCGTAAGCGGCCTACCCTTTTAAAAATCCTCTATCAAGAAGGGATTGGCTACACGTTCCTCACCGATGGTGGTCCAGGAGCCGTGCCCAGGATAGACCCGCGTTTCATCAGGCAGGGAAAGCAATTTCTCCCGGATGCTGCGCATCAGCGTCTCGTAATCCCCTCCAGGCAAATCGGTGCGGCCGATGCCGCGGGCGAAAAGGACGTCGCCATCGAACACCACACCCATCCCCGGCTCGTAGAGCGAGATATGCCCCGGAGTATGTCCAGGCGTGAACAACACATGGAACCGCAAAGTTCCCACGCTTAAGATCTCCCCATCCTCCAGCTCCAGATCCGGAGGCGGGCTGGGCGGCAGCGGGATCGCCCACCAATCCGCGCCTCCCTTCGCCTGCAGGAGCGGCAGATCCCCGGGGTGAAGGGCCAGCTGGGCACCGGTGGCAGAGACCACCGCCCCGTTCGCCCCAATGTGATCCCAGTGGGCATGGGTGTTGACCACGTAACGTACTTTCAGATCCAACGCACGCACCACGGCGAGGATCTGCTGGGCATCCCAGCCCGGATCGATGATCACCGCCTCCCGGGTTTCCGGACAGGCAACGATATAACAATTGGTGGCCAGGGGACCTACGGTCAGAACCCGAAGCAGCGCCCGGGTCGAAGGAGCGTCGCGCTGCATCCCAAACTCCCTTTATATTGATCTTCGTGAATTCACAGAGCAATCAGGGCGCATTTCCAAAGCTTCTGTGGGTTTTGGCCCCCTGGGGGTTTTGGGGTGAGCCGGGCGCCTTCGGCGCCCGGCTCACCCCAAAACATCTTCTATCCCCCCTCCCCACCGCCCGTTGGGCGGTGGGGAGGGGGGATCCAGGGGGATGGGGCCGTTGGCCTGCACAATCCTGGATCTCCCACGCGATTCGATCAGCCAATCCTTTCGCAACGCGGGGGTCAATAAAATTCCCCCGCGCATCAACGGATCGACGAACGCGAAGGATTTCGCTCGTGTTCCTCCAAGGCGGCCCGGATGGCCGCCTCCACATGCGGCAGCGCCAGGCCCCCCAACCCGATCCCGAAAAGCACCCCCGTGATCCACCGCATCCATGAGTTGAAGGAGCCGATGGCGTCCCCTACGTAGAACCATGAAGGTAGGCGTCCTCCGGTTAACATCACAAGCCAGGCGTTGTCATAACGAAACCCGCGCTCACCGATCCCGTAAAGCAGATCGTTGATGAAGTGGGAAGTCCCATCCACGACCATCGGGAGAGCGAAGAGGAGGAAAGCACCCAACGAGATCGGACGCCAGCGGCGCCCGCTGAATGCGTAGAGAAGGGTTACGGCCCAAAGGCTAGTATACATAGAGATCATGCGGTCGGACCAAGCCACTTTGTATCCGAAAACCGGGTTGCCGATGAAGGCTCGCAGCTGCAGGGGGTCCTCATACGGCCAGACCTGGCGGATCTCGCTCAACGAGTACATCGGTTTGGACCCGAAGAGGAAAAGGGAGCGTTGGGGCAGCTGATGGCAGAAGAGGCTGTAGAGATCGTAAAGCCATCGCCCAGGTGTCTCCCATCCGAGATGCATCAAGACCGGCGCCAGCCAGGGGAGGCCGACAAAAACCCCGTATCCGGCCAGGAAGACCCAGATCCACTGGCGCAGGAGCCACCGGCCGATGCGCTCCGAGATCGGGCGCGGCGTTTCCTGCATCCGCCCTCCCCAGGCGCTCTCCTGAACCTCTACATCCACCCGGATCGTCTTACCCTGAAAAGAGTGCATTTTGAAGACTCCTGACACCCTTCAATCCTGAGTTGGATGCGGTCATCGAAGCAAGCGCTGTCAGATATCTCCTGGAGAGCAAGCCTCCGGAGGCCCCAAGCGACAGCCCAGGGAGCCCGCCCGCCGAGGAGCACGCTTCAGGCGTAATCGTGCATTAATTCTATCGGATCTCCGATGCGTGTGCACCCTTTTTTAAACTTGGGGTTTTCGATTGCCAGGCCGGAGGCCTTCGGCCCGGCCAGCGAAGAAATTTTCTCTCCTCTCCCCTGGCCCTTTGGGCCGGGGGAGAGGAGTCATCCCTTTCCCCATCGTGATGCTGTCTTTATCAAAACTTTGAAAACCCCAGGGACGAGGATGGCGTGCTGCGCGCAAGGAGCGATCTGCGTTATGATAGTCTGTAAGCCTATACCCAAAAACGCGGCTGGAGGTTCCCGATGCATCCGCCCTTCTTCGGCCCCACATTCGAGGAGATGTTGGACCCATCGCATCAGCCCCGGGAAGTCCGCGCCCGGGCCCTGGCGGCCCGCGAGCAGGATCCCCTCGATCCCTACAACCTCTTCAACATCACCTGGCGCGATCCGGCGGGCCGGATTTATTATGAAGTCCTGCCTCCAGCGCTCACCGGGGTGGAGGCCCCCATTGCGGTGATCTACTCCAAGGATTTCCCCACCGGCTCCCATAAGGTCGGGGCCGCTTATTCGATCTTGATGGAGAAGGTGCTCTTAGAAGGCCTGCGGCCAGGGGAGCACATCCTGGTCTGGCCCTCGACCGGGAACTATGGGATCGGCGGAGCATGGGTAGGAGGGCGGATGGGGTTCGAAGGGATCGTGATCCTCCCCGAGGGGATGAGCCGGGAGCGCTTCGAGCGCATCGCCGCTTACGGCGCCCGGGTGATCAAAACCCCCGGCTCCGAAAGCAACGTGAAGGAAATCTACGACAAATGCAAGGAGCTGGCCGCCGCCGATCCCCGTGTTCGGATCCTGAATCAGTTCAGCGAATTCGGGAACTATCGTTTTCACTACTATGTGACCGGCAACACCATCGTCGAGCTGGCGGCCCGGCTTCAGAGCCAAGGGATCGGAAACGGCCGGGTCGCCGCCTTCGTGTCGGCGATGGGCTCGGCCGGGACGATCGGCGCGGGCGATCGTCTCAAGCAGGTCTGGCCGACCTGTCGGGTCGTGGGCCTGGAGCCCATCCAGTGCCCCACGCTGTACATGAACGGCTACGGGGTCCACGATATCCAGGGGATCGGCGATAAGCACGTCACCTGGATCCATCACGTTATGAACATGGACGCCCTGATGTGTATCGACGATCTCTCGTGTAAGAAGGGCTTGCAACTGTTGACCGAGGAGCCCGGCTGGAAGGTGCTGGCCCGCTGGGGGGTTCCGGAGGCGCAGATCGAGCGCCTCGCCCAGATCTTCGGCATCAGCGGGATCGCCAACGTGTTGGGAGCCATCAAAACGGCGAAGTTTTACCGCTTCGGGCCGAAGGACCTCATCGTCACCGTGGCTACCGATAACATCGAACGCTATCGATCGGTGATGACCGAGCTCACCCAGCAGTACGGGCCGATGGATGAAACCGAGGCCACGGTGCGTTTGGTCCACATCTTCCACGGCCAGGGGCTGGACTGGATCCAGGAGGGGACACAGGAGAACCGACGCCGGTGGCATAACCTGAAATACTTCACCTGGGTCGAGCAACAAGGGAAGACCGTTGAGGAGCTGGACGCGCAGCTGGATCCGGAATATTGGGAGCGGGAGCAGGCACGCATCCCGGAGCTCGATCGGCTCTGGCGGGAGGCGCGAGGGTTCTAACAGACCTTAGGAGCTGACACAGGGCAGAGCGATGGATCGGAATCCCACGATCGCCGCCTTCTTCGATGTGGATTACACCGTCCTCTCGGTGAGCTCGGGCAGGCAGTGGATCCGCTACCTGCGTCGAAGCGGCCGCATGACTTGGTCGCTCTGGTGGACGTTCGTCTGGCTGGGGCTGCGCTACTATCTGGGGTTATTGGAATTCCCTCGAGCCAGCGCCAAGCTGACGGCGATGATCGCCGGCGCCGACGAGAGGGCTTTCCGGGAAGAGACCCGCCGCTGGTTTGAGGAATGGGTGCGGCCCTATATCGCTCCTGGGGCGGTGGAGCGGATCGCCTGGCACCGCGCTCAGGGGCATCGCCTGGCCTTGGTTTCCGCCGCCACCGAATACGTCGTGCGCCCCCTGGCGGAGGCCCTCGGGATCCCTGATTATCTATGCACGCGCCTGGAGGTGGTGGACGGACGCCTCACGGGACGGGTGGTGGAGCCGCCCTGCTACGGCCCGGGCAAGGTTTATTGGGTGGAACGTTATGCGGCGGAGCATGGGGTGGATCTCTCCCAGAGCTATTTCTACTCCGACAGCTACACCGATCGCTATCTCCTATCACGGGTTGGCCATCCGGTCGCCGTGAACCCAGACCCCCGCCTGAGGCGGCTGGCCCAACAACGGGGCTGGCCAATCGAGCGCTTTTATTGAGGGAAGAGGTAACTACCTATCTATCTGACCGGTAGTCTCCCCGAACCGTGTAGGGGTTTCCGGATGGAGCCTTTGGGAGTGAGCCGCGCGCCTTCAGCGCGTGGCTCGCCCCCCCTAAATTTTGATCTCCCCTCCCCACGGCCCTTTGGGCCGTGGGGAGGGGAGATCCAGGGGATGGGGCCCTTCCCCACTTATAGGGCGGGTAGTTACGGGAGGAGGCCCTTCGCCCTTCAAGCGATCCGCCCGTACAGGATCTAAGCCTTATGGCTCCGCCTTGGGCAGTAGATGAACCATGAGCGGCCCGATCAGGGCGGTGAGCAGCACATAAGCGGCCACAAGAGGAACAAAGGGAGCGGATGGCTCTGCCTGAATGACCAGACCGGCGATCACGCCGGAGAGCTCTCCCCGAGCGATCAGCAGTGCCCCTGCTCGCCAACGGCTCCATTGGCGCAGCCCTCGCCGCCGGGCCGCCCACCATCCGGTCACCGCCTTGGTCACCCCCGTGATCAGGACGAGGCCCCCAGCCAGGGGCAGCACCGGCGGCAACAGCGACGGATCCAAGCGTAGGCCCAGCGTGAGGAAAAAGATGGCCGCCGAGAGATCCCGCACCGGCCCGATCAATTGCCGCGCTCGCTCCTTCACCGGATCCGAGACCGAGAGCCCCAGGAGAAACCCGCCGATCGCCGCTGGGATCTGCAGCAGATAGGCGATCCCACCGGCCAAAAGCGTCAATCCGAAGAGGGAAAGCAAAAGGACCCCATCGCTTTCATGATCGATGGCGCGGGTGAGGGCTTGGCCGAAGCGGATGGCAACCCACAGCGCACCTACTGCTAAAAACACGCTCAAAAACAGGGGGCCAAGCCAAGCTCCCTCAGCGCGAAATAACAATATGGCGGCGGGGGGGAGCAGAAGGGCGACCAGTACATCTTCCATGATCGATAGCGAAACGGCAATACGGGCCTCCGACCGTTCCTCCCACCTTAGCTCGGTGATCAAATGAGCAAGGATCCCCGAGGAAGTGATCAGGGTCGCACCGCCCATCAGCAGGGCCAAAGGCAGCTTCCATCCCAGCGCGATCGCCAGCGCGAAACCGGGAAGGAAATTCAACAGCGCATCCACGAGAGCGTCTGGGAGATGGGTCTGGAGGGCCTCTCGTAGCTCCTGTCCGCTGTATTCCAGCCCCAGCATGAAAAGCAGAAGCAGGGCTCCGATCTCGGCCGTGGTCTGGACAAAGGATTCACTGAAACGTAAGGGGGTGAGGCCTCCCTCCCCGAACGCCAGGCCGGCCAGGAGCATCAGGGGAATGGGGGAGAACCCGAAACGATGGGCTACACGGTAAAGGAGGGCAAGGCCGACGAAGATCAAGCCCAGCTCAACCAAAACCATCCGGACCTCCGGAGATCCGAAAGCGCCTCCGACAGCCTATGAGGTGGGGAAGGGGCACCAGCATCGGCTCCCCGCAGCTCAGGATCCCTGCTCCTTAAGCCCTGGTGGGAAAATCCCCGTCTGCCCGCCAGGGTGCACAGCTGAGGCGTTGTGCATTTTTCGGGCTGGGCGGGGGGGCCTTCGGCCCAGCCCGAAAAAATTTCCCCCCTCTCCCCATGGCCCTTTGGACCATAGGGAGAGGGGACCCAGGGGGTGGGGCCGTTGGCCCGCACCATCCCCGATCCTCAAATGGATGAAGCACGAGCTGACTGCAGGAAGAGCACGCCCCCCCACCAAGCGGATCTCCGGCGGTCTCCTCCTCATGCCTCATTCTGGATAAGTTGGCCCCGCACTTAACGGCCCGACCGCGTTTCGAAATTCCACCCGGCCCCACCCACAGCGGGTGCAGGCCACCCGGATCTCCTCCAGGTAAGGATCATGCTCCTCCGGCTGGATCACGGACCAGTGGAGGCGGCCGCCACACTGAGGGCAAGTGGGGGTGATCAGCCAGGAATAGACCCCCGGCGGGTTGATCCAGGCCAAGACAGTGACTACCAGGGCCAGGATCACACCGATCAAGGCTGGCCCTTGCGGCCGAAGACCGATCCAGATCCCCACCCAGATCAGGATGAGAAAGGCGATCAACCAGCGCACATACGGATAGCGGATGAATAGCATGAGTTCCTCCACCCTCGGTGCGGAATGCGAATCTCCTGGATGATTTTGAGGACAGGCCTTCCCGAACAGGCCGCTTGAACACCGGTTTGCGCCTGGCCTGCCTCTATGGAGGCTATGTTTGCCCCACTCCTCCTTTGTAGCCACTTATTCGTAAATCGATTGCCTTACCTCATCCTTTCTTCGCGTTATTGGTGAAAATGGGGAGGTGCCCCAAGGAGATGATATGCCGCCACTTGGCCCGCTCCCCTTCCGTGAACACCGCTGCCTCCGCGATCACAATCGCGCCGGCTTTGTTCATCAGCAGACGCATCGCTTGCAAGGTCGATCCTGTGGAAATCACATCATCCACCAACACCACCTTGCGCCCGCGGACCAGTTCGATATCCTTCTCGTCCAGATACAGAGTCTGAGGCTGCCCGGTGGTGATCGAGAGGGTCTCCGCGCTCAGGGCCTCACCCATATAGGGCTTGTAGCTTTTGCGCAGGATCACATAGGGCAGGCCGGTTTCGATGGAGAGCTGATAGGCTAAGGGGATCGCTTTGGCCTCAGGGGTAACGATGACCTCGGCCTCCTTGGGAATGCGCTTCGCCAGCTCCTTGGCCGCTGCCAGCACCACCTCGGTATCCCCGAGCATGTTAAAGATCGCGATCCGCACGCCGGGGGCGATCTCAAACAACGGAAGATGCCGGATTAACCCGGCGACCTCTACGGTATAGGTCTCACGCTTCGGGCTCATCGGGCCTACCTCCCGCTCAGATGCCGAAGCTATTATACCAGAGAGAACAAGATCGTAGTGCTTCTTCCGGATTTGGTTTTGGTCCCATGTGGCTTGGTGGGCGAGCCGTGCGCCCTCGGCGCCCGGCTTGCCCTCAACGATTTGACTCCCTCTGCAAGCCCTGAACGTGGAACCCTTTCTATAACATAGCCCTTTAGGTTGCAGGTTTCTATAATGGAGGTGATGGACTCTTAAATTTGATATCTGGAGGGGGCAATGAAAGCGGTGATCCCGGTGGCCGGATTTGGAACCCGACTACGGCCCCACACCTACAGCAAGCCGAAGCCGCTGATCAACGTAGCCGGCAAGCCTTTCCTAGGCTATATCCTGGAAAAGCTGGCGGCTCTGAATCCGGAGGAGTACATCTTCATCGTGGGTTACCTGGGCGATCAGATCCAGCACTATGTGGATAGCACCTATCGGCTTCCCGCCCGCTATGTGGAGCAAAAGGAGCTCCTTGGGCAAGCCCACGCCCTCTGGCTGGCTCGGGATTACATCGATGGTCCAATTGTGATTATCTTTGCGGATACCCTCTTCGAAGCCGACCTGCGGAACCTCGACTCCCCGGATACGGATGGCATCGCCTTCGTAAAAGAGGTGGAAGATCCCCGGCGCTTCGGCGTGGTGGAACTGGACGCACGGGGATATGTCACCCGGTTTGTGGAGAAGCCGACCAGCCTGGAGAACCGCCTCGCGGTGATCGGAATGTATTACATCCGCAACGGCCCCCTTTTGGTGAAGGCCTGCGAGGAACTCATGGCCCGAGGCATTCGCACGCGGGGCGAGTACTTCCTCACCGATGCCCTCAACATCTTTTTGGAATACGGCCAACGACTGCGGGTGCGGGAAGTGAACGTGTGGGTCGATTGCGGGACGCCTGAGGCAGTGCTGGAGACCAATCGGTACCTCCTTTCCCATGGCCACGACAACTCCCAAGAAGCTCAACGGGAAGGCGTAGTGATCATCCCGCCGGTCTTCATCTCCCCCAGCGCCCACGTGCGGCACGCGGTGATCGGCCCCTATGCCACGATCGCCGACGGCTGCTTCATCGAGAACGCGATTATCCGGGATTCCATCGTGGACAGCGGGGCGCGTATTGTGAACGCGGTCCTGGAACAATCCCTCATTGGGCGTGACGCGTATGTGGGCGGACGGTTCCGGCGGTTCAATGTAGGGGATTCGTCCAGTATCGATTTCACATGAAGCTTGAGGGGAATTTGGTTTCCCCTGGGGTGCAGGCCGCCTCCGGCGGCCTGCACCCCAGGAAGCACTTGGAGTAACCACCACCTTGGGGCATGGATCGGTACTCCTGCTTTTGCAACGCCTTAGGGATTCGAGCCCCTGGATCGCATCCTCTATAGTGCTTTCATCCCCCTACCTTTCGCACCCGATTCCATCCCCATCCCCATCGAACCGATGGGGATCCCCATACCGGTGATCCACCGGGAAGTTCCGGTAGGGGATGTCCGCGCAATCTAAATCCGGCGGCGGGGGTGGGATGCAAACGGTGGGATAGGCCGGATGGCAGTTCCCGCCCGCCGGAAGCGCCGTCGGGGTGGGAAGGGTCGCCCGGGTGGGTGTCGGCGTCGGCAGCCCCCACAGCCCCCGCCCCGCTGCCCGCGCCTCCGCTTCCGCCGCCCGGAAGGCCTCCGCGCAGGAGACGTCCGGTGGGACAATCATCGCCGCCGCATACCCCTCCCGCACCAGCGCCAGGTTCACGAAGAGATCCCCCGCGATCACGTAGCGCAGCAGCCGCCCGTATGGGTCGGTCTCCGAGACGTCCGGCACCAGAAGGAGCGTCCTCCCTGCGACCAGGCGCCGGTTCGCCTCCGCGGCCTCGATGAAGAAGGGCTGCCCCCGCTCTGGGGTGTTCATCCCAATGTAGCGGACGCGGAAGGTTCGGCCTTCAATGGCCACGTCGATGGTGTCCCCATCGATCACCCGGACCAGACGGGCTGAGACAGCGGACCTTCCCGGCGGCAGGCACTCCGCCCCGGGGATCGCCCGGAGATCATCGGATCGGATCTCCGGCGTCCAGGTGGCTGTCGGTCGGGGGAGGGGGGTAGGCGTCGCGGTCGGGATCTGAGTGGGAGTGGTGGTCGAGGAAGGCGTTGGCGAGGGAGCCGGTGTAGACGAAGCGGTGGATGTCGGCTCTGGGGCCAGCGTGGAGGTGGTGGTGGACATCGGGCTCGGACTCTCCGTGGGGGCCAGCTGGGGCACAGAAGGCACGTGGATGACTGTGGCCGTTGGTGCCGAAGCGGAAAAGGAGAGGGGAGTTGGAGATGCGCCGCGTTCGGAAAGCGAGCCCAAAACGACCAGCGGGGCGCTACAAAGAAGCAGCGGTCCAACATAGAGAACGCCCAACGCAACCAGGCTGGCGGTGATGAGCACGATTTTCCCACCACAGCCCAGCCCCCGGAAAGCTCCCCACCACCAGACGGCGAAGACTCGCAGGAAGTTCCCGAGCTGTCGAAGCACATCTTCCGACTTAGGAGCTTCTTCCCGCATAGCCAACTCCGCTTAAGTCCTGCCGGAGATGAAACGGTTCACGGAGGCTCCCGAACGGTCTCGCTGAACTCTATGGCCTCGGTCTTTAACACCGCAATGAAGGGGACATTCCGGAACTTCTCATCCAGGTCCAGCCCATATCCGAACACGAAGACATTGGGGATTTCGAAGCCCACGTAATCCAGGGGGACATCGATTTCACGGCGGGCCTTCTTATCAAGCAGCGTGCAGACTCGTAAGGTGGCTGGGTTGCGGGTCCAGAGCAGCCGTAGGATGTGATCCAGGGTCCGCCCGCTATCCACGATATCTTCCACGATCAGGACATGGCGGCCCTCAATATTCGTTTGGAGGTCCATCAGGATGCGCACGACACCAGTGGACTGACGGGCGCCCACGCCGTAACTGGTGATCGCCATGAAATCGACCTCATGGGGAACCGTGATATGGCGCATGAGATCCGTGAGGAACATCACTCCGCCCTTCAGCACGCAAACCAGCACCAGATCTTTACCGGCATAATCCCGGGAGATCTGCTCCCCCAGTTCGGCGATCCGACGTTGCAACACATCCGCCGGGATCAAGATCCGTTCGATCAGATGCTCACATCCCCAGCGCGAAGGAGTCTCCACAAGGGTCTCCGTCATCCGGCCCTCCGTGTTTATAATAGGGCGCTCATGCTTTGTTAGAAGCTCAAATTTTCGTAACTATTCAGCTGTTCTCACACAATGCCCATACGGATATCGACGGTTTCTTCCTGGGGATTTTGGGGGTGGAGCCGGGCGCCGAAGGCGCCCGGCTCCACCCCCAAATATCTTCACCCCCTCCCCACGGCCCTTTGGGTCATGGAGAGGGGGGTGAAGGGAGATAGGACCCTTCCGCCTTCTCACAAGCACTCCTTACATATCTCGCCCCTCGTAGAAACCCCACGAATCGAAAGCCTGCTACTACAGCTTCATCCAGATTTACTTTTTGGATATGCAACATGAGACGGATGGGCCTCCCCCTGCAGTCCTTTGAGCTGTGGAGAGGAAGGAGAGAAATTCTTTCGTTGGGGGCTAGGAGCTGCCGAAGGTGGCCCCAGCCCCCAACGGAAAGTGTTGGCAAGCGCATGAGGTCATGCCCCAAAACCGAATGAAGACACATCGTGGGAGATGAGATGAGCTCTAATCTCGGGGAACCACGTGACAACGGCGGCAACGGGCCTCATACGTTTCGCTCCCCCCGACGAGGATCACCGGATCATCGTAGCGAGCAGGCCGCCCGTTGATGAGCCGCTGGGTTCGAGTTGCAGGCGCTCCACATACCACACAGATCGCATGCAGCTTATCTACCTGCTCGGCCTGGGCCATCAACAGCGGCATCGGCCCGAACGGCTCGCCTCGGAAATCCATATCCAGCCCGGCCACGATCACACGGATCCCCCGCTCCGCCAGCTCCTGAACCACATCGGCGATCTCCCAATCGAAGAACTGCGCCTCATCGATGCCCACCACTGTGGTCCCAGGCTGAAGATGTTCCAGGATCGCTCGGGCATGGGGGACGGGGATCGCCTCGATATCCAGGCCATTGTGAGAACGGACCTTCTCTAACCCGTAGCGGGTGTCAATGAGGGGTTTGAAAACCTGAACTTGCTGGCGTGCGATCTGAGCACGGCGGAGCCGGCGGATCAGCTCTTCGGTCTTACCGCTGAACATACAACCGCTGATGACTTCCACCCATCCCGTGCGAGCCGCATCCATACGATGCTCCTCCTGAGCAGATCGGACTCCCAGCCGTGTAAACCAAAAACAACGCGAGCGGGTTCCGGTGACCCGCTCGCGTTGTTTTATTCGCTCTCCTCCAGGGTCTCGAGGATCTCCCCCGGCTCCTCGACGACCTCGATGGTGACCTGCTTCCGCCTGCGACGCTGGGCCCGCTCCGCCCGCGCCTTCAGATAGTCCTCATCACGGGCGCTCAGACGCCGCATGAAGCGGTCCACCTGACCTTCTTTATCGACGATCCGTTGCTCACCCGTAAAGAACGGATGACATTTCGAGCATACATCGGTCCGAATCACCGGCACCGTCGCACCCGTGGTCCAGGTGTTGCCACAGGCGCAGATCACCTGGGCATTGGGATACCATGGCGGATGGATTCCCGGCTTCATGCATCACCTCCATTTTGGGTCGCGCCGTTCGGGCGGACCGGCTCAGGGTACACGCTGACCCGTTTCCGCCCCCCGCGCATGAACTCGAAGCGCACATATCCATCGATCAGAGCAAAAAGTGTGTAATCCCGACCCATCCCCACGTTCTTGCCGGGATAGATACGAGTGCCGCACTGGCGGACCAGGATGTTCCCGGCCCGCACAAATTGACCATCGAACCGCTTGACGCCACGGCGCTTGGATTCGCTATCGCGTCCGTTGCGGCTGGCGCCGCCACCCTTCTTATGGGCCATAGTTGCCTCCTATCATGCGGATGCCGGGACGCCCGTTTCGATGGCCTCAATCCGCAGGACCGTGTAAATCTGGCGATGGCCCTGCTTGCGCCGATAGCGCTTGGCGCCCGGCCGATACTTGAAGACAATGATCTTCTCTCCCTTCACCTGACCCAGCACGGTGGCCCGCACCCGGGCCTCCGGCACAAAAGGCTGACCGATCCGAACTTCCGCCCCTTCCCCCACCATTAGGACGCGGTCGATCTCCAAGGAAGCGCCAGGTTGAAGGGGAAGCTTCTCGACCTGAATCTGATCGCCCGCTTGCACGCGGTATTGATGTCCGCCGATTTCGATTACTGCGAACACGATGAAACCTCCGCGATGCCCATTGGAGTCCAAGATGATAAAGAAAGGGCCGCCTCCAGCGGCCCTTCCAGCTGGCTGCGGGGGGAGGACTCGAACCTCCATACCCGGATCCAGAGTCCGGTGTGTTGCCCCTTACACCACCCCGCAGGGCCGCTCTTCATTTTACACAGGATGGGTCCCTTTGGTCAAGCCGAGGGAGGCTTTGAGCCTTTTGTTCCCTTCCGTCAGCCCTTTAGGCCGCGAGGAGAGACAATGGTTCTTCCGCTTCCTCATGGACCTCGAACGGCGTGATTCCTCATTTTACTTTTTCACAATCCACAGATAGAAAATTTTTGTTGGGGCAGCGGATCGGTAGTCACCCTGACCCACAGTGACGATTTTTGCTTGCAGCGTCTCTGCGAGATGCGGGCTGGCCTACCCGACCAAACAGGAGCCTTAGCCCGACTATTCAAGGCAGCCACGGCTTTTTCCATCACTTTACTTTCTTTTTGGGCAAAGACCCAGATGAGGAGAGCCGAGATGGCTTCAGACAAGGGGGGCAGCCACAGAAGCCCGACATCTCTTATGAGAAAAACTCCCTTAACCCGGGTTGGGGCATGGCTGATCCCTCTCGGGATATGGTTCCTGTGGTTGCAGTGGGCGTGGCCGCCGTCGGGGTTCTTCCGGAGCGTGCCGGCGGGGGAGGACACGTTGGAAGCGATGTGGGCTCTCTCCTGGTATCGACGCGCCTTGCTGGAGCTTCACACCTCGCCGTTATTCCATCCCCTGGCCTTCGCCCCCCAGGGCTGGCATGTCGCCAAGCTCCATCACGGCCCATTCCTCATCGGCCTGATGCTCCCCTGGGCATGGCTGGGTGGCGATGCCTTCGCCTTCCACATACTGGCATGGCTAACGCTTTCGGTCGCCTTCGTGAGTGCGTTCCGCCTCGCTCGGCTCTTCGCTCCGGATCGCTGGCTGGCCACCGCGGCGGGGGTGGCTTACGCCGCGTTTAATGGCACCTTCGCCGCCATGCAAATCTACGGAGATCATCTGCATATCGCCTGGGGTACAGCCTGCCTCCCCCTCATGGGATTCGCGCTTGAGCGATCCCGGCGAGACGGCTGGGCCCCCCGTTGGTTGATCCGATCAGGGGTGATCTGGGGATTGGGTATCCCCGGGAACCCGTATCTGATCTTTGTTGGAGGGGGGCTCGCGCTGGTTTACGCTTGGAAGGCATGGCGTCACGGGCAACTTAGGAGGTTCCTGCTCTATGGGGTGGGGATCGCTTTGCTGATCAGCGGCCCGTGGCTCGCGCTTTTCCTGCACGCGTTCCTACGGGATCAGATGCTGGGTCAGACCCTTGGGACCGCCCTGGGCAACGGATATCCGTGGGCCCACGCTTTGGTCTGGAACCCCTATCATCGCTGGTGGCGATGGCACTCCGCGCCTTCCAACCAGCCGATCCTCACCCTAGGGTTGATCCCAGCGGGAACCAGCCTGGCCGGCCTCTGGTGGGCCGCGCGGCTTCACCGCCGGTTGCGCGCTCAGCCCTTGCTCCGGGCCGCTGCCCTGGGAGCGCTGCTGGCCACCGGGATCGCGGTGCGCTGGGAGGCGCCAGTTCGGATCCCCTGGCCGCCCGAGCTGGCGACGTTTTATCAGGCGATCTGGCGAATCGGTCACGCCCGCAAGCCAGCGCTTTTCCTGAGCTCCACACTCCCAGGGGATTGGGAACACCTCGCCCTGACGCCGCTTCTCCTGCTGTGGGCCGCTGTGCCGCTCTGGGAAACCGTGGGGACCGTATGGCGCTTCATCGCCCTGACGTCGCTGGGGCTCACCATGGCCGGTGTGGAAGCCTGGTCGCGAATCGCTCCCTCATGGCTGCGGCGCGGGCTGGCTTCCCTCTGGCTCCTGGAGACCCTCATGGCCCCGCCTCCCGCGCTTCCATGGCCCTATGCGATCCATCCCGCATTCGAGTGGCTGCGGCGGAACCCCGAGCCGGGAGCGGTGATCGACGTGTTCGCGGATCATACGCCAGGGCTACACTTCTCGCGGGTGGCTGTGATGGCCACGGAATACCATCGGCGCCCTACCCTCACCGGGTTCACTCCCTTTCACCCCCGCTGGATTGAGATGCTGCAGCGCGGACGGGGGCTGCTGTTCCGACATCGTCCCGACTGGCTGGGCCAACATGGTTTCCGCTTCCTGATCGTCCATAACCCGCCTCCGGACTGGACGAAGTGGGGCTGGCCGTTTCCCCTCGAGGCATGTTTCGGTCCGCCCGCTATCCCATCCCCCTGGAGCTATCCAATTTGTATCTTCCGCATTCCGGATCGCGGAGCCCCGGCGATCACCAACCTGTGGCTGCTGGACGGATGGTCCGGCCCGGAGGCCTGGGGGATCTGGGCGGAAGGCACCGAGGCCCATGCGCTCTGGTTAACGGACAGGCCCGAGGCACCGGCGGCCCTGGAGCTGGAGGCCTTCCCGCTGTGCCGGCCAGGGGAGATCCAGCGGATGGAAGTTTCCCTGAACGGACGTCGAATCGGCATGGAGGCATTTCCCCATTGTGAGGAACGCACTGTCCGTTGGAGGATTCCGGAGGGATGGGCGCGGCGTGGGGTGAACGAGCTGAGCTTTCGCTTCGCCTACACAGCCGCTCCCTCACAAGGAGACACACGCCAGCTATCGATGGGATTCCGGGGGATCTGGATCCGAGTCGGTGGACCGTAGAGGGTCTGCGCCATGCGCATCCACCCCTGTTCGCTCCCGCCGCGGACCTTGGGTAAGATTAAGGGGGATTGAATCCTAAGCGGTGATGGAGCGACAATGCCTCGCCTGAGCGCATCGATGGAAGATTACCTGCGCGCGATTTACATCCTGGCCGAACGGGAGGGAGCGGTCACCACCACCCGGCTGGCGGAATACCTAAACGTGGCGCCGCCGTCGGTCACCGGGATGCTGAAAAAGCTCGCGCGGCTCCGGCTGGTCCACTACACGCCCTATCGGGGGGTGGCCCTCACCCGGGCCGGTCGCCGGATCGCCCTGGAGGTGATCCGCCACCACCGCCTGCTGGAGCTCTTCCTCATGGAGGCCTTGGGCTACGATTGGGATGAAGTCCACGCCGAGGCCGACCGGTTGGAGCACGCGATCAGCGAGGCCATGGAGGAGCGGATCGCCGCCCTGTTGGGCCATCCCGCTTACGACCCGCACGGGGATCCCATCCCCACGCGGGCCGGAGAGATCCCGTTGCCCTCCGCGCAGCGATTGAGCGAGGCCCCACCGGGGATCGTCTGCGAAGTGCTCCGCGTGACGGACGAGGTCTCCACCCTGCGGCAGGCCGCGCGGGTCGGCTTGCGCCCAGGCGCCCATGTGGTGGTGGAGGAACAAGTGCCCGGTGTGGGATTGCGGATTCGAGTGGGGGATCAAGAGCACCACATCCGGCGCCGCCTGGCCGAGCAAGTCTTCGTGCGGGTGCCTTCCCCCGAACCCCCGTTGGAAACTACCGAGAATGCGACGGCGGCTTCGGATCACCCCTGAGCTGGTGGAGCGGGTGTGGACAGAGATCCTCGCGGCCCTGCCCGCGGATCTGCGACGGGCCGTGGACAACCTGGCGATCCTTCTGGAGGAAGAACCCACACCGGAGCAGCGGGAGGCGTTGGGCCTTCCCCCTGGGGAGAACCTGTACGGCATGTTCGAAGGGCCCACCCTGGCGGAACGGGGCCGCGGGGCGATCGCCTGGCCGTCACGGATCCTCCTCTTCCGACGCCCTTTAGAGGCCGACTTCGGCCATGACCCCTTCCGGCTGCGCGCGGAGATCCGCCGTACCCTGCTGCATGAACTGGGGCATTACTTCGGCCTGAGCGAGGAGGCCATCGAACGGTTGGGGTTGGAGTAAGAGTGCATGGCCGTGAGCCCCTAACCGGCACCCCGCTTCCCGACCCGATCCACATAGGCTCGGGTGTAGATATTGATCCGCACGATGTCCCCTTCGGCGATGAATTGGGGGACCAGCACCTCAAGCCCGTTCTCCAGGATGGCCGGCTTGTAGACATGGCTTTCCCGTTCGCGCAGCGGTTGCGAGGTGTGGACCACGCGGAGATCAACGGTTTCGGGGAAAGCCACCGCCACCGGCTGCCCTTCGTGGAACTCCACGGGGATCCGCTGGTTCGGTTGGAGGAAGATCTCCAGGTCGCCGATCATCGCCGCCGGGACAGGGACCTGATCATAGGTCTCAGGGTCCATGAAATAGAACATCTCGCCATCGTTGTAGAGATACTCCATCACCCGGCGTTCCAGGGAGACCTCCTCCACGCGCTCCTCCGGCCGGAAGCGCCGATCCACCATCACGCCCGTGCGCAAGTTGCGCAATTTGGCGTGGACGACCCCCTTCTGCTGGGCGGTGCCGGAGTGATAGACCGCCTCGATCACACGGAACAGGGTTCCTTCGAGCGCGATCGTCATCCCAGGTCGGAGCTCGCTGGCCGCCGGCATGGCGATCCTCCTGAGATCGTTTGAGGCGGATGGCCGGTTCCCCCTCAAGCTTAGGGGCTGAACCGGAGACCCTGAGCGCTCGAAGCAGCCGCTCAGCCCTGGTCGCTGGGTCAAATGGTATTCGGAGTTACGCAGTTCAGAGCTTGCGAGGGGAGGCGGAAGGGCCCCGCCCCAAAACCCCATGAGGATATCAATCACATAACTCCCATGGTATTTTATTGAGCCTCGCGTGATGAAGGCAATCGAACCTGAGGTTCGGACATAAGTTGGGACAAGGGGTTTCTCACCCCTTGAAAGCGATGGACCCCTCCCCCCTTTCTCCCCCCTCCCCGCGGCCCGAAG
>DATMAC010000011.1:0-2563 GCA_035573655.1 Thermoflexus sp.
GACGGCCAGCTTATGCATTTTATATTTGGTGGTAAGGGGAAGCAGGCTGTAACCAGTGTGGAACTGGAAGAAATGCTAGGTTGGGTTGAGAGGATCTACGAGATGGTAGTGCAATGAGATGGTGCGCTTAGCCGCCCCACCCCTCGCCCCAGCCGATTGCCCCCTCGCTCGCTTTGCTTGCTCGGTGCTGTTGGACGTGTTTTGTTCTGCATGATTATTGCAGGAGGTTCAAGATACTTGTCAAGAAAAATGCCGCCACCCGCCAGTGGTTGAGGCTCCTGGTCTTAGAGAGTGTCTGAAAACTCGCCCTGGGGGACAGAAATGAGGAACTTTGGCATCCTCCAAACGGCCCTTCATCGGGAAAATGGGCTGGCCTTGTGGCCTCGTAACGATTCCGCCCGGTTCCATTCCGTTCGGAGCGCTCGTAAGGAGGCGAGAGGGCCCCACCCCCTTTCTCCCCCCTCCCCACGGCCCTTCGGGCCTGTATAGACCAGATACATGGGTGACACTTGTTCAGAGACATGGGTAACACTGGAATACGATAAGGGCTCGACACCGGATGCGGAGGTGGGACGTGCCCCGCAAGGAGTGCACCATGATGTCCCTTCGGGCGGAGTTCGCGCGCTTGGCCTTGCAAGAAGGGGCCAACCTTCAAGCCCTGTGCCGGCGCTTTGGCATCCGCCGAAAAACCGCCCATCAATGGCTCCAGCGGTATCGCGCGGAGGGATGGGAAGGGCTCCCAGATCGCTCCCGACGCCCTCATTCCAGCCCCCGCCGTAGCCCACCCGCGCTGGAAGCGGCCGTGTGGGAGGTCCGCCCAGCCCACCCCACTTGGGGAGGCCGGAAGATCCAAAATGGGCTCCTGGCCCACGGACAGGTGGCCCCGGCCAGCCCCAACACCGCCACGGCGATCTCGCGGCGGCACGGCGACATCGACCCCGACGAGGCTTCGAAGCATCGGCCCTGGGAACGCTTCGAGGCGGCAGCGCCCAATGCCTTGTGGCAAATGGATTTCAAGGGCTATTTCCCCCTGGAGGAGGGGGGATACTGCCACCCGCTCACAAAGATGAGCACCTGCATCGCACGTTGCAGGAGGAGGTTCTGGAACAATATACGGGCTCGGGGCTGGCGGATGGGCAGGCGATCTTCACGGGCTGGCGCGATCTCTACAATGGGGAGCGTCCTCACGAAGCCTTGGGCATGCAGCCGCCGGCGAGCCGATACCATCCCAGTCCCCGGCCCTATCCGGAAGAGCGGCCGCCCATCGGGTATGAACCCGGGGAGATCGTCCGGAAGGTGAATGGCTCGGGCCGGATCTCGTTCCAGAGCCGGGCGTTTCGGGTGGGGAAAGCCTTCCGGTACCAGCCGGTCTGCCTGCGACCCGCGGATCAGGATGGAGAATACGTTGTATTCTTCTGTCAACAGCCCATCGCGCGGATGGATCTGCGCCACGGAACGAGTCGCCATATGTGAGTCACCCGGTGTAACCCATGTCTCTGAACAAGTGTTACCTATGTGTCTGGTCTATACAGGCCCAAAGGGCCGCGGGGAGGGGGGAGGAAAATATTTTTTGGGGCGGAGCCGCGTGC
Source organism: Thermoflexus sp. (assembly GCA_035573655.1). Classification (GTDB taxonomy): domain Bacteria; phylum Chloroflexota; class Anaerolineae; order Thermoflexales; family Thermoflexaceae; genus Thermoflexus. The sequence goes on from DATMAC010000011.1 coordinate 1,590, forward strand.
CGAAGGCGCGCGGCAAAGTGGCTCATAGCGCATTCCTCTGGACAGCGGCCCCGATCCAGCGGATCCAACGCTACCGGGAGATCACAGCCCGCTGGAGCCAGCTCACGGAGCGGGAGCGGGAGGTGTTGAGGGGGATGGCCCAGGGGCCAAGCCCCCAGGAGATCGCCTGGCCGTTGGGTCTGACCCCCTGGACGGTGGATTTTCACGTCGGGAACATCTTGCAGCAGTTGGGGAGGATTTCGCGGCTGGAGGCAGTGCTCTGGGCCAAGGAGCACGGGTTCCTCCCGGGCCAGAGGGAGCAGGGAATCGACCTGTGGATTTCCACAGCAGACAACAGGCTGAGGATGCGTTCAATCGAAGGTGTGAGTGGCGCCCCACCCGGGCGGCCCGCGCCTCTTCACCAGTATGCGGTGCGGATTCACGCGCCCAAGCCCACCCTGCGAAGCACCGGCTTTCGGGAACCCCGCATCGACCCCCAACCTTTGTCCGCCTTCCGGGGTATTTCTTACGGGGGAATGGATGATCCATTCGCTGAAGGAGGACGGCGATGGCGGTGGCCCTGGTTTGCCGCTGTGCCCTGCGCGCCCTCGGCCTGCAGACCTTGCTGGCTGATCTGGGCGTGTCCCCGGCCTGGGTCGCCGCCACCGCGGCGGAGGCGTCCCATTGGCTGGCGCGCCATCCCCCCACCCATCTCCTGGTCGACTGGGTTCTGCCGGACATCTCCGGCCCGCGTTGGCTGGCCGCGCTCCGCCTCGTCCATTCGGATCTGACGGCGGTCCTTCTGGTGGAAGACCTCCATCCGGCGGTCCTGGCCTGAGCCGCGCGGGCGGGCGCCTGTACCGTGTTGGGCACCGCCTTGCCCCCATCCACCCTGCGGGCGCGCCTGCAGGCCTTCCTGGCGGGGAAGCTCACCTGGACCCCGGCGGAGCGGCGATGGGCGGAGCGATGGTGGGCGCGGTGGGGAGAGCCCTGGG
>DATMAC010000012.1:0-4573 GCA_035573655.1 Thermoflexus sp.
CCACCCCCCATTCATCCCCCCTCCCCACGGCCCTTTGGGCCGTGGGGAGGGGGAGAAAAATCTTCTGGGGGCCGAGCCGCGCGCCCTCGGCGCGCGGCTCGGCCCCCAGAAAAACCCGGATACCCATATTGGCGTTGCGCGAGAATGGCGGAATCGCTACGGGGCTTCCTGCATATTTTTCAGACACCCTCTGAGTCCTCCTTTTGTGGTGAGCGCCGCCGCCGCAACGTATGAAGTCGACCTTTTGGACGCCGGGAGCGGCCTTGCGTAACAAAGCGAGGCGAGAGGTGTTTTAATTTAGAACCCTTTTTTGAGATCACGCGGCCTTAGAAGGCCTTTAAAACCTAAGCGGATCCAGCAGCCGAGCATCCGGGCTGCGGAGCTCCCAGGAGGAGAGAAAGATGGTGCGTGTGGTGGTCACCGGGATGGGGGCGATCACGCCCTTGGGGAACGACGTCGAGACCTTTTGGCAGAACGTGGTGGCCGGTCGATCGGGGGTCGGGCCGATCACCTTGTTCGATGCCTCGGCGATGAAAACCCGGATCGCCGCCGAGGTTCGAGATTTCAATCCCGAGGCCTGGTTTGGGCGCAAGGAGGCCCGCCGGATGGATCGTTACGTTCAGTTTGCTTTAGCGGCCGCCCAGCAGGCGCTCCGGGATGCGCGGCTGGACCCCGCCCATGTCGATCGGGAGCGGGTGGGGGTGGTCCTGGGGACGGGGATCGGGGGGATCGGGGCGCTGGTTCAAGGGGTGGAAACCTTGATGACGCGAGGGCCGGACCGGGTCAGCCCGTTCATGGTGCCGATGATGCTGGCGGACACCGCGCCGGGGATGATCGCCATCGCCTACGGGTTCCGGGGGCCGAACATGGCAGTGGTCACGGCGTGTGCCAGCGGGACGAACGCGATCGGGGAGGCGATGCATCTCATCCGTCGGGGGGACGCCGATGTGGTCATCGCCGGCGGGGCCGAGGCGGCGATCTTGCCGATTTCGATCGCGGCCTTCAACGTGATGGGGGCGATCTCGACGCGGAACGAGGAGCCGGAGCGCGCCTCGCGCCCCTTCGACCGAACCCGGGATGGTTTCGTGATGGGGGAGGGGGCAGGGATCCTCGTGCTGGAGCGGCTGGAGCATGCGCAAGCCCGCGGGGCGCGGATCTACGCCGAGGTGGTGGGCTATGGGGCCTCGGCGGACGCCTATCACATCACCGCCCCGCTGGAGAACGGGGAGGGGGCGGCGCTGGCGATGCGCCGGGCCTTGGCGGATGCGGGCCTCTCGCCTCGGGATGTGGATTACATCAACGCCCACGGGACGAGCACGCCGCTCAATGATAAAAGCGAGACCCAAGCCATCAAGGCGGTCTTCGGCGAAGCGGCCTATGATGTGCCGATCTCCTCCACGAAGTCGATGATCGGGCACTTGTTGGGGGCCGCCGGCGCCGTGGAGGCCATCGTCTGCATCCGGTCCATCACCGATGGGATCATCCCTCCCACAATCAACTACGAGCATCCGGATCCGGAGTGCGACCTGGATTATGTGCCGAACGTCGCCCGGCGCAAGCCGGTGCGGGTTGCGATGTCCAACTCCTTCGGTTTCGGCGGCCATAACGCCTGTGTGATCTTCCGTCGATACGAAGACGGCAACCGGTAGCCTTTGGTCCCCTGGGGGGAGCGGGGCGCCTTCGGTGCGGCTCCTTCTCAACCCTTTTTTCATCCCCCCACGACCCCAAGGGCCGCGGGGAGGGAGAAGAAAAGGGGGACCATCTGTCTTCCTTGCCGCATATTCCAGAAACAAAAGGTGGAGGTTCATTGTATGGCGCGTTACGCGCACATTGTGGGCTGGGGAATGGCCGTTCCCCAGCGGGTGGTGACCAACCACGAGCTGGCCCAGTTCGTTGAAACCTCCGACGAGTGGATTGTGACGCGCACAGGGATCCGGGAGCGGCGGGTGGCAGGCCCTCAGGAAACCACGGCGACCCTGTCCATCGCGGCCGCGGAGGAGGCCCTGGCGATGGCGGGCGTCTCCCCACGGGATGTCGATTTGATTCTGGTGGCCACAGTGACCCCGGAGTATCTGTTTCCCTCCACCGCCTGTCTGGTTCAGGACGCCCTGGGGGCCTCGAAGGCGGGCGCTTTTGATCTCCTCGCCGGATGTTCCGGGTTCATTTATGGACTGCACATGGCCGCAGCCGCGATCCGCGCAGGGACCCATCAAACCGCCCTGGTGATCGGGGCGGAGACCCTCTCCCGCATTGTGAACTGGCGGGATCGTAACACATGCGTGCTGTTCGGGGACGGGGCCGGGGCGGTAGTGCTGCAGGGAAGCGAGGTGCCCGGTGGGGTGCTGGCCTCGCTGATTCGAGCGGATGGATCGGGAGGGGAGCTTTTAATCCTCCCTGCCGGCGGCAGCCGGCTCCCGATCTCCGAAGCGGTGGTCCGGGATGGCTGTCACTTCGTCCGGATGAACGGCCGCGAGGTCTTCCGGTTCGCGACCCGGGTGATGGAAAAGGCCACCCGCGAGGTGGTTGCTCAGGCCGGCTTGCGCCTGGAGGATATCGACTTGATCGTCCCTCATCAGGCCAACATCCGCATCATCGAGGCCGCTGCCAAGGGTCTGGGGTTGCCGATGGAGCGTTTCTTTGTGAACATCGACCGCTACGGAAATACCTCCTCCGCCAGTATCCCCATCGCGTTGTATGAAGCGGCCCAACAGGGGCGACTGAAACCGGGGGATCGGGTGGTGATGGTCGCCTTTGGCGCCGGGCTCACCTGGGCCGCCGCCGTGGTCCAGTGGGGTGTCCCGCGCGCTCGCCCACGGCCCGTCTGGCTGGAGCGGCTGGCCCGGATCACCCTATACCTGCCGGCGCAGCTCCACTCGCGCCTGATGCGCCTCTGGCGCCGCTTCGATGCCTGGTTGAGCCGTATCCTCCGACAAGAAGGGGAGTGAGCGTTCTGGAGCGCTGACCCCCTCTTCCGCTGCTGAGAAGCCGCCGGCGTCTCCTTGGCGAAGGATGTCGCCTGGGTTATGCTGTACCCCGAGAGGTCATGGTCGGAGGTGGATACTTCTCCGTCCACCCTCGGACGTTCAACTTCGGGGGGTGAAGAGATGGATCCGCGACCGCGCACGAAGATTGTGTGCACTCTGGGACCCTCCACGGATCATCCAGAGATCCTGCGGGCGATGATCCGGGCGGGGATGAGCGTGGCCCGGATTAATTTCTCCCACGGGGACCATGCGGCTCACGCCCGCCGGATCGCCCTGGTGCGCCAAGTGGCCCAGGAGGAAGGGGCCATCGTCGCGCTCCTGGGTGATCTGCAGGGCCCGCGCTGGCGGGTCGGTGTGATTGAAGGCGGATACATCCCCATCGTGCCAGGCCAGCGGATCATCCTCACCACCCGTCCCGTCCCGGGCAGCCCCCAGGAGGTCCATCTCCCCCATCCAGAGCTGATCGCCCTGGTCCGGCCGGGCCAGACCCTCCTGTTAGACGATGGATTGTTGGAGTTCCGGGTGGAGGAGGCGAACGGGACGGACATGGTCTGCCGTGTGGTGCGGGGAGGGACGTTGAGCTCTCACAAGGGGATCAATGCCCCCGGCCTGCCCCTTACGTTGCCTGCCCTTACGGAGAAGGACCGTTTGGATGTCCGGTTTGCGGTGGAACAGGGGCTGGATTACTTGGCGCTCTCCTTCGTGCGCACTGCGGAGGATGTGCGTCAGCTGCGGGCTCTGCTGCAGGATCTGGGAGCTGCGATCCCGATCGTCGCCAAGATCGAGAAGCGGGAAGCGCTGGAGAACTTCGAAGCGATCCTGGAGGCAGCGGATGCGGTGATGGTCGCTCGGGGGGACCTGGGGGTGGAGATCCCCCCAGAGGAAGTACCGATCCATCAAAAGCGGATCATCCGCTTGTGCAACCAGGCGGGCAAGCCGGTGATCACCGCCACCCAGATGCTCAACTCCATGGTGAGCCATCCCCGCCCGACCCGGGCGGAGGCCAGCGATGTGGCCAACGCCATCCTGGATGGGACCGACGCGGTGATGCTGTCAGCGGAGACAGCGACGGGGACCTATCCGGTGGAAGCCGTGCAGATGATGGCCCGGATCGCGCGGATCGCCGAGGAAGCCATGCCCCATCAGCAATGGTTAGATTTCATTGGGGAATCGGCGGGCGTTACCGAGGCGATCAGTCGCGCGACCGTGGAGATCGCCGAACGAATCGGTGCCCGAGCGATTGTCACCTCGACGATGTCCGGCTACACCGCCCGGATGATCGCCCGCCATCGCCCTCCGGTCCCGATCCTCGCCGTCACGCCGGTTCCAGCGACCTTGCGGCGCCTCGCTCTGGTGTGGGGGGTGCAACCGACCCTGATGCCGGCCGTGCGCAACACCGACGAGATGCTGGAAGCGGCTACCCAGGCGGCTCTTCAAAGCGGCTTGGCCCGACCCGGGGATCTCATCGTGATCACCGCTGGTGTCCCCTTCGGACGCCCGGGCCATACCAACCTGTTAAAGGTGCATCAGATCGATGGAGGTACGGGGCGATAACGTGGAGTTCCTGTGAGGGGCGGGCCGCGTACGCG
>DATMAC010000013.1:0-6076 GCA_035573655.1 Thermoflexus sp.
GGGGGCCTTCGGCCCCCGGCCCAGCCCCAAAAACCCCCGATGGCTAGAAGAAGTTGCCCAAGGCAGAGCTCATCCGAGCTCCTCGAACGCCTGGCGGTGCACCGCCCGGAGCCGTTTGGGGGAGACCCGGGCATAGCGCCGGGTGGTGGTCGGTGAGGCGTGCCCTAATAAGTCCTGCACCGCCGCCAGATCCCCGGTGGCCTCCAGCACCCGGGTGGCGAAGTAGTGGCGGAACTGGTGGGGCGTGAGGGCCTCCTCCAACCCGGCTTCCCGGGCCAACGTCGTTAACGCCCGTCGCACCCCCTCCGGAGTCAGGGGCAGCGTCCGGTTCCCCGCGCCTTTATCGTGGCGGGCGAACAGCGGCGAGTGATCGGCGGCCTTCCCCCGGAGGCCCGCATCGCGCGCGTGCAGGTAAGTCTCCAGCGCGCGGACGGCCGCCGGGTCGAGGAACGCCAGCCGCTCCTTTCCTCCCTTTCCGTGGTGCACCCAGAGGACCCCCTGGACTGGGTCGAAATCCCCCCGCCGCAGCATCACCAGCTCCCCGACCCGGATCCCGCTGCTGCGCAACACCAACAGCAACGCCAGGTCCCGGAGGCGGATGAGCTCCTGACGGCGGGACCGAGCGGGTGGGCGGGCGCGGGCGGCCTGGAGCAACGCCTCCAAAACCTCTTCCCGGGGCAGGCGGGGGAGGGGAGGGGAGGGACGTCCGCGCTGGGCCCGAAGCTCCCGCACCAACCGGCGGGCGGCTTCCGCCGGCAAGGTCCATAACCCCTCATCCAGAAGGAAATTCACCCAGCCGACCAACGCCGCCAGATACGTCTGGCGGGTCGCGGCCGGCAGCGCCCGTCCTTCCCGACGGTAACGGTCCTCTAAGTAGGTGACGAAGTCCCGCACGATCTCCGGATCCAGATCGGATACCGTCCGCGCGTCCGGATCCAGATCCAGGGCGGAGAGGTATTCCAGGAACCGCCCGAGCGCGGTGCGATAGGTCTGGACCGTGCGGGGGCGTCGGCCGTAGCGGACGGCCAGGACCTCCAGGAAGGCCAGGACCGCGCTGCGCAGACGGATCGGCTCTTCCATTCGCGTTCCCCCTATTCAATCCGAGCCACCCGAAGCCCGTTCGCCACTGCCAGGAGCTCGGAGATCTCGTGGGCGAGGACGGCCAGGGCGACGCTGATGGATCCGGTGAGGGCCAGTGGGATCAGAACAGCTAAGACCATCAAGGAGAAGGCGATGTTCTGGGCGCTGATCCGCCGGGCCTTCTTCCCCAGCCGGATGGCGAAGGCGACCTGCTGTAGATCGTCGGCCATCAGGGCCACGTCGGCGGCCTCAATGGCCGCATCAGTGCCGATCGCCCCCATCGCCACCCCCACTGTCGCCTGGGCGAGCGCCGGCGCGTCGTTGATCCCATCCCCGACCATCGCCACCGGACCGTATCGTTCCTCCAGCTCCCGGATCGCCTTCACCTTGTCCTCCGGCTTCAGGTCCGCCTTCACCTCGTCGATGCCCAGCTCCGCCGCGATGGCCCGCGCCGTCGCCTCTCGATCCCCCGTGAGCATCACCACCCGCACCCCCATCCGATGCAACGCGCGGATCGCCTCGCGGGCTTGGGGGCGGACCACATCCCGAACGGCGATCATTCCCTTCAACCCCGTCTCTGTCCCCACCAGCACCAGGGTTTTCCCATCGTGGCGCAGCGACTCTGGGAGGGCCCTCAGGTCCACCTCCAACCCCACTTTCCGGAAAAGGCCCGGCTTCCCCACATAGACGGTTTGATCCCCCACGCGGGCCATCGCACCATAGCCGGTGATGGCGGAGAACGATTGGACCTCCAGCCCGGCGATCCCGAGCTCCTCGGCTTTCCGCACGATCGCCCGAGCCAGGGGATGCTCCGAATACCGCTCCACGCTAGAGGCCAGGCGGAGCACTTCCTCTTCATCCCCCTGAATGGCGATCACTTCGGTGACCTCCGGCTCCCCCCGCGTCAGCGTCCCGGTCTTGTCGAAAGCCACCACCCGGATGCGGCCCAGGTTCTCCAGGTGCACGCCGCCCTTGATCAGCACGCCGCTCAACCCCGCCCGGCCGATGCCGGCGGCGATCGCGATCGGGGTGGACATCACCAACGCGCAGGGGGCGGCGGCGACCAGCAACACGACCGCCCGGGCGGCCCAATCGGTGAGCGACGCGCCCAGCAGGGGAGGGAGGAACGCCATCAGCGCCGCGCTCAAGAGGACCAGCGGGGAGTAGACCCGGCCGAACCGCTCGATGAACTGTTGGGCCTGCCCTTTTTGCTCCTGGGCCTCCTCCACCAGATGGATGATCCGAGCCAGGGTGTTGTCTTCAAAGGACGCCGTGGCTCGCACCTTCAGCAGGCCTTCCTGATTGATCGTCCCCGCGAAGACCGGCATCCCGGCTTTCTTCTCCACTGGGATCGACTCACCGGTCACCGGGGCTTCGTTCACCATCGAGCGGCCTTCCAGGACGATCCCATCGGTGGGGATGGACTCACCGGGCCGGACGATGAAGAGGTCGCCGACCTGGAGGGCGTGGGCGGGGATGACCTGCTCCTCGCCGTCGCGCAGGACCCGGGCCTCCTTGGGGGCCAGATCCAGCAGCTTCCGGATCGAGGCCCGGGTGCGGGCGTAGGCGAGCTCCTCCAATCCCTCGGCTGTGCCGTAAAGGAAGACGAGGACGGCGGCCTCATCCCACAGGCCCAGGGCGGCGGCCCCGAGCGCGGCCGCCAGCATGAGCAGCTCGATATCGATCTCCCGCCGCTCCACCAGCTTCTCCAAGCCCTCACGGGCCCAGTGGAAGGCCCCAAGGGGGATCGCGAGGACGTACATCGCGATCTCGATAAGGGGCGGGATCCATCCCAAATGGGCCAGGCCGAAGGCCAAGCCGGTGAGCAGCCCGGCGGCGAGGGCGTTGCGCAGTGGAGGATAGGTGTACCATCGACCCTCGAAGGTTTCCACGGTTTCCATCCTTCGCCTCCCGGATTGCCGCGTTCCGCAGCGATCTCTGCACTCCTCATCCTGCTCGGGTGGGGGCCGCTTGGTCTCAGCGCCCTATTTTATATTTTAACCCGGATTGGTCTCAGGGCAGTGAAATGATGGGAAACTCTCAAGCTTCAGCGGCGCCTCGATCCCAGCACACCCAACCCGAGCGCGAGAGCCGCCGGTAGAAGGAAGAAGAGGTGGGCAGGCCATGCTTCAGGATGTATCAACAGCCCCAGGCGATAGGCCCATGACTCCCACCCGCTCGGCTCGGCTACGCGGCTCAAGCGGTTGACAGGACTTGGGGGACTCGCACTCCCCAACAACACCACCCAAAGGCCTGCCCATCCCGTCAGCCAGCCCAGGGCGATGCCGGTGAGCAGATAAGGGGCCAGACGCATTCCTTGCTTCCACAGCAGCGCCCCAGCCAGCGCGGTGAGGAGAACCGGTGCGGGCCAGAACATCGCCGCCGGAACAAAAGCGAGCCCTGCGAACAGATCGCGAGCGCGCGCCACCGCGGTGCTGGCCGCGATCGTAATCCCGGCCAAAGCGAGCGTGTAGACCAGCGCGGCGATGGCCAGAAGCGTTCCCACCACCGGGCGAACCCGCTGCCCGGCCCCCAGCGCCCACGCTGTCCCTAGGAGGACGGCCGCCAGGGGAAGCCCGAGAAGGAGGAAACCCCACCAGGCCTCATACCTTTGCTGTAACGTTGCGAGAGCCCCCCCAACGCTTAGGAAAGCCAAAACGCATCCAGCGAGCCCGAACAGGACGGCGCCGATCCACCGGAGGATCCGCATCCCGCCCTCCTTTCGAACGGGCTTCCCGGCCTTTTCCTGTCCTACCTCTACGACTTCGTCCATATCTTACTTCGGCTTCAAAGCCCATGGACGGGGATCTCGGGAATGTATCATAAAATTGGAGGCGTGGAGCTCGCGCTTGGTTGGAGGTCTAAGGGATGAGATCGCACAACCGTCTGTGGCGCGACACGATGATTTGCTCCACTATTATCTGGATCTACCTGCTGTTGGGCTGGTTCCATTGGCGGTTCGTTCTGGTGCCAGCCAAGCCGGACGAGATCGCCCATCTGGTTTACGTCGCGGACATCCTCCGTGGCCGTTTGTGGCCCGTAATGGATCCACACCCGAAAGCGCCGTGTCCGCTGGATGAGCGGTTCCAACCTCCCCTGTATTATTGGATCAGCGCGCTGATTCTCTGGCCCACCCATATGGGATGGCCGGAGGACTGGGCAGTGGCAAACCCGTTTTTCCTCGTCGGCGCCCCGCGGGGGAACGCCACGCCGTGTTTGGTGTTCCCTCAAGGGATGGCTCCCTTGATGGCAGGGCGGATTTGGTCCTGGCTCTTGGGTTGCCTCACCGTGTGCGGACTCTATCGGGGCGGGCGGGCCTGGCTGAGCCGGAAAGGCGCCGCCTTGGCCGCGATATTGGGGGCCACGTTCCCCTCATTGCTCTTCTACCAGACGGGGATCAGCAACATCGCGCTGTTCACACCGCTCAACGCCTTGGCACTGAGCGAGATGGCCTGGATCGGGCGGAGAAGGCCTTCCCGGACCCGGTGGGTCCGGATGCTAGTCCTGCTGGTTCTGAGCTTCTACACGCGGATGGAAGCCCTTCTCCTGCTGATCCCCATGACGTTCCTTATCTGGAGATCCCCGCGATCCATCCGGCCCCTTCGAGGCCGATCTGGCACGGTGTGGCTGGGGATTTCCCTGGGGCTGGCGTCCATGCTCCTTCTGCGCAACCTTGCCCTTTACGGGACCCCCCTAGCGCAGGTCGGGCTTGAACAGGTGGCGCGGGGCCAGGCCGTCTCGCTCTCACAATGGATCCGCAGGGAGTCCATTGACTTCCTCAAGGCCACGTTGATCAATCTGGGCCAAGGGTTTATTTTCGCCCCTGAATGGCTGTATGGGATCCTGGGGGGCAGCCTGCTGGTGGGGATGCTCGGATGGATCGCCCGTGGCCTGCGCAAAGAGATCCCCTCCGTCGCCGGGATGCTTGCCCTTCACGCCGGAGCGCTCCTCGTTTCGTCCGTCGCCCTGAGCCTGCATTATTTTGCCGGCGGTCCGCGGTATATCGGGACGGCTGGGGTTTCGTGGTTCTGGCTCTGGGCGGGCGGCTGGGAAGGGTGGGGGCGTGGCCCATGGCGTGCCCGGGCGATCATGGGAGCGATGTTCACAGTGTACGCTGTAGGTGTCCTCGCCATCCTCCACGGGGTTCTGCCGGTTTACGTCCCGCGGCCTGCTGCGCGCGCCGCCTCGCCGATCGCGCGGATCGGTGAAGGGATCATTCTCCATCGGGCTCGCATCGAGCCTACGCGCGCCCGGCCCGGGGACGTGATCACCGTCCATCTCACGTGGGAAGCGCGACAGCCGGTCGATGGCAACTATGCCGTCTTCGTCCACGCCCTGGACCCCCAGCAACCACGCATCCTGGCCCAGGAAGACACCTTCCCGTTCTATGGCCACTATCCCACGATGCTCTGGACTCCAGGGCGTCCCTTTGAGGAAGTCCACCATATCCAGCTGCCCTCCACCTTGGATGTCCCCACCGTCCGTCTCACGGCCGGGTTGTACCGTTATGAGACGGGCGAGCGTCTTCCCGCCTTCGCCGCGGACGGTACGCGTTTCCACGCGGGTGGGCCAGACGCCATCCCCATCGGCATCGTGGAAATCGAGCGCCCCTCTGAACCGTGATTCTCCCCGCGCGATTCAGGGCAGCACGCGAATCCGGCTTAACAACACTCGGTCCTGCCCATCCTCCCCGCGCAGGCGTTCCCCGGTGTCCGGCCGGTAAAGGCCCACCTCGATCTCGTAGAAGCCGGGGGGTGTGTCGGGTTTCAAGGTCAACGTGTAAACCTCCCTGTAAATCCGACCGACCTCCCAATCGGGGATCGGTGGGTCGGGGGGTTTGTCATGCTGTCCCCACAGGGTTTGCGGAGGCTGGAGGACATGGGTGAACACCGTAAGATCGGTGTTCACCCTCTTCAGCGCGCGCCAGTAGAGGATCAAGGTGACGGTCTCGCCGGGGCGGGCCTGGCGGTTCTGGACCTCGAAGCCGATCAGTTCG
>DATMAC010000014.1:0-4024 GCA_035573655.1 Thermoflexus sp.
GCCCACCAGGAACAAAATCGGCCCCAGCCACGAGCCCAGGTTCACCGCCGGCACCAGCGCCGCCCGCGCCCGCAGCCCCCAGTAGCCCTCCGCATCCTGCAACGCATGCCCCACCTCGTGGGCCGTCACCGCCAGCGAGGCTACCGAGGCCACCCCCGCCACGCTCAGCGACAACCGCAACGTCCGCGTGCTCGGATCATAGTGATCCGTCAGATGCCCCGGGGTCCCCTCAATGCGCACCTCGTACAGCCCCGCCGCCTGCAGCAGCCGCCGCGCCGCCTCCAGCCCCGTCAGCCGGGCCGGCGCCCGCAGCCACCGCTGATAGGCCCCATGCACCTTCGCCTGGGCATACAAGCCCAGCACCAACGCCGGCAGCGCAAACACGAAGTACAGCCCTTCAGATCCTCAGGGGAAAGATAGCTGGGTGACCCTCACAGGAGGGAACCGCGAGGCTGTCCGGCTATGATATGATGGAGGGGCAGTGCCTTCTTTCTGACGAGGAGCCCGAGGAACGGAGGATAGGGGATGCGGATCATCACCCTGACCACGGACTTTGGCGATGAAGATGGCTATGTGGGGACGATGAAGGGGGTGATCCTTTCCATCGCCCCTGAGGTCCGGCTGGTGGACCTGAGCCATCACATCCCCCCTCAAGATATCCGGCGCGCGGCCTTCGTGGTGGCGGAGGCAGCGCCCTACTTTCCGCCGGGCACGATCCATGTGGCGGTCGTGGACCCCGGGGTGGGCAGTGGGCGGCGCGCGGTGATCGTGGAGACAGAGCGCGCACTCTTTGTGGGGCCGGATAACGGGCTGTTCAGTTTCATCCTGGACAACCACCCAGAAGCTCGCTGTTATGCGATTGAGAATCCGGACTATCGATTGCCTCAAGTCAGTTACACGTTTCACGGCCGGGATGTCTTCGCTCCCGCCGCCGCGTATCTGGCCCGAGGAGTTCCGCCTTTGGCTTTCGGCCCACCCGTGTCGGATCCCGTTCGTCTGCCGCCACCCTGTTTGGTTCTGGAGGAGGAACGCATTCTCGGTGAGATCCTTCACGCCGATCGGTTTGGGAACCTGGTGACCAGCATCGGACGGCTTCACTGGCAGGGAGCCACGTTGGTTTTGCAACCGGCCTTTGGTCCGCTCGCGCGGCGCTTCTCCGTAGCCTTCCGGGCGAAGGAGGCGCGGGTAGAGATCAACGATCGGGTGCTCCACGGGATCGTCCATACCTTCGCCGAGGGGCGCCCGGGGGAGCTGATCGCCTATCCGGGAAGCTCGGGCTTCCTGGAGATCGGCCTGGTGAACGGATGCGCCGCGGTGGCCTTGGAGGCGCGCCGGGGAGACCCCGTGGTGGTGCGGGTGCGCCTGCTGGCGTTAGAGTGAGCTGGAGCCCTTCGGTTCTTCTTTGAGCAACAGCGAACGGATCTTCAGACCGATCTCGAGGCGAGGAACCCAATGGCGCGCGAAGCCTGCTTTGTGATCGAAGGAGGACGACGACTTCGGGGGGAGGTGCGACCGGGCGGCAATAAAAACGCTGCCCTTCCTCTGATCGCGGCTACGCTCCTCACGGATGAGCCGGTGATCCTGCGCAATGTGCCCCGCATTCGGGACGTGCGCACGATGTTGCAACTCCTGAGCGATCTCGGAGCCGTTATCGAGGAGCTGGACCCCCACACTCTGCGCATCGATACCCGTGGGGTGCGCCCTCGTCCTCTAAACCCGGAGCTTTGCCGGGACATCCGGGCGAGCATCCTGCTGGCGGGTCCTTTGCTCACCCGCTTTGGCTATGTGGAGATGCCCCCACCGGGCGGAGATGTCATCGGCCGTCGGCGGCTGGACACCCATTTCCTGGCCTTCGAGGCCCTGGGCGCCCGATATGACGTCAACCGGATCTTCCGGATCCAGGCCCCCAGCCGGCTCTGCGGGGCGGACATCCTGCTGGATGAAGCCAGCGTGACGGCGACGGAGAACACCGTGATGGCGGCCGTCCTGGCCCGGGGTACCACCGTCCTGCGCAATGCAGCCTCCGAGCCCCATGTGCAGGCCCTTTGCCATTTCCTGAATCGGATCGGTGCCTCCATTGAGGGAATCGGCTCGAACACTTTGGTGATCCACGGCGTGGAGCGCCTGGGCGGCGGGGAGTGGGAGATCGAATCGGATCATATTGAGGTAGGCTCCTTCATCGGGCTGGCCGCCCTGGTTGGGGATGGGATCTGGATCCGTCGGGCGGTGCCGCATCACCTGCGTATGGTGCAGCTGGTCTACCGGCGTCTAGGGATCCATTTCGAGGTGCATGGGGAAGACATCTATGTGCCGCCGGAGCAACCGCTCCAAATAGTACCGGATATCGGGGGGCATATCCCGAAGATCGAAGATGCCCCTTGGCCAGGGTTCCCCGCGGATTTGATGAGCATCGCGATCGTGGTAGCCACCCAGGCGAGGGGCCCCGTTCTCTTTCACGAGAAGATGTTTGAAAGCCGTCTTTACTTTGTGGATAAATTGATCGCCATGGGCGCCCGCATCGTCCTTTGCGATCCCCATCGCTGCCTGGTCCACGGTCCTTCACCGCTGCACGGCGAGCGCCTAGAGAGCCCAGATATCCGGGCCGGGATGGCGTTGGTGATCGCAGCCCTCTGCGCTGAAGGGACCAGCGTGATCCGTAACATCGTTCAGATCGATCGGGGGTATGAGGACCTCGATGGGAAGTTGCGGGCCTTGGGCGCGGCCATCGAGCGGGTGGAGCGATAACCTCAAATCACGGCAGCGGCCCCGCCTATGCTTTCACAGGCACCCGCTGAGGGATCTTCCTGAGCACTGCTTATCAGGATGCGAACCATGAACGGCAATCGGCGCTCTCTTTGGTTGTGGATCATGGCGCTGGTGTGGATCGGCCTGGCCTGTGGGTGCGCCGGCCTGGCAGCCGGCGGCCTGGTCGGCTACTTGATCGGACGTAGCTCGACGAGCCCCACTCCTACGCCTTCCGCCGCGACCCCGTGGCTGGGGATCCGGGTAGCCTACGAAGCCGATAGCGCTCGGATCCTCGAAGTGCTCCCCAACAGCCCGGCGGAGAAAGCGGGCCTCCGCGCGGGGGATCGGATCGTTGCCTTCGAAGGCAAGCCAGTCGATCAGGCCCATCCCCTCGCCAACTACCTCCGGCGTTATCGTCCGGGAGATACCGTGCACCTCACGGTGCTCCGAGATGGAGAGGAACACACCCTTTCGCTCACGCTGGGCCGCGCCCCGTGAGATCCTGTCCGGCGTCAGATGGCGGGAAGGACTTTTCGCACGCGATTCGGCGGATGGAGGTCCGTTCTTTGCTAGATGTGTAAAACGGGCACTGAAGTGCCCTACTACGAACAAGTTTTTGTTCGTAGTGGAGCGCTTTAGCGCCCGTTTAATTTTCGAAAATGCATATTATGGGTCATTGGATCCCCTCCAATGGGGGTGAAGCACGAGAGACTCAAACGCCCCAAAGGGTGGTGTGAACGGATGGATCAACGCGCCCTATCCAGAACGCTGCTCTCGCTGCTCCTGATTGGGTTGCTCCTCAGCGGGCTGGCGCTCTGGGGCTGGACTCGAATGGCCCCGCCAGCCTCTCTCACCTTTCAAGGGCCGGATGGCCCAGTCGTTTTACATCGAGTGGGCCCAGCCCAATGGCGGATCGAAGCGGTTTCCCCTCGGGACGAGGCCTTTGCGGAAGGGGTGCTGGATGGGCTGGACGCCGCGCCGTTGTTGATCTTTCGAAGGGCCGCTGCATACGGCAAGCTCGAGGCGTTGATCGGGCCAGAGGCCGCGATCGCGGATGCGTGGGTGCAGAGCGTGGATCTCCCCGCTCGCGTTCATCAGGTGTGGGAGCAGCTGGACGAGGAAACCAGAGTCCAGTTGCAAGCGTATGCGGACGGTGTGAACACGGCCTGGCGGATGGGCCCTTTCCTGATCCGTCGTCTCCCTCAGCCGGATCCTCTTCCCGAACCCTGGCGTCCTTGGGATAGCGTGGCGGTGGCCGTGGGCCTGGCGCTGGCTCACC
>DATMAC010000015.1:0-3582 GCA_035573655.1 Thermoflexus sp.
CCCCCGCCGCGCCCATCGATGGACCCAATATTCCCACCCCACCCACAGCATCCAGGCGATCGGCCCGATGGCTGGAAACAACAATCGACCTTGGGAAGCGGAAGTTAAGGACGTCCACCGGATCCACCCAAGGAGGACCAACCCGGTGTAACCCAGCGCACCTGCCCACAGCTCGAGGAACTCGCGGTGTAATCGACGCCACGCCTCCAGCGCCGCAAGGATCACCCCAAGAACTGATAAGGCCCCCCAAATCTCCAGGAAGATGTAGACCGGAGGGTCGGCCACGATGTTAAACCACCCCCATACCGCCCAGAAGGACCATATGAAACCACGGATCTCCAAAATAAACTCCGCGAGCGAGCGAGGGGGCGATCGGCGGCCAAAGATCTCCAGCATCACATTTAACCCGGTGGGATCCCCATACAGCATGGCGTTGCGCAGGAACCACCATCCCGAGAGGGCCCCCGCCAGCCCATAAACCAGAACCAGGCTTTGCAGAACCTTCTTTCCACGGAGCTGGCGCTTCTTCCAGAGCGCCAACAGGACCACGAACGCAAAAAGCCAGAGGGCCAGCCCGCTCAACTTGCTCAAGGCCGCCATCCCCAGGACCAACCCGAGGGCGATGAGACGGAGAGGGGAAGGACCTTCCCGCCACAGGGATGCCAACAACCAGAGGGCAATGGCCGAGAGCGTGTTGATCAGGACATCGTTGTTCACCGCGCCCATGATGAACACGAACATCGGGTTCCAGGCCACCAAGGCGGTGGTGCCCAGCGCCCAGCGGGGGTGATTGGGGGCCATCGCGCGAAGGGCCCCGTGGATGGCCACCAGGGCAACCCCTCCCAGCAGCAGCGAGAACATCCGCCAGAGATGGAGGGTCCATACGGCCCCTCGCCACGGAAAGCGTTCCCAGGAGCCATGCAGAACCATGTTCTTGTTATCCGGAAGGGAAGCATCACCAGGAGCAGGATGACGGTTCTCAATCCGGACTTGCTCCAAGTCGTCAAGGGGCAAATGGAACGCTCGGGTGAGGGCAGCGAGGATCACATAATACAAGGGAGGCTGGCTTCCCTCTTGACGCCATGGCGTGTCTTCCCCCGGCCGCTGGACCGGCAGCCCCCCGCCACGGGCCAAATGGGCCGCCATGCCGACATGCCAGATCTCATCGGGCGCCTCAAAAAGGGGCGTTGCGATCTGAAATAGAAATCCGAGCATAAAAAATGAGATGAGCAGCAACCCCAGTGCTCTCATCTTTGAAGCCCCTGTCCGACGATCGGTTTGTCCACCCCTCCGATGCAGCTTCGGGCACGGGAGGAGAAATATCTTTGAGTCGGATCAGCGCGCTGCTCCGACCCCAAATCCCCCCGAAGATGACCGAGGGGGCGATCCCTCAATCCCATGCGGAAGAAACGCTCCACCTGAGATCGTCCCAGCTGGATGGATCTCCGACGGCAGCGGCTGAGCTCCCACAACGCGAAATCCACCCCTACAATAAAATAGCTCAGTTGGACGCTTGTGGGATTCAGTGCACGCGACCGCCGTGCGGTCGCGGAAAGACATCCCCACCGCCCGCTTGCCGTTGGAGGATCTATGATATCTCGAATCCACACCCGGTGGTTGCGGATTGGGATCGCCCTCCCGGTGGTCATCGGCCTGATCGGCGGCTTGACCTGGGCGCTGCGGCCGCGAACGGAACCCGAGACGGCCCAGTTGGCCCGTCGGGAGCTGCAAGAGGCAATCCGTCAACTTGATCTTTTTCTCCAGACCTACCCGGCCACACCGGACGAAGCCCAGGGGGCCTTGGAGCGGGCTCGTTCGGCCTTTGAGAAAGCGGCCGGGCATCTGGCCCTAAGCCAGGCGAGCGGAGTACGGCAGCGGCAGGCCGACTTCCACCAGCTCCAGGATTTAACAGCCGCTCGCGCGGCACCGGAGGTCGTCCTTCCGCTTGCCCGTCAACTACGCGAGGCCTTACAACGGATGCTCGAACCTTGAGAAAAGCGGACCACCTTCGATGGCTCGCATACCATGGAGGACATGGATCGGCCTCTCTCCCCTCCCCGTGGCCCGAAGGGTCGCGGGGAGGGGAGAGAGAAAATTTGGGGAAGCTGGGCCGGAGGGCTTTGGGGGCCGAGCCGCTTCGGGAGAGCTCCAAACGGAATGGGGCCCGGCTGAATCGTTCGTTGCGGAACAATTATCATTAGCGATAGGGCTTTCACCACCCGTAATCGGGAGGTTCCAATGACCGATCTTCGGCTGATCGCGGAGCTGGCGACGGAGAGCACGACGAAGATCGTGCTGCTGGTGATGGATGGCCTGGGAGGGATGCCCATCGAACCGGGCGGGCCGACGGAGCTGGAGGCCGCTCATACCCCCAATATGGATCGCCTCGCCGCCGAGGGCACGCTGGGGCTCCATATCCCGGTCCGCCCCGGGCTGGCTCCAGGGAGCGGCTATGCCCACCTGGCCCTCTTCGGTTACGATCCCCTGGTCTATCCGGTCGGACGAGGGGTGCTGGAGGCCGTGGGGATCGGTTTCCCCTTGGAGCCTCAGGATATCGCGGCCCGAGGGAACTTCGTGACGGTGGATGCGGAGGGCCGGGTTGTCGATCGGCGCGCCGGACGGATCCCCACCGAGGTGAACGTCCGCCTGGTGGAACGCCTGCGGACTATCCGCCTAGAGGGCGTGGAGACCTTCGTGGAGCCCGTGAAGGAGCACCGCTTCGTCCTGGTCCTGCGTGGGGAAGGGCTTTCCCCGGCGCTGACGGAAACCGATCCCGGGAAGACCGGCGTGCCTCCCTTGCCGGTCCAAGCGCTCCAGCCTGAAGCGGAACGGACCGCCCAGCTGCTCAACCGATGGATTGAGCAGGCCCGGGCGCTTCTTTCCGATGCTCATCCAGCGAATATGGTCACTCTGCGTGGATTCGATCGCCCCCCACGCTTACCGTCCTTTCAGGAGGTATATAAACTCCGCGCCGCAGCGGTGGCGGTTTACCCCATGTATCGAGGTGTGGCCCGCTTGGTCGGGATGGAGGTGCTGGATGTTCATGGGGAAACCCCGGAGGAAATTTTCCGGGAGGCCGTCGCCCACTGGGATCGCTTTGATTTCTTCTTCATTCACATTAAACCCACGGACAGCCGAGGGGAAGACGGAGATTTCGCCGCCAAGGTCCGGGTGATCGAAGCGGTGGACGCCGCCCTGCCCATCTTGTTGGAACGCCAACCGGACGTCCTGGTGATCACCGGGGATCACTCCACGCCCGCCGCCCTGCGCACGCACACCTGGCATCCGGTGCCGGTCCTGCTCTGGGCCCCACGAACGGCCCGGCCGGACGGGGCGTCGGGTTTTGGGGAACGGGCATGTCGGACCGGGGGGCTGGGGATTTTGATGGCCACGGATCTCATGCCGATCCTGTTGGCCCACGCCGGCCGCCTCTCCCGGCTGGGGGCATAGACGAGGTAGGAGTTACGCCGTCCCGAGCCTGCGATCGAGGAAGCGAAAGGGCCCCATCCCCCTGGCTCCCTCCTCCCCGCAGCCCCCCGGGCTGCGGGGAGGAGGGAGAAAACATTCTTTGGGGGCTGGGGG
>DATMAC010000016.1:0-22269 GCA_035573655.1 Thermoflexus sp.
GGCCAAAACCCAAAAACCAATCTGGAAGAAGCGCTACACCGTGTACAGGAGATCCAGGTATCGATACAGAAGGTCCCGCACCACCCCTCGAAACGGCAACGTGGCGGCCAGGCCGTAAACGGGCGCCAGCTCCCCCCGCTCCTCCGGATGCGCTCGGACCCACGCGACGCTCTCTTCCAGATCCCGCAAGAACCGATCGGCCACTCCGGGTTGGGTGTGTCGCAACGTGACCGCCAAATGAAGCGCCGGGGGATGCTGGAGGGCGTTCAGGCTCCAGCCCCGCCGCCCCATCTGCTCCAGGACCCGGTAAATATCGATCGTCTTCGATGTAAAGGCGATCACCCAGAGGGGGTCCCCCAGGACCTCTAACTCGGGGATGCGGCGGATCCCTTCTTTGATCCGGGCCCCGGTCTCCAGGATCGCCTGGGCCGCCTGCAGGTATCCCTGCTCGCCCATCGTGACCATCGCCGCCCAAGCTGCGGCGATCAATCCGCCCGGACGGCTCCCCAAGAGCGTCGGGGTCGCGTAAAGGCCGCCCGGCCAGTCCGTGGCGGCGAAATACTGATAACGGCGGAGACGCGCCCCCCGATACAGGATCACCGAAACGCCCTTAGGGGCATAGCCATACTTATGAGGATCCACGGAGATCGACGTCACCCCAGGCACTCGGAAGTCGAAGGGCGGCACTGGATATCCCAAGCGCTCCGCCCACGGAAGGATAAACCCGCCCAAGCAGGCGTCCACATGACAGCCGATGCCGTGCGCGCGGGCCAGCTGAGCGATCTCCGGGATCGGGTCGATGATGCCGTGGGGGAACGAGGGCGCTGAGGCCACCAGGACGACGGTGCGTCGGGTGATGGCCCGGGCCATCGCTGATACATCCGCCCGATACCCCGAGTCCACCGGGACATACACCAGGCGCAGGCCGAAGAGCTGAGCGGCCTTCTCGAAGGCCGCGTGAGCCGTCACCGGGAGGACGACCTCCGGCTGGGTGATCCCCCGGGTTTCCCGCGCCCAGTCCCGATAGGCCTTCATCGCCAGCAGGATGCTCTCCGTGCCGCACGAGGTCACCGTGCCGGTGATCTCCTCCCCGGCGGCATCCGCGCCC
This sequence comes from Thermoflexus sp., assembly GCA_035573655.1. Lineage (GTDB taxonomy): Bacteria > Chloroflexota > Anaerolineae > Thermoflexales > Thermoflexaceae > Thermoflexus. The sequence continues at coordinate 1,109 of DATMAC010000016.1, forward strand.
AGCATACTGGCGGTCATGGCCACGATCTCCGCCTCGAACCGGGCAACGCTGGGCCAGAGGTCCGGATGAAGCGGGTTCGCCTGGGAGAAAAGCGCGTACACCCGGTTCAGGAACTCGATATGCTCAGCACCCCCGTGATACACCGCGCCGGAGGCGTAACCGTCGCGCCAGCGGGCTTCCTCCCGCTCTGCCAACGCCCGGAGCTGCTGAAGCACTTGGTCCGGGGGTTGCCCCTCCGACGGAAGCCGGGAGAACCCCGGGAGGTCCCGGTAAGGTTTCAACATCGGCTCCAGCTCCTGCAGCACGGCCGCGTATTCGGCTTCCAATCGGCGTTCCACGCCCGGAACCGCCCGCAACGGCCGTTCCAGATGGGAGAAGGCTCCCCGGATCCTTTTCGTCAACCCCCGCAGCCAGAAAGCCAAGGTTTTGTTTCCCGCCATCTCGATCTCCTTCCCCGATAAGCGCTTCACCTTCCACCCGGCGATGCTCCTCCTTCACCACCCAACCTCCCCAGGGTCCGTTGAAGCCGTCGATAGATCCCGCGGGTCGCTTGATAGAAGGCGCGGAACTCCCGAAACAGCGCATCATAAAGGGCGCGATGGGCCGGGTTGGGCTGGAACGTGGCGGCGATCGGCACCCGCTGCGGGATCGCTTCCCAGCTCAGCCAGCCGAGGGCGACCCCGGTCAGCATCGCCACGCCCCGCAGGGCCGCCAGCTGGGGCTCCTGGACCTGATGGATGGTTCGATTCAACACATCCGCCATGATCTGCCCCCAGATCGCCGACCGGGCTCCGCCCCCGATGAACCGGATGTGGTCGATCCGGTGGCCCAGGAAGGCCTCCACCGCTTCCAACAACCAACGGGTGTTGTAAGCGACCCCCTCGAACACCGCCCGCACCAGGTGTTCCCGTTGGATCCCCAGCGAGAGATTGAAGAACCCACCCCGCAGGGAGCTATCCTCCACCGGCGTTCGCTCGCCATACAGCCAGGGGGCGAAGAGCAACCCACCGCTTCCCGGCGGCGCCTGCGCGGCGATCTGATCCAGGACCGGTTCAGGGAATTCGATGGAAGCGGACGGCTCCTCGAGGAGCCGGCGGAGCACCTGAAGGCACGCGCCCGCCGTCTCCTGCTCGTTCGCGATAAAGTAACGGCCCGGGATCGCCGAAGGGAGCGTGGTCATGTTGCGGATCAGGTCCACCCGCCGGAACGGCACGTGACAGGTCAGCCAGGAGGAGGTCCCCAGATACAGATGGGGCTCCTCATCCCGAACCGCGCCGGATCCGATGGCGCTGGCCTGCACATCCGGGGTTCCCATGATCACGGGGATCCCCGGGGGAAGGCTGAGGTCCCGCGCCGCCTCGGGCCGGAGGGGGCCTAAGATCTCCACCGCCGGGCGGAGATCGGGGAGCTTCTCCCGCTCCACCCCTACCAGTCGAAGGAGGCGGGGGTGGTAATCCACTCGGCGGATGTCCCGGTTATCCGTGAGCCAGAAGAGAGCGATCGAGTCATACGAAGCGGCAGCGCAGCCGGTGAGACGGAGGTTTAAATAATCTTTGGCCTCAAGGAACTTCCATGTTTCCCGATAGATCTCCGGGGCGTGTTGGCGCAAATATAAAAGGTGCGCGATGGAATCCTTCCCGGAATGACCAGGAACCCCTCCGGTCAGGCGAAGCCAGAGGAAGAGGCGATCCAGGCGGTAACCGGCGATCGAGGGGAACCCGCCCCACAGGCGCGCCACCGCCTCGGCGCCCCGCGTGTCCATCCAGAGGATCGCGTTCGTGAGGGGGATGCCGCTGGGGTCGACGGGGACCAGGGTGGACCACATCCCGGTGCAGCCGATGGCCGCGATCCGATCCCGGGCGCCTGGGATCCCATCCAGCAAGCGATGGGTGGCCCGCCGGATCGCCTCCCACCACTCCGCCGGATCCTGCTCCGCGCCCCCGTCCGGGAGGAGGATCAGCCGCGTCGGCTCCTTCTCCCAGCCGACGATCTCCCCATCTAAGGAGATCAACCCCACCTTGGGCCCGGTGGTCCCCAGATCAACCGCCAGGATCCAGCGCTCGTGATTCATTGAATCCCCTCCCCCCGCATCGGTCACATCCTAAAACCACCGAGTGATCACGACCTTGCGATCCGTAAAGAAATAGAGCGTATCCATCCCTTGACCGTGGAGATCGCCGAAGAAGGAATTCTTCTGGCCCGCGAAGGGATAAGGGGCGATCGGGGCGGCGACGCCGATGTTGATCCCCACATTGCCCGCCCGCACCCGCAGCTTAAACTCCCGCGCCGCCTTCCCGTCGCGGGTGAACAGCGAGGCGGCGTTCCCATAAGAGGAACGGTTGATGATCGTGAGCGCCTCCTCCAAATCCCGCACAGAAATGATCCCCAGCACGGGCCCGAAGATCTCCTCACAGGCGATCGTCATCGAGGGCTCAACTCGATCGAAGATGGTCGGCCCGATGAAATAGCCCTTCGGATACCCCGGCACCCGGATCCCCCGGCCATCCAGCAGGAGATCCGCCTCCTCCTGCAGGCCGATCTCAATGTAGCGATGGATCCGCTCCAAGGCTCTGCGGGAAACCACCGGGCCCATCTGCACGCCCTCTTCCAACCCATAACCCACCCGGATTCGGGAGGCCCCCTCCACCAACGCCTCCGTAAGGGGCCGATGGATCTCCCCCACCGCGATCACCAGGGAGCCCGCCAGACAACGCTGCCCCGCGGACCCGAAGGCCGAGGAGAGGATCGCGGGGACCGTTCGCTCCAGATCCGCGTCCGGCATCACCACCAGCGCGTTCTTCGCGCCCCCGTGGCACTGGGCCCGCTTGCCGTGGGCCGTGGCGGTCGCATACACGTACTTCGCCACCGGGGTGGATCCCACGAAGGACACCCCAGCGATCCCCGGATGGGCCAGCAGGGCGTCCACCACCTCCTTCCCTCCGTGGACCAGGTTGATCACCCCGGGCGGGAAGCCCGCTTGCTGGATTAACTCGAAGAGCCGGGTCTGAGTGATCGGGCAGATCTCCGACGGCTTGACGATGTATGTGTTGCCCGCCACCAACGCATAAGGGAAGAACCAGGAAGGGATCATCGCCGGGAAGTTGAAGGGGGCGATACAACAGAAGACCCCCACCGGCTCCAGGATGCACTCTTCATCGATCCCATCGGCGATCTGCGGGGTGTGATAGCCCATCAACGAGGCGAACATCCCGGCCGCCGCCTCGATGTTCTCTAAAGTTCGCTGCATCTCCCCTCGGGCTTCCTCCAGGGTCTTGCCGTGCTCCTGCACGATGGTGCGCGCCAGATCATCGAAATGCTGCTCCACCAGATCCCGCAGGCGGAGGAGATAGCGCGCCCGGACCTGGACCGGGAGGCGGCGCCATGTCTCAAAGGCCGACTGGGCGGCCGCCACCGCGCGATCGACCTCCTCTGGGGTGGACAGCGGAACGCGGGCGATGACCTCGTCCAGGGCGGGGTTTCGGACCTCCAGAAAGCGCTCGGTGGCGGAGGCCACCCACTCACCGCCGATATAGTTGCGTAAAGTCTCTATTCCCATGGCTTCCTCCTTTAAATCCCATGGCTTCCTCCTTTAAATTGTGCAGGACGCTTTGTTTTCTGTGAGGGACGGGCCGCTTACGCGGCCCGTCCCTCACAGAAAATCCACGAATCGAAAGCTGATAGAGTATGTGTAGGAATTCGCGCGAAGATCGAGAAGGACCCTACCTTCCATCCCCGACGGCCCTTTGGGCCGCGAGGAGGCACGGGGAAACAGAGCCCTCGCATGGAGACTCCCAGATCCCCTCTATTTTCCCTCTGTTCCTCTATTCGCGCCGAGCTCCCGTGGGGAGGCGGAGCAATGATTCCATCCATTCGCTGATTGCTCAGCCCATGGGAGCGTGTTACAATGTTGGAACCAACATCGGAGAGCTCGCCTGCGTTCAAGAACCGCATCCTCCCGTCACGGCCTGGGGGAGCTTCAAAGGAGGGCGGGATGGTGCCGTGGGAGGGATCGGATCCCGGGGATCCAGTGGTCACCGCCGCCCGGGAGATGCTCCGGACCGCCATGAGGCTGTTCGGGGCCAATCAGGGATGGCTGAAGGCCGGCCCGGGATGGTTGGGGGGTTCAGAGATATGGCTCGCCGGCGAGGGCGACCGTGTGGATGCCGATGGGTCTTCGGTCCTGCGGCTTCCCATTGAAGACGCCGGGGCGGAGATCGGCGAGCTGGGGTTGGTCTGGTCAGGGGCGCCTCCTCCTGTTGTGGAGGATCTCTCCCTCCGGCAAGCCCTCCAGCGCATGGCCGCGGCGCTCCTCCGGCTGGCCCGAGAGCAACAGGCCTCCCGACGCCTGCTCCACATCCAAGAACAAGAACTTTGTCGCATCGTTCTGGATATCCATGACGGGCCTGTTCAGGAGATTTTCGCTGCGCTCTCCCAGCTTCAGCTATTGCTCCGGGCCGACCGGATGAACCGCGGCGTCCGCTCTCGTCTGGAGCAGGCTGCCCAGCTTCTCGAACGGGCCCTCACGGAAATCCGGACGTTTATCGGCGCCTTCCGGCCCCCGGAGTTCGAGAGCCGGCCGTTGCTGGCGATGATCCACGGCCTGATCCTCCAACACGAGGTCCTCACCGGCCACGAGGTCACCCTGGAAGTCGAGGGTTCCCTTCCGACCCCACCCCTTCCCGTTAAGATCGCCCTCTACCGGTTGCTGCAGGAGGCCTTGAACAACGCCGCCCGCTACGCTGGGGTCTCTCGCTACGCCGTCCGGCTGCGGGGCGAGTCCAATGGGCTCTGGCTGGAGGTCCGGGATGAGGGCCTGGGGTTCGATCCCCAGCGCTATCTGGAAGGCCCCTCGCCGGAAGCGATGCGCCATTTCGGGTTACGGGGCATGCGAGACCGGGCCGAGCTGCTCGGAGGGCGGTTCGAGATCGAAAGCGCCCCGGGCCGGGGGACTTCGATCCGGGTGTGGCTGCCATGCTGAGGCTGAAAGGGAAGACGAGCCCGCCGCGACGAATCCGCGTGGTGTTGGCTGATGATCACCCGCTCGTGCTGGAAGGCCTGCAAGCATTGCTCCAGGCAGAGGAGGACATCGAGGTCCTCGAGGCGGTGACCGACGGCGCCGAATTGATTCCCATTGTGGAGCGCCACCGCCCGGATGTGGTGGTGCTCGACCTCCAGATGCCTGGCCTTTCCGGTTGGGACTGCCTGGAAGCGATCCGTCGGGCCAGCCCAGGGACCCGCGTCCTGATCCTCACAGCCTTCGGGGACGGCGAATTCATCCAGATGGCCATCGAGCGCGAGGCCGACGGCTTCGTGCTGAAGACGGAATCCCCCCAGCAAACCCTCACCGCCATCCGGCAGGTCGCCCAGGGGCATCTGGTCTTCCCGCAGGCCGCCCGACGTTGGCTCGGCCGACAGCTCCCGGAGGGGCTGGCTCTCCTCACCGATCGGGAACGCGAGATCCTCGCCCTCGTCGCCGAAGGCCTCTCCAACGTCCAGATCGCCCGCCGCCTGGGGGTGCAAGTGTCCACAGTGAAATTCCACCTGCAGAACATCTTCCAGAAGCTGGGAGTGCGCAACCGCACAGAGGCAGCCCGCTTCTACCTCACCGCGCGGACCGGCCGTCCACCCCTTGGAAAATAAGCGATCCCACCCGTAAGGCCAGCTTTCCCCTCGCCGTTTGGCGAGGCCATCCCCAACCTCGGTCGGGCCTCAAATCCCCGCCGCTCTGACGATCCAACCCCTCCGAAAAGCGGTTGTGGACGCCGATTCGACTCGGTATGATCTCCCGCAAAGGATCCAGCCTCAGGCTGGATGGAATCCTCCCATGAGGTCGATTGGGGGAAGGCGCTGCTTTCGGCGGCCCTGTCATCCGAATGCCATCCAGCAAGGGGAGGTTCGCCGGGTTCAACCCCATTCCGTGAAAACCAAACACCACGTTTTTGGAGGAATAGGATGCTCACGATCCTCGAACGGGTGGAGTTCCGACGGTCGGTGGAGGGGCCATTCCGGGAGATCCTCACCCCAGAGGCGGTGGCCTTTGTCGCGGAGCTGGCCTGTGCTTTCGAGGAGGAACGGCGGCGACTGCTCGCTGCGCGCCAGGAGCGTTATGCGCGCATCGCCGCTGGGGAACGACCGACCTTCCCAGCGGAGACCGAACGGATCCGTCAGGGAGCTTGGCGTGTAGCTCCGCCCCCGAAAGATCTGATCGATCGGCGGGTTGAGATCACCGGACCCACCGATCGCAAGATGATCATCAACGCCCTCAACTCCGGCGCCCAGGTCTTCATGGCTGACTTCGAGGACGCCAACGTCCCCACCTGGCGGAACATGCTGGAAGGCCAGCTGAACCTACGGGACGCTGTGCGGCGGACCATCCGTTACACCGCGCCGGATGGGCGGGAATACCGCCTTGCGGAGGAGACCGCCACCCTCATCGTTCGCCCCCGCGGGCTGCACCTGATCGAGCCGCGCCTGTGGGTGGACGGTCGGCCGATCGCTGGCGCCCTGCTGGACCTCGGGCTCTTCCTCTTTCACAATGCGGGGGAGCTGCTGGAACGGGGCAGCGGCCCCTATCTGTATCTCCCTAAGCTCGAAAGCTACCAGGAGGCTCGCTTCTGGAACCAGGTCTGTGAGGCAGCAGAGGACCGTCTCGGGATCCCTCGGGGGAGCATCCGGGTCTCGGTATTGATCGAGCACATCCTGGCCGCTTTTGAGATGGAGGAGATCCTCTACGAGCTGCGCGATCGGATCACCGCCCTCAACCTGGGGCGTTGGGATTACATCTTCAGCATGATTAAAGTGTTTGCCCACGATCCCACCATGATCCTTCCTGATCGCCAACGCTTGACAGTGCCGCAAACCCCTTTCCTGCGCGCCGCCGCCCAGCGATTGGTGCAGACCGCCCACCGGAGGGGTGCCTACGCCATCGGCGGGATGTCGGCGTACATCCCCCGACGCGACCCGGCGGCCAACGAGCGGGCCTTCGCCGAGGTGCGGGCGGATAAGACTTGGGAGGTCCAGATGGGCTTCGATGGGGCATGGGTTGCCCATCCGGGCCTGGTGCCGGTGGTTCGCGCGGTCTTTGAGGACGCTTTCGAAGGGCCGAACCAGCTCCACCGGATCCCCGACGGAGAAGTGACACCGGAAATGCTCCTCCAGATCCCTGAGGGGCCGATCACGGAGGCCGGCTTGCGAAACAACATCGCCGTCGCGCTGCGCTACCTGGGAGCTTGGCTGGACGGGCGAGGGGCGGTGACCATTTTCGACCGAATGGAGGACACCGCCACCGCCGAGATCGCCCGCTCTCAGATCTGGCAGTGGCTTCACCACGGAGCCCGGCTGGAGGACGGACGCCGAGTGGATCACGCTTTGTACCGCGCCCTGCGAGAGCAAGAGGCGGCCGTGTTGGAGACACTCCCGATGGAAGGATCCCCGCGTTATCGGAAGGCGCAAACGCTGCTGGATCTCCTGGTGGAGTCCGAGGCCTTTGTCCCTTACCTTACGGAACTTGGGATGGCGGAGCTGGAGGATTCAGCGCCGGATTGAGGTCCATGGGAACAACATCGCGCGCCCTGCGAGATCCCACTCGGACTGTTGGTTGAGAGGGCGTGCCCCTGCCCGTGTCGAATTCCCCGAACCCCTGAACAAGAGGAGGGCCTGATGAGCCGCGATGGTACTTTATGGATGGCGGAAGCGGAGGCGCTGGAACAGCGTTGGGCAACGGACCCTCGATGGAAAGGGATCCGTCGCGATTATACCGCCCTCGACGTGATCCGCCTGCGGGGCTCGGTGCGGATCGAATATACGCTGGCCCGCCGGGGGGCGGAGCGTCTCTGGCAATTGCTGCACACCGAGCCCTATGTGGCCACCTTCGGTGCCCTGACCGGAGCCCAGGCCGTGCAGATGGTCCGAGCCGGGTTGAAGGCCATCTATGTGAGCGGGTGGCAGGTGGCGGCGGATGCGAACCTCGCCGGTCAGACGTACCCGGATCAAAGCCTCTATCCCGTCAACAGCGTGCCCGCCCTGGTCCGCCGGATCAACAATGCGCTGCTGCGGGCGGACCAAATCGAACGGCTTGAGGGGCGATGCGAGCGCGATTGGCTGGTCCCCATCGTCGCCGACGCGGAGGCTGGATTCGGCGGCCCGGTCCACGCCTTCGAATTGATGAAGGCGATGATCGAAGCGGGGGCGGCGGGGGTGCACTTCGAGGATCAGCTGGCCGCGGAGAAGAAGTGCGGCCATCTGGGGGGGAAAGTCCTAATCCCCACCGGTCAGTTCATCCGCCTCCTCAACGCCGCCCGCCTGGCCGCCGATGTGTTGGATGTACCGACCCTGCTCATCGCTCGGACCGATGCGCTGAGCGCCACGCTTCTGGTCAACGATATTGACGAACGGGATCGCCCCTTCCTCACCGGCGAGCGAACGCCTGAGGGGTATTTCGTGGTGCGAGGCGGCTTGGAGGCCGCCATCGCCCGCGCCCTCGCCTACGCCCCCTATGCGGATCTGCTCTGGTTCGAGACCTCCCGGCCGGATCTGGGGGAGGCCCGCCGTTTCGCCGAGGCCATCCATGCACAGTTCCCCGGAAAGCTCCTGGCCTACAACTGCTCCCCTTCGTTCAACTGGCGCCGCCATTTAGATGACGAGACCATCGCCCGCTTCCAGCGGGAGCTGGCCGCCATGGGTTATAAATTCCAGTTCATCACCCTTGCGGGCTGGCATCTGTTGAACCTGTACACCTTTGAGCTCGCCCGCGCCTACAGCATCGAGGGCATGCCCGCCTACGTGCGGCTTCAGGAGACGGAGTTCGCCCGCGAGGTCGATGGCTACACCGCCGTCCGCCATCAACGCGAGGTGGGGACGGGCTACTTCGACTACGTCCTCACGGCCGTCTCCCGGGGAGCCGCCACCACCATCGCCCTCGCGGGATCCACAGAGGCTGAGCAATTTCAGCGTTAAACCTCGCGCGGACCAAGACTCCATTCCACTGGACTTGCAACCCTACAGGTCGAGGGGAGTAAAAGATCGAGGGGTCTGGGACACGCCCCAGACCCCTCGGTGCTCAGGGAGAGCCGGCCGGCATCGGACCCACCCCGCCTACGACCCGAACTCATGTCGGAACCGAGTCTCCTCGATCGCAAAGGCGGTGAGGGCCGTCCACACCCGCTCCGCCGTGATGGGCAGCTCGGTGATCCGAACCCCCACCGCATCCCGGATGGCGTTGGCGACCGCCGCCGCCCCAGGGACCACCGGCGGCTCCCCCACGCCCCGCGCCCCGAAGGGGCCGTGGGGGCTCGGGACCTCGACGATGAGGGTCTCGATCGGGGGGACCTCCGAGGCGACGGGCATGGCGTAATCCACGAAGGAGGCGGTCAGGGCCACGCCGTTCTCATCGTACCGAAGCGCCTCCCACAGGCCCCATCCCAGGCCTTGGGCCGCACCTCCATGCATCTGTCCCTCGATGAGCAAGGGGTTAATGGCGCGCCCCACGTCCTGGGCGACCACCGCCTCCCGAACCGCCACCTGCCCGGTCTCCGGATCGACGTGCACCCGAACCAGCATGGCCGCGAAACCCGGGGCCTGCTCGGTTTGGGCGGAGGAGCCACGGCCGACCACCGGTTCGAACTTCCCACCGAACCGCTGCGAAAGCCCCGCCACCTCCCCCAGACTCATCCGAGGTTCCGGAACGCCTCGGACGTAGATGTGACCATCCCGGATCTCCAGATCCTCCGGGGCCACCTCCAGATGTTCCGAAGCGATCCGCAGGATCTGTTGCCGGGCCTCCTCCGCTGCCCGCTGCACCGCTAGCCCCACGGTGTAGGTGGTCTTGCTCCCTCCGCTGGCTCCCGCATATGGGCTCATATCCGTATCCCCCTGGAGGATACGCACTTGCTCCACCGGCACCCCGAGGATCGCTGCGGCCAGCTGCGCCATCGCCGTATGGGTCCCTTGAAGGTCCACCGCGCCCACATAGATCCGCACCATCCCATCGCGGTCCACGTGGCACATGGCCGCGGCGGGCTCTAAGCCGCCGTGCCATCCTCCCACCGCCAAGCCGATACCTTCCCCTGGCGCTTTCCGCCGCTCCCGCCACAGCGGATGCTCCCGGAGCGCCTCCAGGCACGCCCGGAGGCCGATGGGGCCATAACGTTTCCCGCTCGGCAGCTCATCTCCCTCTTCCATCACGTTGCGCAGACGGAACTCCAGGGGATCCAGCCCCAGCTGACGGGCCATCTCATCCATCTGGGATTCCAAGGCGAACAGGGCCTGGGGCGCGCCGGGCGCCCGATAGGCGCCGACCCCCGGCTTGTTCGTCAGAACCTCGAAGGCCTCGATCTCGTAATGGGGGAAGCGATAGAAGCTGCCCAGCAGGTTGGCGGCGATACGATGGGGAGCGCCCGGGAAGGCGCCGGAATCGAAGATCACCCGGGCTTGGAGCGCCGTCAGCGTGCCATCCCGCTTCACCCCGGTCTTCAGGGTGATGATCGCGGCGTGGGCCGGCGTCCCAATGAGGAATTCCTCCTGACGGGTCAGGGTCAGTCGCACCGGCCGTCGGCTCCGAACCGCCAAGGCGGCGACCAAGGGTTCCAGCAAGGTGAACTTCCCCCCGAAGCCGCCCCCAACCGGGGTGGGCACCACCCGGATCCGGTTCTCCGGCCATCCCAGAAAATCGGCCACCTCCTCCCGCACCCCGAAGGGATCCTGCGTGCTGGTCCAGATGGTGAGGGTCTCGGTGGCCGGATCGAGAGCGGCCGTCGTGGTGTGGGGCTCGATATAGGCTTGGTGGACGGAGGAAGTGCGATAGGTCAGCTCCAGGACGAAATCCGCTTCCCGGAAACCTTGGGCGATGTCCCCCCGCGTGTAGCGGACGAAATCGGACACGTTGCCGGGTTGGGAAGGCCGGGCCTCGTCCGAGCCGCCGACGTCGGCCGCATGGGCGCCGGCGTCCGCCCGTGTCCCCGGCCGGCCGCCGGGCCAGATCCGGGGGGCATCCTCGGACATCGCCTGAAGAGGATCGATGAGAACAGGCAACGGATCGATCTCCACCTCCACCTGGGCCGCCCCATCCGCCGCGCTGGCCTCGCTCTCGGCCAGCACCACCGCCACCGGCTGCCCGTAGTAAACGACCCGCTCCCAGGCCAACAGCGCCCGGGCATGGCTCTCGGGCTCCCGCTGGAACCACGGAAGGTCAGCCGCCGTCCACACGGCCACCACGCCCGGGACGGCGCAGGCCCGCTCCGTCCGGATGGAGCGAATCCGACCGTGGGCGTAGGGGCTGAGGACCAGGCGGGCGTACAACATATCCGGCAGCCGAAGGTCCGCGCCGAACTTCAGACGCCCGGTCGCCTTCAGATGCCCATCGCGCATCGGGATCCGTTGGCCGATGATCATCGTCGGAACCTCCTCCCAGGTATCTAAATTCAGACCTGTGAACATCGTGGAGGTGGGAAGTTACCTTCAGCGGCCTCCCTACCCTTCCATCTAAGGAGTTTGGGGAGCGGAGTCAAGCGACTTCGGCGCCTAGCTCCGCCCTCAAAAACCGTTTTCCTCTCTCCTTCTCACGGCCCAAAGGGCTGTGGAGCGAGGGCGATTACCGGGCAATGCCTCAATATGTCAAATGTCCCTCCCGGACGACGATCTTCCCTCGCTTCACCACTGTATGGACCAGGTTTACCCCATAACGGTAGGCCAGATGTCGGTAATCCGGCGCGTCGAGGATCACTAAATCCGCTTGCTTGCCCGGCTCTAGGGTCCCGATCTCATGACCCAGGCCGATGGCACAGGCGGCGTTGAGGGTGGCCGCCGTCAGGGCCTCAGCCGGTGTGAGTTTCATATATCGGGTCGCCAGGGCCATCATCATCCCCATCGACTCGCACCACGAGGTCCCCGGGTTGAGGTCGGTCGCCAGGGCCAGCGCCCCGCCGGCGTCGATGAGCTGCCGCGCGGGGGCGTAATGCCCGGTGGCCAGCCCGAAGGAGGTGCCGGGAAGGACCACACCGACGGTTGCCGAACGCGCGAGGAGCGCCAAATGCTCCGGGGGCGTGCTCACCAGATGGTCCACGCTGGTCGCCCCCAGCGACACCGCCAGGGGCACGGCCCCCAGCGAGGGCTCGAATTCGTCCGCGTGAACCTTTAGGCCGAAGCCCAGCCCCTTCGCCGCCTCCAGGATCCGACGGGTTTGATCCAGATCGAAGGCTCCCCGCTCGCAGAACACGTCGCAGAACCATGCCGCCCGTCCATCGGCCCATGGGGGGCACCAAGGGCCAGCCGCCGGATACCGCTGGGCCGCCAGCCTCGGGAGCATGTCCTCGATCACTCGCTCCACATAGGCTTCCGGATCCCCCCGGTATTCCTCGGGAATGGCATGGGCGCCCAGGAAAGTCGGCACCAGATCCAGCGGATGAACACCGTTCAAGTCGTGGAGGACGTCCAACAGGTGTCGCTCAGCCTCCCACTCTAGACCGTATCCAGTCTTGGCCTCCGCGGTCGTGGTGCCGTGCCGCAGCATCTGATCCAAACGGGAGCGGGTCTCGGCCGTCAGTTGCTCCCGCGAAGCCGCGCGGGTCGCCCGGACGGTGGAAAGGATCCCGCCCCCGGCCTGGAGGATCTCCAGGTAGGTGGCTCCCTTCAAGCGCAGCTCGAACTCCGCCACCCGGTCGCCGGCCCAGATCAGATGGGTGTGGGGATCCACGAAGCCTGGGACCACCACTTGGCCATGGGCATCGAAGATCTCCGCGGCCTCAGCGATCTGCGCCTCGACCTCAGACATGGGCCCGACGGCCGCGATGCGGCCGTCCCGGATGGCCACCGCGCCGTCGGGGATGATTTGCAGAACCCCCATGGCGGCCCCCCGGGCCGGCGAACGCCCTTGGGGCGTGACCACCTGAGCGGCATGGCGGATGAGCAGATCCACGCGCATGGGATTCCCCCCAGACGATGATCATAAGCCTCTGGGAAGGAGGAAGCACACTCAGGCGCCAGGCCTTTGCCTGACAAGAAGAGAGCCCTCCCATTCAGGCTCCTTGCATCGAACGGCCATCTCGGGTAAGGAAAGAACAGGGAGCGCTGATCCTTCGCGCCCCCTGTGCGTAGACGTTTGCCTGGTGGAGACCATGCGAGCAGAACAACCCGATACCTCACTCGCTGAAGATCTCCTCCGGCTCCCCATAGATCTCCCATCCCAGCCAGCGAGCCTGCTCCTCGACTTCCGGTTCATACCATGGCGTCACCAGGATGCGCCGCTGCACCGACTGACCCGTGCGTTTTTCGTAGAACTTTACCTTGCGCTCCAGGATTGGGAGGATCTCCCGACCCGCAGAGGTCTTCAACTCGATCACCATCCTCACCCCGTTCCGGATCACCACATCCAGTTCCACGGTGGCCGGATAGCCAAATACCTCCCCTTCGGGATCCGAGGCGGCCCACCGTTCGACCTGGAATCCGACGTCCTTTAGAACGGCCCGCATCCCCTCACGCCAGGCGGCTTCGCTTCGCAATCCCCAGCGGGCCCCAAAGGCATTCAACCGGCGAAGGATTCGCTGCTCCATCCGCTCCACCCGCTCCTCCGTCCGTCGCTGGGCCTCAGCGAGTTCCGCAAAACGGCGATCCGTCTCCACCCGATACGCCGCGAATTCCTCATAGTGCCGCCGCTGGGCCTCGGCCAGCCGGGCGACTTGCTCCTCCGTCCGCTGCTGGGCCTCCGCCAGAGCCTGAAAGCGGGCTTCCGTTTCCCTCCGGAACGCCTCAAAGACCTCATCCCGGAAGGCTCGGAATTCCATGGGAAGCCGCAGCAGCTCTTCGGTTAAGAGCAGAGCCCGCAGCTGGTCCCGCCATTCCTCGTGTTCTCGTAACAAGCGGAGAAGATCTGGAAAATCCTTTACCGTGAATCCCATAGGGCCTCCTGCCCTACATTATAACAAAACCTATCCCCTTGCATTCCCTCATGCTAAAAGGGAATGGCAAAAGGCCAGAGGAGAAAACAGTGATGGGAGGCCAGCGCCCATTATCCCCGCAGCATCGGCATCTTGATCCCGTGGCGCCGGGCGACCTCAATGGCCTTCTCGTAGCCCGCGTCCGCGTGGCGCACCACCCCCAGCCCGGGGTCGGTCCGCAGCACCCGCTCCAGGCGCCACTCGGCCTCCTTCGTGCCGTCGGCCACTACCACCATCCCGGCGTGCTGGCTGAAGCCGATCCCCACGCCGCCCCCGTGGTGGAAAGCCACCCATGTGGCCCCGGCCACCGCGTTGAGCAGCGCGTTGAGGATCGGCCAGTCGCTGATGGCGTCGGAGCCGTCCTTCATCCCCTCCGTCTCCCGGTTGGGGCTGGCCACCGATCCCGCATCCAGGTGATCCCGTCCGATCACGATGGGCGCGCCCAGCTCCCCTTTCCGGACCAGCTCGTTGAAATAGAGCCCCGCCCGGTCGCGCTCTCCGTAACCCAACCAGCAGATGCGGGCCGGGAGCCCCTGGAAGCGTACCCGCTTCTGGGCCATCGTGATCCATCGGCGCAGGCTCTCGTCCTCAGGGAACAGCTCTAAGATCGCCTGATCCGTCCGGTAGATGTCCTCCGGGTCCCCCGAGAGGGCAACCCAGCGGAAGGGCCCTTTCCCCTCGCAGAACAGCGGGCGGATGTACGCCTGCACGAAGCCGGGGTAGGCGAAGGCGTCCTTCACCCCCATCTCATACGCCTGCTGGCGCAGATTGTTCCCATAATCGAACACCACTGCCCCGGCCCGATGGAACGCCAACATCGCCTCCACGTGGACCGTCATGCTTTCCTTCGCCCGCTGGATATATGTCTGAGGATCCTTGACCCGGAGCTCCTCGGCCTCGAAGACCGAGAGGCCTTTGGGGACGTACATCAGGGGGTCGTGGGCAGGGGTCTGATCGGTGACCACGTCCGGGATAATGCCTCGACGGGCCAGTTCGGGGAAAACCTCCGCCGCGTTCCCCAACAGGCCGATGGAGCGCGCCTGTCCCGTCCTCCGGTAATGCTCCACTCGGCGCAGAGCCTCCTCCAGATCGTCGACGATCTCGTCAAGGAACCCGTGGGCCAGCCGGCGCTGCGCCCGGCGGGGATCCACCTCCACGATCAGCCCCACCCCCTCGTTCATCGTGATGGCCAGGGGCTGCGCGCCGCCCATCTCTCCCAGCCCCGCCGTCAATACCCACTTCCCTTTCAGGCTTCCTCCGAAATGCGTCCGGGCGCAGGCGGCCAGCGTCTCGTAGGTCCCCTGGAGGATCCCTTGGGTTCCAATATAGATCCAGGCGCCGGCCGTCATCTGGCCGAACATGATCAAGCCCTTCCGCTCCAGCTCATCGAAGACCTCCCAAGTGGCCCAGTGGGGAACCAAATTGCTGTTCGCGATCAGAACGCGAGGGGCCAGCTCGTGGGTGCGGAAGATCGCGACGGGCTTGCCGGACTGCACCAGGAGGGTTTCATCGGGCTCGAGGTTGCGAAGGGATTCCAGGATCGCGTAGAACGATTCCCAGTTGCGGGCCGCCTTGCCGCGGCCGCCGTAAACGATGAGGTTCGCCGGATCGGCCGCCACCTCGGGATCCAAGTTGTTCTGGATCATGCGGTAGGCGGCCTCGATCTGCCAGTTCTTACAGGTTAAGGTCTTCCCCCGGGGCGCACGGATCACCGGGGCCGTCCCGCTCCAGCTCATAGGGACCTCCGGGTTGGGGCTTGCATCTCAGCTTTAGCGCATTTCCAGGTGCAACGCAAATCCTGTTGGCCGGGTGAGGAGCAAGAAGGCCCCGTTCCCCTTCTCCCTCTATGGTCCTTCAGGCCACGAGGGGTGGGAGGCGTTCGCGCCTCTTTGGGTTTTCTCACATGGGGGCGAGCTGGGCGCCGAAGGCGCCTAGCTCCAAAATATACGGCCCAAAGGGCTATCGAGGAAGAGAAGTTTTGAGACGAGCCTGCTTTGTTGCGAAGATCAAACTTTCTATGAGAGGTGGGCCGCGTAAGCGGCCCACCTCTCATAGAAAGTCCACACGACCCAAAAACAGAAAGCTGCGCCCGATGGACGCGCAGCTTTCTGTTCGGCAAATCGCCTGAATGAAACCCGTGACCGCTTGCGAACTCGATCCCCCAGCCTGGGCACGGATCTCCAGACCGAGACCGCGCTTATTTCACCATGTGCTTTTCGATGTAGGCAACGGCCTCGCCCACCGTGGTGATCTTCTGCGCATCCTCATCGGAGATCTCGCCCCCGAACCGCTCCTCCAGGGCCATGATCAGCTCCACCAGATCTAAGGAATCGGCCTCCAAGTCCTCCCGAAAGCGGGCTTCCGGCGTCACCTTCTCGGGCGGCACGCCGAGCACCTCCACAATCACATCCCGCACTTGTTCGAAGACCGTGCTCATGGAAACCTCCCAACCAGAGTTTAGTTAGCATTCTACCCAACCTGTAGGGGACGTCAAGGACGCCGGGACACTCCTGGCGCGCCCCGCCTCCCCTCCGACGCCCATCCCCTTCGCCATGGCTCATTGGACCGTAAACATCTAGAGGCTGGAGCTGGGCGCCGAAGGCCCCCGGCCAGCTCTTCAGCCTCCGGGAAAGGTCTTCACGTAGCTGCCGCACCGCGAGGGGCCTACCAGGCTGCCGAAGCTCCCAGCGCGCAGCGTCCAGCGCCCTCCAGCTTCCCCAGACCTTGACATGTCTTTCGGCACCGAAGTAAGATGACCTCGATTGATAAAACACCGGAAGGAAGCGCTCGTTACAATCCAGATCACCTGGGGCCCTTGGATTGATTTGGAATAGAAGCGGGCCAGCTTCGAACAAGCATGGAAAGGATGTTTAGGGAGGTGAGCCGGGCGCCGAAGGCGCCCGGCTCACCTCCCGGAGAGGGACTGTGCTGCTTGGATGAGAGCGGTGAAGACTGGATGATTCCTCGATGAGGTTAAGTGAGCATCTATGATCTCTCAGCGAAAGGCGGATCACATCCGCATCAATCTGGAAGAGGATGTCAGCTTCGGACAGCTCACCACGGGCTTTGAGCGGTTGCGCTTCATCCACCGCGCCCTCCCGGAGCTGGACCTTCAGGAGGTGGATCTTTCCACCACGTTCTTCGGGAAAACCCTGAAAGCCCCGCTGCTGATCTCCTCGATGACCGGGGGGACGGATGAGGCCGGCCGGATCAACCGGAACCTGGCCGAGGCCGCCCAGGCGCGCGGCATTGCCATGGGGCTGGGCTCCATGCGAGCCGCCCTCGAGCGCCCGGAGCTGTTGCCGACTTTCCAGGTCCGCCGCTATGCGCCGGACATCCTCCTCTTCGCCAATCTGGGGGCGGTGCAGTTGAACTACGGTTACACGGTCGATCACTGCCGACGGGCCGTGGAGCTGGTGGAGGCCGACGCCCTGATCCTTCACCTGAACCCCCTGCAGGAGGCCCTCCAACCGGAGGGGGACACGAACTTCGCCGGGCTGCTGCGCAAGATCGAAGCGGTGTGCAAAGCCCTCCCGGTGCCGGTGGTGGTGAAGGAGGTGGGATGGGGGATCTCGGAGGAGATCGCCCGGCTCCTGGCGGACGCCGGGGTGGCGGCGATCGACATCGCGGGCGCCGGGGGGACCTCGTGGAGCCAGGTGGAGATGTACCGGGCGCCGGATGAGATCCATCGGCAGGTGGCGGCGGCGTTCCGGGAATGGGGGATCCCCACCGTGGAGGCCATTCGGATGGCCCGGCGGGGCGCGCCGCATCTCCCGATCATCGCCAGCGGGGGGATCCGGGACGGTGTGGAGGTCGCTAAAGCGCTGGCCCTGGGTGCCTCTCTCGTCGGAATGGCTGGCCCCTTCTTGCGGGCAGCGGTAGCGTCCGTGGAAGCGGTGATCGAGACGATTGAGATCATCACCCGCCAACTGCGGATCGCCATGTTTTGCGTCGGGGCACGGGACATCGCGGCGCTGCGCTCCGTCCCCCTGATCGAGGTGGGGCCGTCGGGCGCTTGATGGGCGGTCCGATGTCACAGGAGATCTCGATGAGCGCGCCGGCTTCCTGGGAAGCCTTCTTTAACGAGTGGATGGCCCCGCTGGAGGCGGAGATGCGGGCGGCCGTGGGGGAGCCGTCCCATCCTGCCGAGCGGCTGTTCTACGGCATGCTCGCTTACCACCTGGGATGGGCCGATGCCCAGCTCCGCCCGAT
Organism: Thermoflexus sp.; assembly: GCA_035573655.1. Classification (GTDB taxonomy): domain Bacteria; phylum Chloroflexota; class Anaerolineae; order Thermoflexales; family Thermoflexaceae; genus Thermoflexus. Next base: position 19,249 of record DATMAC010000016.1, read on the forward strand.
TCGGCTGGACGCCGGCAAGCGGATCCGACCGATGCTTTGCTTGCTGGCCTGCGCGGCCTGCGGCGGCGATCCCGCCCGGGCCCTGCCCGCCGCCGCGGCCATCGAGCTCCTCCACAACTTCTCCCTGATCCACGACGACATCCAAGATCGCAGCGAGACCCGCCGGGGCCGCCCGACGGTGTGGGCCCTGTGGGGGATCGCCCAGGCGATCAACGCCGGCGACGCCCTCTTCACGATCGCCCATCGAGCCCTCTGGCGGCTGCGGGAACGGGGCGTGCCGGCCGAGCGCATCCTGGAGGTCGCCGAACGCTTCGACGCCGCCTGTCTGATGCTCACGCGGGGGCAGCACTTCGACCTGGCGTTCGAATCGGCCGAACGAGTGACCGTCGAGGAATACCTGGAGATGATCCGGGGGAAGACGGCAGCGCTGCTGCGGGCGGCCCTGGGGATCGGGGCGCGCCTGGCGGATCACCCGTCCGAAGACTTAGAGGCTTTCGGGGAGGCGCTGGGGATGGCCTTCCAGATCCAGGACGACTTGTTGGGGATCTGGGGGGATCCGGCGGTGACCGGGAAGTCAGCCGCCGACGATCTGCGGGCGCGGAAGAAGACGCTCCCCGTGATCATCACGATGGAACGAATCCCTGGGTTCGTGGAACGCTATCGGAATCCGGAAACCCCGCTCGAAGCGCTGCTGCAGGATCTGGAGGCCAGCGGGGCCCGGAGCGAGGCGGAGGGGATGGCCGCGGCGTTCACCCATCAGGCGATGGCCGCGCTGGATCGCGCCGGCCTCCAGAACCCTTATGGGGAGGCGCTGCGGGACCTCGCTCGGGCGTTGCTCTCCCGGGCGCGATGAAGGCCATGGATCGCCGGGCCCAGGAAAAGCGGGCGATGGACTTGAAGACCCGTTTGAAAGCGTACGCCCGGGACCTCGGCTTCGACCTCGTGGGGGTGGCCCGGGCCGGACCCACGCCCTCCGCCGATCGATACGAGGAATGGGTGCGCGCCGGCCGTGCGGCCACGATGGGCTACCTCGCCCGACCCGACGCCATCGAGAAGCGACGGGACGTGCGGAACCTCTGGCCGGAGGCCCGCTCGGTGATCGTGGTCGCCATGAACTACTACACGGGGGAACATCCCCCGCCGGACGGCGCGCCCCAGGGCCGGGTGGCCCGATACGCCTGGGGAGACGACTACCACGAGGTGATCGCGGAGCGCCTCCGCGCCCTCCTGGCGTTCCTGAACCGGGAGGCGGGCCGGCCGGTGCAGGGAAAGATCTACGTGGATACGGGGCCGGTGCTGGAGCGCGCCTGGGCTGTGCAAGCCGGACTGGGGTGGATCGGGAAGAACAGCATGCTCATTCATCCCCGCTTAGGATCTTACCTGTTCCTCGGGGTGCTCCTCGTAGACCTGGAGCTGGAGCCCGATCCGCCTTTCCCCTTCGATCATTGCGGCACGTGCACCCGGTGCATCGACGCGTGTCCGACGGGGTGCATCCGGCCGGACCGCACGCTGGAAGCCGAGCGTTGTCTCTCGTATCTCACGATCGAGCGGCGGGAGGACATCCCGGAGGATCTGCGGCCGGCGCTCGGGGACTGGCTGTTCGGGTGCGACATCTGTCAGGAGGTGTGCCCCTGGAACCGACGGTTCGCCCGACCGACGGCGGAGCCCGCCTTCCAGCCCCGGGAGGGGATCGCCCGGATGTTGTTGGAGGAAGTCCTTCAGATGGATGAAGAGGCGTTTCGGGCGCGGTTCCGCCGCAGCGCCATCCGCCGGGCCAAATGGCGGGGGCTGGTCCGGAACGCCCTCGTGGTCGCTGGGAACCTGCGCGCCAAGGCCTTAAGCCGGTGGATCCTATCTTGGCGGGAACACGACGATCCGATGCTCCGCGAACACGCCGAATGGGCCTGGAGGATGATCCACCATTTGTAGGGGCACCCCTTGGGGGTGCCCTTGGGACAGGCCCAAGGCCTGCCCCTACAAAGGGCATTCGCACCGTTACGTAGGGGCGCCCCTTGTGGGCGCCCTAGGGGGCGGGCACAAGGCCCGCCCCTACAAGATTTTAGGCCATTGACACGCCTCAGGCCCTGGGATAGAATGAGTGCGAATTTTTCGGAAGGACTGGGCCATCCAAGCCATTCCCACCCTTGAAGAGCCGAATCCCGCAACCCCACAACAGGAGGGAACCAATGACCCACATCATCACCAGCCTGTGTCTACGCGACGGCGCGTGCGCCCAGGTCTGCCCGGTCGAGTGCATCGTCCCCGGCAAGCCTGAAGACCAGTGGCCCTGGTATTACATCGATCCCGACACCTGCATCGACTGCGGCGCCTGTGTCCCGGAGTGCCCCTACGAGGCCATCTTCCCCGAGGACGAGGTCCCCGAGGCCTACACGATGAAGCCTGGCCAGGTCCGGATGATCATGCGGGCGCCGGGGGACATCGAGCGCTACGAAGCGCAGGGCGGCGAGGTGGTCAACCTCCGCGAGGACATCCCCTTCAACTACAAGTTCTACAAGGAGGGCCCTGGCTACAACGCCCGGAGCATGTAGTCGCCCCTTCGACCCGGCAGGCGAACGACCCGAAAGGCCCCGGCGGGGATCCCACCGGGGCCTTTTCGCTAAGCATAAGGAGACGCCTCCGGGCATCCCCACGCCCGGGCCTTCTCCAGGGCCTCCTCCAACGCCTTTCGGGTCTCCGCGTGCCAGCGAGGGGTCGCCTCCGGAGTGCGAAAGCGCAGCGCCTCTTGGAAGGCTCGGATCGCCCGGGCCAGCACTTCGCACCCCCGTTCTGTATCCGTCTCCACGTTTGCCAGAGCCAAGCATGCAAGCCCCAGGTTGTGCTGGGTCCTCGCATATTCCAGGGGGGTGGCTTGGGGGGTGTAAAAACGCAACGCCTCTTCATAGGCTGCAATCGCCCGCCACAAATTCCCCACCGGATCCTCATGCGCCGCCAGCTCCTGATACGTGCCCCCCAGATTATTCTGAGCCCTCGCATAATCCAAGGGAGTGGCTTGGGGGGTGT
>DATMAC010000017.1:0-10294 GCA_035573655.1 Thermoflexus sp.
CTCCTCCCCACGGCCCAACGGGCCGTGGGGAGGAGGGATGAAGGAGGATGGGGTCCTTCCCCACGGACAGTCAGAGCCCGTTTTCAGACCCTCTCTAAGGCCTCGAGGAACCGATCGATCTCCTCCAGGGTGTTGTAATGCAGCGCCCCGACCCGGATCAATCCCCCCTGCCCTTCCAGGCCCAGGCGTTCGGTCACCCCCAGCGCGTAGAAATTCCCATCCCACACGTAGATCCCCTCTCGCCCCAGCGCCGCAGCGATCTCCCGGGGATGCCGCCCGCGGACCCGGAAGGAGACCGTGGGCACTCGCTCCGCCCATCGCGCCATGGTCCGGATCCCATAGATGGTGACGCCGGGGATCTCCTCCAATCCTTCCAACAGCCGGGCGCAGAGGGCTTGCTCGTGCGCCCGGATTCGCTCCATCGCCGCGCGGAGGGCGGCGCGGCGGGAAGGATCAGTGGGGCTACCGAAACGCCGCCCGAGATCGGCCAGATAGTCCACCGCCGCAATCAGCCCGGCCAGCCCCTCGTGGTTCTGGGTCCCGGTTTCGAAGGCCTCCGGCGGCCGATCCGGGGCCGGGCGCACTTTATACGGCCGGAGGGCCATCAGGCGGTCCGCGCGGCCGTAGAGGAAGCCGACGTGGGGGCCGAAGAACTTATACGCGGAACAGACCAGGAAATCGCAGCCCAACTCTTGCACATCGATGAACAGATGGGGCGCGGCGTGTACCGCGTCCACGTAGACCCACGCGCCGACCGCGTGGGCCATCTCCACGATCCGGCGCACCGGGTTCACGGTGCCCAGGGCGTTCGAGGCGTAGCCCACGGCCACCAAGCGGGTGCGCTCGGAGAGCGCCCGAGCGAACCCCTCCAGATCCAACGTGCCGTCCTCGGGGTGGAAGTCCACCCAGCGGATGACCGCCCCCCGTTCTTCCAGCGCCAACCACGGCGCCACGTTCGCATCGTGGTCGAGCCGGGTGACGACGATCTCATCTCCCGGCCGGATCATCCGCCCGATCGCCCGGCTGATTTGGAACGTGAGGGTGGTCATATTGGGCCCGAAGACGATCTCCTCCGGGGTGGCGCCGATCAAATCCGCGGCGGCCTGCCGGGCCGCGGCGACGAGCGCATCGACCCGTTGGCTGGTGGGGAAGGCACCGTGGGTGTTGGCGTTGGCCTCGATCATCGCCGTGGCCATCGCTTCGATCACCCGACGGGGAACCTGGGATCCTCCCGGTCCGTCCAGGAACACCGGCGGCCGTCCTTCTACCTCCCGCCCCAGGGCGGGGAACTCGGATCGGATCTCCCAAACCCACTCCGCGGTGCGCATCGATCTCTCCTAATACGAGGGACATACGGTGCTTGAATTTTACACTCCAGGGCTTTTCAGAGTCAGTCCCTGGAATCCCCAAACCCATGTTGGCATCCTGGAAACCCCTGTCTACGCCTTGGATCACCTGCTCGGATGCAAGCGTTATGCTAAACTATCCGATAGGATTGTCTAACAATCGAGTGGCCTGACGGAAACGATTAGCTGGGTTAGCTCCGAAGGAAAGGAAGGCCCTGATGACCCGAGGTTCCAGGGAAAGCACGTGGCTGGTCCTCTCCCGATGTATGGCCATCATCCGGCGGGTCCAGCGTGGACCGGCCACGTGGAGGGATTTGGTCGAAGCCGTCCGCCAGGCGGTCGGCGAGGAGGCCTACGGCGCGGCGAGCGGGAAGGCCCTCCGCCGCCGGGTGGAGAACGACCTGGCCCGGATCCGGGAAAGACTGGGGGTGGAAATCCGATACTCCCGACAGGAGAGGGGATACGTCATCTACTCCCTGTGGATCCCGTTGTTGGATCTCCCCGATGAAGATCTCCGGACCATCGCCTGGTTGGGCCGCGTGTTTAACGAAGAGTCCCCCTATCACGATGAGGTCCACGCCCTCCTGGGACGCCTCACGTTCTATTTAGGCCCCCAGCGGGCGCCGGCCGTCGACCGGTATCGGCGGGGGCTGGAGATGGACCTGCGTCAGCGGGATCAGGATCGGATCTCGCCGGAGGTCATGTTCCGGCTGGAGCGGGCGGTGGCGGAAAAGCGATGGGTGGAGTTCGACTACCTTTCGCCCCGGCATCCGGACCGCGTTCCCCGACGACATCGGGTGGCCCCGATACGGGTCTATTTCGATGCCAGCCGCGGCCATTACTATCTCTACGGCTGGTGTCGAAGCGTCTCGGGCCCCGAAGGAACAAGAGAGCACCGCGAGCACCGGTATTATCGGGTCGGCCGGATCCAGCGTCTGCGCGTCCTCCCCGACCTTGTGCCACCTGTGCTCCCCCGAGGCCGGTCCTATCCCGTGATCTACGAGCTGGCGCCCGAGATCGCCCGGATGGGCGTCACCCGCCACCCCGAAATCACCGTGCACCAGGTGGAGCAGCGGGAAGACGGAAGCGCGCTCGTGCGAGGCGAAACCGATAACCTCTTCTGGGCCGTCCAGCGGCTCCTCCAGTATGGCCCCCTCTGCCGGGTCTTGGGCGGCGCGGAGCTCCTGGCGGAGATGCGGCGGGCCGTGGAAGAGATGTCCCGGTTGTACCTCGAGCCCGCGCCGGATGATCTCCCCCACAATTGTGGGGATGTCCTTGAGGTAAAGTGAAAGCAAACAGGGGTTGGAAGCTCAAGGAGGGGAAAGCCGTGCTCACCCGCGATGACCTAAACGAAATTCTGAATCAGTACATTGAGATCGTGATCCCTGCCATGCTCCAGCGGGGGTATCACTTGGTCCTGGTGAAGGGCGGGCCGGACTATCCGCATCTCGCCGAGCAATCCCACTTCACCCATATCGTCAACGGCGTCTTCGCCTTGGCCCGGCTCCTGGAGTTCGTCATCGAGCGGCAGGTGAACATCCCCCGCTTGGACGCATCCGCCCTGCGGCAGGCCTTGGCGATGTACACGGTTCACGAGGTCCATAAAGACTCGAAGGCGGACCGGGCCGGGGCCTCGGAGTTCGACATCCCCCTGGAGCGGCTGCGGGAGGAGTATGAGGCGCTGGGGTTGGAGCGCTTCGCCGGCCCCCCGAACCTCCACCTGCTACGGGCCGCCAACGTCCACAAACGGAGCCCTCGCCAGGGGGATCTCCTGCTCAGCGGGGATCCCGAGGCCGGTTTCCTTTGGCTCCTGGTGCGCATCGCCGACGCGATGGCCTCCGCCCAGACGCCGGAGGAGGCCCTCCATTCCCTTTCCGGCTATCTGCCCCATCTCTCGCCGGTCTTCGTTCCCCAAAGCCCTCCCGGCCGGTTCAAGCTCTATCTCCATGAGCTCCGGGACGTGCGCGGCGTGCTGACCAACGCCATCCACCAAGCCGTCGCCCGGCAACTGGAGGACAAGCTGGATCTCTTTCCCCTCCTCTACTTCGCCACCGGCACGCTGTACATCGGTCCGACGAAGGTGAGCACCCAGGGGATCGATGACTTGATCCTTGCTGTGGCCGATCGAGTGCTCCAGTTGCTCGGCCGAGATGCCAGCCCGGAGGAGCTTTCGGATGCGATCCGCGAGGGACTGCGCAAGCAAAGGTTCGACTTCGAGCGCTACGTCTACGCCTTCGCCTCAGTGGAGGATTTACTTCGAGTCGTTTACGAGGACACATTAACCGCCAAGCCCAACCCCAAAATGGCGATAGAGGAGATCGAGGACCTGACCGAAAAGCGCAAAGGGCTCCCCGCCGACTGGCGGGAAACCGTCGAAGAACGGTTGGGGATCCGCCTGTTGGATCCAAAAGAACACAAGGCGTTCAACGAACTGTGGTCCCTGGTGCATCGTTACTTGCTCTACGTGGATGCGCTGCTGCGCGACCTGAACCCGGCCGAAGACCGTTTGGAGTGGCTCCTGCGGACCTTCGCCGTCCCCCAGCCCTATGCCGACCACCTGCGTCGGGAGGCGGAGATCTGGGCGAAGGGTGGGATCGGCAAATACGTCCTGGTGATCGCCTATCACTTCCTGCGCGGCCCCGACTTCGCTGATCGGCCGGCCGAGACGCTCCCTCCCGCGGAGGTGCTGGGGCGGTTGCACCGGCGGGTGCTGGAGGCGATGCAACGGATCGACACGAACGCCGGCCGCCAGGCGGCCGTGGCGGAGCTGGGCCTGCAGCAGGATCTGGAAGCTTTCTTGCGTGAAACCTTGCGCCTCTCGTTCGCCCCGGCCACCCAGATGGGCGACGACGGCCTGGCCAGTTACATCCAGCCCAAACGAAAGGGGCACACCGGCAAGATCTGCTCCCTCTGCAATCGGTATAGCGAGTACGTTCAACCGCTGCGCACCGGCATCCTGGACGATTTCGGGCGGGTCTTCTCCAACCGGGTGTTGCCCGGGGAGGAAGCGCCCCAGGGCAACCGCCTCTGGTGTCCCATCTGCCAGCTCGAAGCCATCCTGCGCAAGGCGGTGGGAATGGGCCTGCCCTCTGGAGCGGATTATAAGAACTCGCGTCGCATCTACCTTTATGTCCTGCCCACCTACTCGTTCACCCCGGAGCACATCCGCCTTTTCGAGCCGGTGCTCCGCTCCTTCCAACGTGTGACCAACTTGCCCGTGCGGGATTACGGGCGGGATCTCCCGGGCTTGCCCCGCCTTTGGCTGGAACACCGCACCCTTGATCCGCTCTGGATCGAGCGGGTGCAGGGAGTGCTGGAGCGCGAGGCGGAACGGATCGCCGCGTGGGGGGGGCGGAACTATGTGGGGGAGCGGATCTTTGCGGGATCCATCGAGGGCCAACCCCACTATTACCCTATCATCTGGGAAAAGGCTGCCCGGGGACAGGAGCGCGAGGATGAACGACTGGCCACCCGCACGGAGGCGTGGGCCAAGGCGCTCTTCGCGGCGGTCATCCTCAGCGGATTGACGGGTTGCAAGGTCTACGTCACAGAGCGCTTCTATCTGCCGATCGCCGACCCCGCGGACCTCAAGGCCACTATCACCCTGGACGGCCCGCCTCCGGCCCTGCGCGCGCTGCTGGGCGGGCGCGGCGACGAGGTCACGCTCTCCGGACGAGAAACGGACGGACGGAGCGGCCTGGAGCAGGCGCTGGACCTGAGCGCTGCCCTGTGGGTGGTGACCACGGGCCTCCAGCCGGGCAAGGACAAGGACATATCGGCGCGGCTGGGGCGCTTGAACGTGGATCCCCTGGCCGGAGCGTACTTTTACAAAGAGTACGGCCGGGAGAACGATGGGCAGTCACCGGGCAGCCCCTTCGATATCGCTTGCGAGGTGCTGCTAAAAATCCAAGGAGGTGAACTAATGGACCTGGTGGAGAAGATCGCACGGAAATCTCTGGAGATCGCCATCCCCATCGGTGGGACTGGGCGGGGCAAGGCGCGGCGCTACGAGCTGATCTTCCGCGAGACGGTCTCGGCCATGCGCAAAGCCCAAGAGGCGATCCCGGAGATGCGGAAGGCCGCGCTGAGCGGAGCACAGCCATCGGAGCAGGCGATCGCCGAGCTGAAGCGGCTGACGGCCGGGGCCCTGCTCAAGGGGCTGGAGCGCCGTCAGGAAAGCGGCCGCGGTGAAATTTGGGTCCGCGCCCGGGGGGAGGACCTGAAACGCTTGGTGGGCGAGTTCGTGGACATCGTGGTGGATGAGCTCTATCTCGGCCGCGCCGACGGCAGCTTCGCCCGCTTCCTGCGCTTGGAGAACACCATCGCCGACGGGATCTACTATTACACGGATCGACACCTCTCCCAAATGTGGGAGGAGGTCAAACAGCAGCGAGCGGATCAGAAACCCAATACCCCTTCGGAGGAGGCCTGAGATGACGCTGGACAGCCTGAAACCTTACGCGCACTATTTCGTCCCTCAAATCCCCCGCACCCCTACTAACCGTTACGCCAGCATCATCCTGTTGCGGGAGACCAAATCCTACGCCATCTTCACCACCGAGGGCGGCGAGCAGCAGGACGTCGAACAGGTCCCGGCCGGGTTGCGCCACCCCGAGCCCATCACCCGCCTGGTGATGTTCAAGCGCAAACAGGTGGCCCCGGAGCGGCGCACCGGCAAGGCTCTGCTGCGCCAATACGGCATCTTCCCCTACGCCATCAAGGACGGCAAGGTCCTCTATGGCGAGGAGGCCCTGAAGGAGAAGGAACACTGGGACGACTGCTACCTCACCGAGGGCCTCTGCACGCACTGTCCCGACTGCCTGATCTACGGCTATGCCGCTATCGAGGCCGAGGGCTCCCGCAAGGCCCGCCTGATGACCGATACCTGCTTCACCATCCGCCCCTACGAGGTCATCCAGAAGCAGATCAAGTTCAACGTCATCGACGAGGCCAGGCACACCTCCGGCACCATCACCGAGTACGACTACACCACACCGGGCGTCTTCCTCCCCGCCGTGGAGACCACGGTGGACCTCACCGCCGATGAGTTCGTCTACGTCCTGGGCAACATCCTGCGCACCACCCGCTACGGTAAGGAGGGCAGCCGCCAGGGCTTCGTCCGCAACCACATCCTGGCCATCGCCTTCTCCGACGTGGAGCTCTTCTCCAACCTGGAATTCACCCAGGCCCTTTACGACGCCTTAGTGGACGCCGGGAAGGACCTGGCGAGCGATCCCCTCTCGCTGGCCGAGCTGCGGGAGTATGCCGACCAGGCGATCCGCACGCTCACCGCCGACCTGGCCGGCCGGCTCACGTTGGTGACGGGGCCGGAGCTGGAGGCCATCCTGGCGGACGTGCGGGCGTTGAACCGGGATGAGACGCGCCTGGCTGAATTCCTGCGCCACCTGCACACGCAATCGGCATTGTTCACGGTGTAGCCGAAGGTTTGCCTTCGGCTACACCTCCGCCGGACAGGGGGACGAGATGCAGATCTATCGGGTCTCCGTGGAACTTCTGGACTACGTTTTTTACGCCACCACCGAGCGCGGAAAGGTCCACGAGACGGGCGCCTTTCTCCACAACTACGCCTTGGCCTACGCCCTGGGCCTCGGCCGGGGCGACACCTATACCTACACCCACACGACCCAGGAGCCTCATTATGAGGAAGAGTTGTCCCCTCTGAACGGGATCCTCTATCTGACGCCGGCGGCGCCGCTCCAAGTCCTCTATCGGGTCGTCCAGTGGAACTCCACGGGGGAAGCCTTGGTGCTGAGCCGCGTCCAATCGGCCGGATACCCGGACTGGGGGTTCGCCCGGATGCTGCGGCCGGGGTCCCGCTTTCTCTTCTACTTGCTGGTTCACGACCCGGGCCGGTTGCCCGCCGCGCCCGCCTTGCATGACCTCCTGGCTGGACGAGATATCCGGGTTCGGCTGGGGAAGTTCCCGGCCAAGGCCCGGCTGCGGGCGGAACCGGCCCGAAGCGTGCGGGAGGGGACCGGGGATTTCTCCTGCGAAGCGATGCTCAACTGGCGGGATCTGGAGGCGGACCCGGTGGTCTGCGACGTGGTGGCGGCGGGGCGGCCCACCCGCCTGATCGCCCGGGCCCGGTTTGAGCGCGAGCCCTTCTATGAGGCCCACTTCGGGCCGGAGGAGGTCGTCCGGCTTCCGAAGCGGATGTACTTCCTCGCCCGCAGGCCTCCAAGGCGATCCGGCCGGAGGAGCGCCGCATGACCCCCCTCACCGTCCACTTAAAGCCCATCTCCTACCGCTTAGCGGAAGGCCCATGGCTGGGGGACCTGCGCCCCTATGAATACCAGCAGCGCGTCTGCGAGCGGGTGGAGCGGGCGCTGGACGCCCGGGAGACCCTCTGCCTCTTCCTGACCGCGCCGACGGGGAGCGGCAAGACGCTGGCCGCCTACGCCGCGCCCATCCGACGGGGGATCCCCGCCCTGGGGGTCTACCCCACCAACGAGCTGATCAAAGATCAGGAGCGCGCCCTGCGGCCGTGGCTGGACCCCCGGGACGAGCTACGGCTCCTCCGGATCGACAGCCGGGAATTGGATCGCTGGGCGGTGGCGTTGGCCAAGCTGCGCCACGCCCCGACCCTCGAAACCCTGCTGAACTGGGGTCCCACCGCCCTCACCAACCCGGATATCCTCTTCTATGTGTTCTTCGGCCTCTACAGCGGATGGGACGAGGAGCTGGATGCGATCCGTCAGCGGCTTTTCGCTCGGATCGGCCAATATCGGGTTTTCGTCTTCGATGAGTTCCATCTCTATAACATCAAGCAGGTGGCTGACACGGCCTTCTTGATTGGCACGCTCCACGAGATCCAGCCTGACTACGGCCGGGTCTTCCTCTTCGCCTCGGCGACCCCCGATTCCCCCATCCGGGCGCTGCTGGAACGGATGGGCCTCCCGGTGGAAGCGGTGACGGGGGAACCCGTTCCGGAGGGGGAGGGAACGCGTCGGGTGGCGCAACCGCTTCGGCTCACCTTGCTACCCGCCGACATGCACGCCTGGAAGGGATCGGAGACACTGTTGGATTTCCTCCCTGAGGTTAAGGGGTTCCTCCACCAGCACCCCGCGGCGCGCCTGGTGATCATCTTGGATTCGGTCGCCGATGCGATGCGCTTGGCCCATGCGCTGCGGGAACACTTCCCCGACCGGGCCGTCGGCGAGGTCCACGGCTTCAGCTCCCCCCAAGAGCGGGACGACGCCCTGCTTCAGCCGATCACCGTGGGGACCTCGACGATCGAAGTGGGGGTGGACTTTGTGGGGGAGCGGGCGAAGGATGTCCTGCTGTTCGAGGCCCGGACCTCCAGCCAGTTCATCCAGCGGTTGGGTCGCATCGCGCGGCATGCGAAGCCGTCCGGGATCCCCGATTGGGCGGTCGCCCTGGTTCCCGAGTATGTCTATCACTTCCTGGCCGAGCGGCTGTGGGAGGGCCAACACTACGACCGCTGGGACCTCTACCGGTGGATTGAGGAGGCCTATCAGGTCCCGGAGGATTTCGGGCGCTACCTCCAGCGCCACGCCCCGGCGGAGTTTTGCGCCGCGCGGGCGCGGGTGATCGGAAAGCTCTTCACGTCCGAAAGCGCGCCCCAGATCCGGGAGGCCCTGGACCGGCTGGGCGAAACGCTGACGGGGGTGCCTAAGGGGCGAGGATGGGCCCTTTACCGTCAGTACCAGGAGGAGGGGATTCTGGCCCCCCTCCTCACCTTCCGAGGGTCCGGCTTGGAGGTCGCCATCGTGGACGAGCGGGGGACGGACCCCGGCTTCCCCCTCAAGCGCTATGATCTTGTGTTCCTCCTGCGCCGGGGGGTTTTTTCGGAGCTCTCGCCGGATGAGTATCAGAAGATCCTGGATTCATTAGAGGATCGCTGGCCTGAGGAAGCGGCCCTGGAGCGCCGATACGCCCGCCTCATCGGGACCGAGCCGGAGGACCTGTTGGGCGTTTACGGCTACTTCCGGCTCACGGGGTGGTTGGATCAGCCCCGCCGGGTCTGGTTCGAAGTCCCCGAGGAGGCGGTTCGAGGGCGCGTGGGTCAGGTGTTCGTGCTGCAGGAGCTGGAGGTGTACACGGATCCGGAGGTCCCCCTCCGCCGCCTGAACCGCCATCTCCGTCGGAAGCGCCTCGTCGCCTGGGTGATGGATACCCATCCGACCGCCCTCCGCCTGGGCCGGTCCCTTCCGCCCCTTTTTGAAGTCTATGAGCTCCGCGTGCGCCGTCTGGGTGGCCAGTTGAGTCGTTCCCCATGGAGCATCGCCTTCAACCAGAACGCGTTCTTCCTGGAGAGCCTGGGCGGATGGAGGATCCGGCGACAGGAAGAGCCGGCGATCGTGCTTTAGCCTGTTGGGTGGAGGACAACGGGTATGAGCTCAACCACGCCCTCCCTCTTCTCTGTGGTCTTATGTCTCTCCCCAATAGAGGAAGTGGAGATCGAGGCCACGGTGGGCCATCGGGCCCACGCGGCCTTCCTGGACGCGATCCGCACGGTCTCCCCTGCCCTCTCGGCGGCCCTGCACGACCCCAGGGTCTCCGTCCGCCCGTTCGCCATCTCCCCCCTCTGGGGGGTCCCTGCCCGCGGGGAGCGCATCCGGCTCCACCCCGAGCGGGTCTATTGGCTGCGGATCACCCTGCTCCTCGCGCCGCTCTACGAGCGCTTGATGGAGGTCCTGCTCGACCGCGACCGTCCCCAGCTGCGGTTGGGCGAGGCCGTCCTGCTCATCCGGGAGGCCCTCACCACGCCGGGCAGCCATCCGTGGGCAGGGTATGCCTCGTGGGAGGAGCTGGCCGCCCGGGCGCAGCCGGTGCGGGAGATCACCCTGGATTTCGTTTCCCCCACCGCCTTCAGTTTCGGGGAGAAGCCCTGGGGCCGTCAGATGGTGGTCCTTCCCCTCCCCGAACTGGTGTTCGGGAGCCTCGCCCGCACGTGGAACACCTAT
>DATMAC010000018.1:0-6696 GCA_035573655.1 Thermoflexus sp.
AGATCACCGAACTGCCCCATGACAGCGATCAGCCCCCGCCGGCGCTCGCCCATCCGGTCCGCCTCTATCCGAGCCATGGACTTGCCGACCTCCTTCAAGTCCATGGGGTCGGCGAGGTGCTGCAAGTCAACTCCTATCACCATCAGGGGATTCCCCGTCGCGATCAGCTGCCCCCGGGGTTGGAGATCCTGGCGGAAGCTCCCGATGGAGTGGTCGAGGCCTTCATCTGGCGCCCGGAGGGGCATTCGCGGCCGCGGGTGCTGGCTGTGCAATGGCATCCGGAGCTGCTGTTCGAAGAGGACCCCCGCCACCTCTGGCCGTTCCGCTGGCTGGTGGAAGCTGCATCCGCGGCCACGGGTTAATCCGAGGAAGCGCTCGGCAACCGAATGCGCACCGAGGTTCCACGTTCGGGCTGGCTCTCGATCTCGATCCCGCCCCCCATCGCGCGGAGCAGGCCCCGGGCCACCGCCAAGCTCAGCCCGAAGCCTGGCACCTCTCGGACCCGAGGGTCCTCCGAGCGCCAGAAAGGGGTGAACAGATGTTCCTGATCCTCGGGCGCGATCCCGATCCCATTGTCTGAGATCTCGCACACCCATTCGGATCCCACCTGCATCGCCCGCACCCAGATCTCCCCTCCCAGCGGGGTGTATTTCACCGCGTTGTCCAGGATCTTACTCAGGATGGCGATCAGCCGTTCCCGATCTGCAGGGACCTGTGGCGGAACCTCCGGCAGTTCCACCCGCACGACATGTCCCCGCCTCTCCACCTCCGTCTGAACCCGCCGCATGGCTTCCTGCAGGGCCTCGTCCAGGGCCACCGGCTCGATGCGCAAACGCAGGCGCCCGGTCTCCATGCGCGAGTGCTCTAAGAGATCTTGGACCAGGCCGGCCAGGCGATCGATGTTCGAACGGATCGTCTCCAGGAAACGCCGCTGGGTCTCGGTGAGGGAACCGCCCATCCCTTTGAGCAGGAGGTCGGCGTATCCCTTGATGCTGGTCATGGGGAGGCGCAGCTCGTGCACCGCGGTGGAGAAAAAGGCGGCGCGCGCTTCCCGCTCCTGGGCGGCGGATAGAGCGAGGGCGATGAGGAACCCAGCAGCCCTCCAGGCGGATCCATCCGCCAGCGCCTTGGGATCCGCCCCACGCAGCCCCAGCCACTCCGTGACCCCACCCACAGGAATGGGCAGGAAATTCACCGCATCCCCTTCCCGCCCATGCCAAGCCAGTTCCTCCTTGGGTTCCATTAGCCCCCATTCCCGCTCCCAGAACGCCGGGTCGACCAGCACGGCCTGACCTCGCCAGCCTTCGCGTTCCCGGACGAGGAAAGCTCCATCTGAGGCCCCGGCCCATGTCGCTGCCCACTTCAGGGCTGTGCGGCGGATCTCCTGGGGATCCCGGAGGTTATACAGCTCACGAGCCAGCGCTTCTAACGCGCGAGTCCCGATAGTGGTCATCTCATCCCTCTCGGATGATCAAGCGATCTTGATCATCATAAGAATAACTCATGAAAAACAGCTCCCCGGTTTCTCGGAACCGGAGCACCCGCGGCCAGAGGGCTGGGAAATCCTCGACGACCGGGAGCTCCAGGACGCGTTCGATGGGCACCCACTCGAGCGTCCCTTCCGGGCTCGTTGAAACCGGCAGGTGCTCCAGGACTTCCCCGGTGAAGACCGCGAGAAGCACCCCGGGGGATGTGTGGGTATCGATCAGGACCAGCCCCGCCAGGCGGAGCGTTTCCACGCTGATCCCGGTCTCCTCTGCGATCTCGCGACGGGCCGCCTGGCGGAGATCCTCCCCGGGCTCCACGTGACCGCCCACCCCATTGTAGCGATTCGGGAACACCCGTCGATTCGGTGCCCGCCGGATGAGGAGCACCTCATCCCCACAGAACAGGAAACAAAGGACACGGGGGATGACCGCCCATCGTCCGCTTCCAATCCCTTGATCCATAAGCCCCATCCGTGTTTCCCCTCGTTCTTTGATGAGGTGGATGCTTTAGCGACTGCTCAGATGCTTCTGGAAGAAAGCGATCGCTCGCTGCAACAAGAGGCGCTCGGCTGCGCTTCCAGCCGGGAAGGTGTGGGGCTGGCCGGGATACTCGAACCATTCCACCGGCTTGCCCAGCGCCTGTAAGCGCTCGTAGAGCTCCCGCGACCATTCGGGCGGCACCGTGGTATCAGCCGCACCGTGGTGGATCTGAATCGGGGCGGTGATGTCCTGGAGATAGAAGACCGGCGAGATCCGCTGTAACGCCTCCATGGGAACGCCCAGCTCCTCCCGCCCCGCGCGGCCGCCGGACCATTGGAGGATGCGCTCGAAGTTCTTGCGCTCATCGGCGCTCATGGACCCATAAAGGGCGGCGGCCTTGACCGCCTCGGGTCGAACCACCAGGACCCGCAGGGCGATCCCCCCGCCCATGGAGTGGCCGAACAGGGCCACGGCGTCCGGTTGCGCCCATGACAGGGTGGGCAGGAGGGCAATCAGGTTCAGCACATCGATGGCATAACCCACTCGGAAGGGATTGGGGCCCTCATCGGACGGTGGATAGTTGCGATAATTCGGGTGAAGGACCAGGAACCCCGCCCGGGCGAAGGCGTCGGCGTATCGGGTGGTATAGGCCAGGGTCGAATACCGTTGAGGGTCCACATAGCCGTGCAGAACGATCACCACGGGGAAAGGCCCATGCCCGCGGGGGATGTTCATGAAGCCGTAGATCGTCAGCCCATCGCTGGGATAAGTGAAGAGGGTGCGGGTGAAGGCGGGCGTGACCGCCAGAACTTGCTGGATTTCGATCGATCCTCCTCCATAGGCACGTCGGCGGAGCGCCTCCACGGTGAGATCGGCATAGGGGTCCGCCGTGGGGGTGGGGGAAGGGATCGCCGTCGCCGTTGGCGCGGGGGTTGGAGATGGACGGCTCTCCCTCGTCCGGGTCGGGAAAGCGGTGGGCGGCACGGTCGATCCGGCGGGAGTCGCCTGCTTCGAGCAGCCGGATCCCAGGACCCCTATTATGAGGCCCACTGTCATCGCCATCTCAATCCATCGCTTCCTCACTTCGGCCTCCCAAAGCGTGAGATAGGATATACTTTATACGCAATCAGGCGCTTTTTGGCCTCACATTTTCTACGCCCCCCTGAGGCCAATGGCCGCAACGGAAGCGGATGGGAATGATCGAGGATCCATCAGGCTAACAAAAGCGATCGGCAGTGGTATATTTCAAACACAACGATGCATGATGGAGGGAACCGAGATGTGGCGCAACTGGCTGGAAGTTTACCGCACCTGTAACCTCCGAGCCGATCGGCCGATGGATTCCATATCGAAGTGGCTCCTCGTCGTCCGCTGCTGCGTGTTCCCCATGACGTTCATTTCCGCAGCGATCGGGGGGTTGCTGGCGGCCTCCACGGGCCGGTTCGAGCTGTTGCCTTTCCTGTTGTCTACGGTTGGATTGTTGCTGGCTCATGCAGCCAATAACATGATTAACGATTACTTCGATCTCGAAACCGGGTTGGATTCTGGGGAATACGTCCGGGCTCAGTATGCGCCCCATCCGATCCTCTCCGGCTTGGTCACGCGCCCGCAGCTGCTACGGGCGATCCTGCTGGTCAATGCCCTCGACGCGTTGATCGCTCTGTATTTGACGATGCTACGGGGGTGGCCGATCCTGGCCTTCTCCTTCGCCGGTTTGTTTATCAGCGTATTCTATGTGGCGCCGCCCATCCGGTTGAAACGCATTGGGTTGGGGGAGCTGGGTGTTTTCCTGGTCTGGGGGCCTCTGATGATCGGCGGCACTTTTTATGCCACCACCGGAATGTTGCCCGCGTGGGTCTGGTGGGCTTCCCTCCCCTACGCGATGCTGGTGGCCACCGTCCTCATCGGAAAGCACATGGATAAGGCGGAGCAGGATCGGGCACGGGGGATCTATACCCTCCCGGTTTTGTTAGGAGAGCGAGGGGCACGGGCTCTGAATATCGGGCTGATGATCGCTTTTTACCTGGTGGTCCTGGGGTTGGTGCTCACCCGGGTACTGGGGGTATGGGTGTTGCTCATCTTGCTCAGCCTCCCGCGCTTGATGGAGGTGGTGCGGACTTACGTGCGGCCGCGCCCGGCCGTCCCGCCTCCGGGGTATCCGGTATGGCCGCTCTGGTATGTCTCGTGGGCGTTCGTGTTCAACCGCCGTGCCGGCGCGCTGTTCCTCGCTGGCCTCCTCCTAAACCTCGCTCTTCCGATTTACCTTCCGGGTTGATCCTTGCCTCCTACAAGCCCGGAGGGACTTAGGGGAGAAGGAGCGGGGGATGCCTACACGGCGGAAGCTCCTACTCCGAAACCCGAAGGCCCGGGTGATGATGTTCCGGAACACCCATCGTGGTGCGATCGGTATATAAAGTGGATGGAATCGGTGGGGGAGATCCTCAGGGTTCGCCCGCAGTACCAGTGTTGGGACGTTGACAAACCCTGGGCGATCTTCTATCTGTTTGGTAAAATGTATCCTAAGCCCGCGCAAGGAACGCGATGATGAATGCTCCCGTAAGCTCGCAGACCGAAACACCAACGCCTCCAAGAGTCGCGCCACTGGCGGAGCCTGCTTTCATCCCTCCGATGCCTCGCACGCTGGAGGAAACCGGGCTTTCTCCGGCCTTGCTGACCGATCTGGCTTTGAAAATCCTTTACAACGCCGGTTACCTGACAGGAGGACAGCTCTCTGAACGCCTTCGCCTCCCCTATACAGGGGTGACCGAAGTGATCCTAGATTTCTTAAAACGCGAACAGTTGGTGGAGGTGCAAGGGGCCAGGGGGGTGGGAGAGCAGGCCTATCAGTACGCCTTGACCGCACGCGGCCGGGATCGGGCCCGGGAGGCCCTGGATCGGAGCCAGTACGCCGGCCCCGCCCCGGTCTCCCTCGCTGCCTACAGTGCCGCCATGCGCCGTCAATCCCATAAAGGGACTCGGGTCACCCCACGGGTGATGCGCCAAGCGTTAGGCCACCTGGTCCTGAACGATCGGGTGTTCCATAAGATCGGCCCGGCCATCAACTCCGGGACCTCCATTTTCCTGTACGGCCCGCCGGGCAACGGGAAGACCTCGATCGCGGAAGCCATCGGACATCGGGTTTTTGAGGGTGTGATTTACATCCCTTATGCCGTCGAGGTCGGGGGGTTCATCATCAAGGTCTTTGACGAGGTGAATCACGAGCCGATTCCCAACCACCGGAGCGGGCAGACAGGGATGCTGAAGACACCGGCCGACGCCCGATGGATTCCGGTCCGGCGGCCTTTCATCGTGAGCGGGGGGGAGCTCACGCTGGAGATGCTGGATTTAACTTGGAACGAGGTCAGCCGTTACTATGAGGCGCCTCTTCAGATGAAGGCCAACGGCGGCGTGCTCCTGATCGACGACTTCGGCCGTCAGCAAGTTCGCCCTCGGGATCTGCTCAATCGCTGGATCGTCCCTTTGGAGAAGGGAGTGGATTATCTGACCCTCCACACGGGTCAGAAGTTCGAAATCCCTTTTGAGACGTTGATCATCTTCTCCACCAATCTGAACCCGCGGGATCTGGTGGACGAGGCCTTTCTGCGGCGGATCCGGCACAAGATTGAAATCACCGATCCCACGCCGGCCGAGTTCCGGGAGATCTTCCGCCGCGAGTGCCAGGCCCGGGGGATCCCTTACGAGGACCAGGCGTTGGTCTATCTCATCCAGGAATGGTACATCAAGCGCCGGCGCCCGCTTCGCGCGGTTCACGCCCGAGATCTGCTGGCCCACATCCAGGATATCGCCTCGTATTTCAACGTCAAACCGACGCTCAGTAAAGAGCTGATCGATCGGGCCTGCGAGGCCTATTTTGTGGAGATGGGCGGAGCTCCGAGCGCCGCCTCCCCAGCGAAACCAGGATGAGCCGGGTTTCCTTCACATCCGCTTTTTCGTGAGATCAAAGGGTGGGGCCAGGCGCCAAAGGCGCCTGGCCCCACTCCCCCGAAATCTCCCACCCTATGCTTCTCGTTCCAGCTTGCTCCCCCGTCCTGTTTTGCCAGCATCCTGGAGTCGGGAGGCCCTCCCTTCGGTGATCTGCTGCCCAGAAACATACTGGTATGCTTCAATAAGCAGCGACTTTAGTTCGGAGAAATCGGGCGCATCGGGATTGAGAGGCTGGAAGATCGCCTCGCGGAAATCCCTATCGTATCTCTGCAACGCCCACGATTGACCCCGAAAGCTCCTGGCCGTGTCCTCGGGCAGTTTGAGCCTCAAGTTCCAGGCATAGGTTCCACCCCAACCCACACTGAATACCGGCTTGTTCCCAAGCTTGAAGCCAACATAGTACTTGTTCAAATTGTAGGGAAACTCCCACCCCTGCTCAACTGCCAGTTTGGCCACGGCTTCCACTATGTACTGCTCCAATTCCGTTATGGTAGGTGAAGCGCGGGTTGGAGCGCTTCTTCCCAGTGGATCGATCCACCTCCCGTGCACCTGGCGAGAGCGAGCGGGCTCCCCGAGTCAGATCCATAAATGAGTCCGCCACCGATCAGGCCAGGCACGCTTTTCAGAGTTCCAATATTGGCAAGACACAACTAAGACATCAGTGCCTGCGCTTCCTCCCGGGGATCCCTATTCTCCCTGAGGTTCGGACATCAGTTGGGACAAGGGGGTTCTTCATCCCTCCTCGGTGAAGAAAAGGATGGCCCCTCCCCCCTTTCTCCCCCCT
>DATMAC010000019.1:0-3272 GCA_035573655.1 Thermoflexus sp.
GGGTAAGCCATGGCGAACAGCATTCCCATTCCGGGATCCAGGGCCAGGCGGGCCAAGGTGCCAGGCTCCGGGCCTAAGCGAAGGGTGCGCTGCACCCGCCGCTGGACCAGATCGATTTCATCGACGGTGTTGCTGAGGAAGTTCGCCACCCAGGTGCGATCCCCGGATGGGTCGACGGCGATGTCGGACGGATAAACCCCGACCGGGATCTCAGCCTGCCGCACGCCCGTCCGGCCATCCAGAAGGATCACTCGCCCGGGAGCGGAGAGAGCCTCTCGGACGGCGACCAGGACCATCCCGTGGCCTGCCCATCCCAGCGCTGTCGGCTCGATCCCCAGGGGGACATCTCGGAGCACCTTTCCCGAGCTGGCTTCCAGGATGGTTACCGTCCCTGGCACTCCTTCCTCAGGGATCCCCCGATTGGCGATGAACAGAAGGTCAGCTATCGGATCGAACGCCAGCGCCGTGGGGTCCAGACCGACCCGGGCGGTGGAGATCACCCGCCGGGCGTCCAGATCCAGGAGGGTGACCGTCCCTTGGGCCCTGGGCCGCTCCGCCGGCCCCAACGGACCGCGGCTAAGCACCACTGCCCGTTGCGCGGTGGGGTCGATTCCAATGCGAACCGGATGGGAGGCAATGGGAAGCTCCCACGCTGTTGGTGACGGAACAGTAGATAGGGTGGGAGAGGGCGGCCGGATCCACCCGCACCGAACGCCCAAGGCGAGGAGGAGCATCAGGCCCCCTTTCCCCACCGGCAGATATGGAAGGGGTCGATGCGAACGAGCCATCAGAGATCCCGATCAGCCAGCAGAGGTGCTTGGAGCGCCCTTCGCAAGCGTTCTTGTTCAGCTGCCATCGCCTTCCTCCGTCGTTGGCGATACCGGCGTTCACGCAGGATCCCCAAGAGCCTCCACCCGGCCGGGAGGAAAGAAAAGCCGATGATCAAGAGCAGGAATGGAACCGGGAGGACGAGCGGCCTGGATCGATCGGCGATCAGAATGAACAGGCTGGCTCCCAGGATCGTCAGGGCGCGCGCCAGGGTCACCCGATCCACCCAATCACCTCCCGTCCCTGTGCATCCACAAGGCACCCACTCCCCCCGCCGGATGACGATGAACGCCGCGCTGGCGAAGGCCAATCCCAACATCCCACGCCGCCGTATAGAGAAACATCGAGCCCAACCAGCAGCGGAGGATCAAAGCCAGCGTCGCCATTTCCATCTCCCAAGGGTCTCTCCTTACGGAATCCAGATTCGGGTGGCCCGGAACCGACCATCCGGCAGCCGCAGGCCCACTGCGCCGATGATCATCCCCGGCCGCAGGGCAGCTGGGCCCTCCGGGATCGGCTGTCCATCGGAGGCCCGGATGACTTCCAGCCGTGGGGAGAGCTCAATGGCCTCCAGCCCCTTGTTGTGTTCCAGCACCAGCCCCTCGGAGGACCACTCGCGGATCTTCCCATCCCGTCGGGCGATGTTCACAAACACCCAGCCGCTGTGGGCCAGCAAGGTGCCATCTGGGAGCGGCGTCCCTTTCACATCCAGCCAGTCGTGCAGTTGGATGACCTCTGGGGTGGTCTCAAACTCCTTCCAGACCTTCGTGTCCGGAGGGATACGGACTGCCCGCAGCCCGAGGTCGGATTTCAAGATGACCCCCTCCGGGAGCTTCTCGATCACCTCTCCAGCGGCGTAAGTGGGATCCAGCTCTTCCAGCCGATAAACCGTCGCGCGGCTTCCCGTTGAGCTGAAGCGGCTTTCATGCTTCACAAGCATCCCCAGCCAGCGCTGAAGGCCCGGATACAGGAAGCCCAGGCCAACTGCCAGCCCCACGCTCATCGCTTGCAGGAATTGCCTCCGGGTTTTCATGGCCCAACCTCCAACAGGAGCTCAGCAGCAATTGAGATCATCGGAGATCTGCATCCCATTGATAATCCCCTGGCTGAAGGGGGCAAAATCCAGCGCTGTAGTTTTGGTCCGGTCTGCAATCCGCTCAACACCAGCCTTCATTCCAGTACCATTTGCAAATCCGTGTTGAACCAGCATACAACCATTCATAACAGGAGAAGCTGCGAGGCTCTCCACCAGTGAATTGAATATGCACATCCTAACTACTTGGCCGGTTGTAGCATCCATCAACCAGTAGTCACCTCCTTTGTCTTTCAGAAGCACTTGATCCGGGGTTGCCCATTCCACTGGGATGAACAAGTGCTTATTCTCTTGAAGCAATGGCATTAGTTCCAACGTGTTCACATCCACACGTACTATAGAGGTGGATTCCGCCCAGTCTGTCGAGCAAGGCCGAATCGCTAGAGCAAGAATGATGGCGCGACCATCCGGCGACCAAAGGATGTGGCCGGCTTGATAATCTTCGCCTGGATTCAGTTTGACCTCCCGCTCCATCCCCGTCGCCAGATCCCGTATAACCAGCCCTCGATTTCCATATCCGATATAGGCAAGCATGGTTTCATCAGGGGATAGGGATAACCACAGCCCAACCGGTGGAATGATTCCCACAACCTCCCCACTATTCAGATCCACCCGATGCAGATCCGACCCGTTTACAAAAACTGCACATCCATCAGGAACTGGTTTATTTGTGAAGTACAGATATCGTCCGTCGTGAGACCAATGCAATGGCTGCGGGATGGTGTAACCCAACCCCCACTCCGACCACTTGTCAACGATGATCCATTCGATGGTGCCGTCCGTTTTGGATACTTTCAGTTGAACGTAATAACGCGTGGCCGTATCACTAACAGCGGGAAGTGCTACTACAGTTTGTGCTTCCCATTCTCCATTGGGTGATGTGAAAGACCGCCTCTCTATCCGAAAATTTGCAAGGTTGGGGGTCGCGGTCGCTTGGGGGGTGACGATCGCAGTGGCGGTGAATATAGCTGTTGACGACGGCGCGGGGGTAGGCGTCACCATGGATGGAGCAGTCGGCGATGGCGCATACGCAGGTGCGCAAGCAGAAAGAACACCCATCGTAAGTAAACCGAGAGCCCTCACGCGTTCCACGATCCGCGGGCCCCTTTTCATAGGCATCGCGAATCCCCTATGATCCGGTAGCCAGAAAAAATACATGTTCTCCTCCTTCAGTACCCTCCTCCGGCTCCCGCAGGGAGCGCATCCCCAGCCGCCCCCCGCTCAAGGCCTCCACCTCCCGCGCCAGGGCCGCGCAGGCCGAATACTCCCCTTGGTATTAGGTGGCCTTCTGGGGCTTCTTCCATCGAGCTATCAGCAGGCCATGGAGGTGAGTAATCAGAGGGGCAAACCC
>DATMAC010000020.1:0-15642 GCA_035573655.1 Thermoflexus sp.
GAAATCCGCTGAAAGGAGGAGAAGATGTCCCTTCGCGCCCCTCGATGGTTCAGTGGGATGGGGTTCGCTGCGATGCTGGCCTTAGCGGCTTGCGCGCGGGCCACGCCTTCGCCGACACCTGTTCCCACACGGCCGCCCGCCACACCGACCAAGGCGCCGCCCACCCCAACGAAGGCGCCGACGGCGACGCCCACCTCGGCGCCGACCCCTACGCCAACTAAAGCTCCCACGCCAACGGCCACGCCCCGCCCAACGCCGAGCAAAGCGGTCACGTTGAAGGTGGGGCAGAACGCCACCTTGGGCAAGTTCCTGACGGATGAACAGGGCTTCACCCTCTACGTGTTCATGAACGACCCGAAGAACACCAGCACCTGTGAGGCGGAATGCGCCCAGCGGTGGCCGCCGTTCCTCACGGCGGGCAAGCCGATCGCCGGCCCTGGCGTGAACGCCGCCCTGCTCGGCACCATCCGTCGGAAGGACGGCACCACCCAGGTCACTTACAACGGCCACCCGCTTTATTACTTCGCGGGCGACACCAAGCCCGGCGATGTCAACGGCCAAGGGTTCAACAACCTTTGGTACGTGATCGGCCCGGATGGGATGCCGATCAAGAAATAAACGGGGGCCCCACCTCCCCTCATCCCCCCTCCCCATGGCCCTTTGGGCCGTCGGGAGGGGGGACAAAAACCGTTTTTGGGGGGCAGAGCCAGGCGCCAAACGCCTGGGAAGGCGGCCCTTGAAGGGCCGCCTTCCCAGGCCCTTCAGAAGGAGGGCATCCAGAAGGGGGCTCAGGGAGGACTTCCATGTTCCGCATCGGCGCGGAGGAGCTGTTATTGATTTTTCTGCTGGCCCTGCTCCTCTTCGGACCGGGACGGTTGTCGGCGATCGCCCGGGAGCTGGGGCAAAGCGTACGGGAATTCCGACGAGGCCTGATGGAAGAGCCTCTGAAGACCGGTGAGGAACAGGATGCAAGGTCCTCTAACCCTCCTCCCTCTTCCTGAGCTCCCGCCGACCTTCCATTGGAGCAACACAGGGTGCGATGCGGGCCGTGGCCAGTGAGTTGCCTGATCTTTTCGAAGGCCTGGGCGCTCCTCTCCGTGGGCCTGTTGGGCTCCGGCTGGTTCCTCCTCCGTCGCCGCACGCAGCTTGTGGAGCTATGGCGGATCGAGGAGTGGATCCTGATCGGAAGCCTGGCGCTGGGGTTCACCGGTCTGATTCTGCTGATCCTTCACCTTTGGTGAGGGAGCAATGAGGATCCAGCTTTCGAGGACAGCCCTGAAGACGCTGGAGCGGCTGCCGGCCAAGCATCGCCAGCAGATCTTGGATCGAATCGCCTTGCTGGCAGAAGAGCCCAGCCGCCATCTGACCAAGATCCGGCATGACCGGGGGCTTCTTCTGAGCTATCGGGCCGGAGAATATCGGCTGTATGTGCAACAGGAACGCGACCTGATCCAGATCCTGGAGATCCGGAAGCGAAACGATGCATACCGTTAGCGCGAGAGCGGCCATGACCGAGACAAGTGGACCAAACGCTGGGATCGAAACCTATCTGGCGGCGTTGGGCAGCACGGATTATGCAGCCGTGCGATCCGCTCGCCGGGCGCTGGTGGCGATGGGTGCTCAGGCGATTGAGCCGCTCTGGGCGGCAAGGGCCCACGCGGATGATCGCACCCGCTGGGAGATCACCAAGACGCTCGCGGAGATCCATGATCCCCGCGTCGCCGATCGGTTGGTCCAGATCCTCATCGAGGATCCGGATCCAGGGATCCGATGGCTGGCCACGGAGGGTTTGATCGGCTTGGGAGAAGCGGGCCTGCCTCCCTTGCTGGAGGCCCTGGTTCATCACTCCGACTCCGCGTGGCTTCGTCAAGGAGCGCACCACGTGTTGAAAGCCCTGGCTGTCGGGCCCCTCGAACCGCTGCTCCGCCCGGTTCTGCAAGCCCTGGAGGGCCTGGAACCGGCCCTGCAAGCTCCGATCGCCGCGCAGCAAGCTCTACAGGCCATCGCAGGACACCATTTCCCATAAGGAGAGCTCCATGGCAGCCGTAAGGGCAGAGAAGACCGCTCCCGCCCGGCATGTGGGGTTGCGGCGGGAGGTGACGGTTTGGGGGTCCTTCACCTGGGGGTATGCGGATGTGGGGGCGGACGTCTATGTCGCCCTCGGCCTGGTGATGGCCGCCGCCCAGGGGGCCACCCCCCTCGCCTTCCTCATCGCCGGGCTCGTCTACATTATGGTCGGCTTGGCGTACACGGAGATGGCCGCCGCATACCCAGTGGCCGGTGGCGGACACTATTTCACCCTGCGGGGGTTGGGGGACTTCTGGGGATTGGTGGCAGGGGCGGCCCTGATGCTGGATTACACGGTGGACGTGGCGCTATTCGCCATGGCCTCGGCGGGCTACATCAACTTCTTCTTCCCCCAATTCCGAGAGTTCCGGATCAGCCTCGGGCCGTTCCACGACCTGAATTTGATCTGGCTGGGGGAAAGCCTGGTGCTGATCCTGCTCCTGGCCTTGCTGAACATCAAGGGGATCCGCGAGTCCTCCCTGCTGAACGAGGTCCTGGGGGCGTTGGACTTGATCATGGAGACCAGCATCATCGTGATCGGGTTCGCCTTCGCCTGGAGGCCGGAGCTGTTCGTGCACCAGTGGCGGACCCAGTTCCCCTCCCTGCATCAGCTGCTGTATGGGGTGTCCATCGCCGTGATCTCCTATGTGGGGCTGGAATCGGTCTCCCAGGCGGCGCAGGAGACCATCCGGCCGGCGACGGTCATCCCACGGACCTCGCTGGCATTGATCATCATCGTGCTGCTGTTCGCGATGGCCTTCCCGACGGTGTCGCTGGGGATCCTGCCGTGGCAGGAGATCGCCGCCCGCGAAGGGGATCCGGTGGCCCGACTGGCCAGCCAGCTGCCCCTGGTGGGTTTCCTCGCCGGGCCGATGTCGGCGGTGCTGGCGGCCACGATCGTGTTGATCTCGGCCAACACGGGGGTGATGGGAGCGAGCCGGCTGGCTTACAGCATGGCCGAGCTGGGGCTGATCGGGCAGGGGCTGTCCCACGTGCATCCCCGTTTCCATACCCCGGTGCGCTCCATCGTGTTCTTCTCCGGGGTGGCCGGGCTGGAGGCGGTGTTTGCCTTTTTGAGCGGGCGGCGGGCGCTGGAGACGATGGCGAACATGTATGCCTTCGGAGCGATGCTGGCGTATTTCCTGAGCACGCTGGCCTTGCTGGCGCTGCGGGTGAAGGAGCCCCACGTGCCCCGGCCCTATCGGGTGCCCTTGAACGTGCGATGGCGCGGGGTGGAGATCCCCATCCCTGGGGTGCTGGGGGTGATCGGGACAGGGCTGATGGTAGCGATCGTGGTGTGGACGCACGATATCGCCCGGGTGATCGGCCCCCTGTGGGTGGGGCTGTGGGTGCTGTATTACGCCTGGTACCGCCGCCGGAGCGGGAAGCCCATCTGGAGGAACCTGCCGCGGGACTGGGACGCCCAGCAGCTGCGTATCCTGGAGGAGACCGGGGAATGGGATCTGCTGGAACGCTTCCGCATCGAGATGGAGCGCCGGCGACGCTTGGGCAATGCATCTCCTCACGGTTATTGACCTGGTGACTGGTGCGGATTTCTCGTGGTTCTACGGATGGCCAGCCGATACGGTAATCGCTTCTCGCCTTGGGCAAAGCCCCAGCATCTGCTCTCCTCACGAGAGTGAGGAGCAAACGCGTGCTGCGAATTCGATGCGGACCGGACGGGAAGTTTCGTCTACAGCCCTCGTGCAGAACAAGCCTATCCTCCCTTTCCCCCTCCCCGCGGCCCGAAGGGCCGTGGGGAGGGGGAAAGCTAACCTGACCTTCGGCGTTCCGAATTCACAGCAAAGCTGATTTCCCGACCCCAATCCGCTCGCGAGGGACAGGCGAGCGGGTCTCCATTCAAAGCTCTAACCACGAATATACAAACCCCTTACCGAATCCCTTTCTGATCTGAAAGTAGCGTATCGCTGCTGGACCGTTTCCCTTTGTACGGCCCGATCATGGTAGTCACTCCGGAAGGTAGGGATCAGACCACCGCCTGGCGAAGCGGGTCGGCTCCCTTCCCTTCTCCCCCTCCCCGTGCAGCTTCGTCGTGCGGTGAGGGGAAGAAGGAAAGCTTTCGATGTGGTGCGGGCCGCGCAAGCGACCCGCACCACACAGAAATTCCACAAGCAAAAAGATCAGCACGACTGCTCCTTCTAGATTGGATTTTTGGTTTTGGTCCCTTGGGGCTTTGAGGGCGAGCCGGGCGCCTTCGGCGCCCGGCTCGCCCTCAAAATATCTTTTCTCCCCCCTCCCCACGGCCCTTTGGGCCGTGGGGAGGGGGGAGAAAGGGGGGTGGGGCATCGGCCCGTACCATCTCATATCCTCCAAACAAATCTGGATGAAGCACTACTTCTGGAGGGTTCCTCATGCTCCGATGCTTCGCATCGATTGCGATCATCGGATTCGCCGCGCTGCTCCTGTTCCTGCTTGGAACGAGAGGTCCAGAGACCAACCCCCAGCAGCTTTGGGTCGATGACGATGGAACGGTCGGGAAATCAAACGCATCATGCGATGGCCCCGATGCCGCTTACTCCAACATCCAGGCGGCGATCGACGCCGCTCGGGATGGCGATGAGATTATTGTCTGCCCCGGGATCTACGCCGAACAGATCACCATCAACCGCAACCGGCTTTCCCTTCACGCTGTCGATCGCTCGGCAGTGGATCCAAGCCCGGACACCATCCTCCAGCCGGAGGAACTGGTCCCTGCCGGAGTATGGATCCTTGGGGATGGAAACACCTTTGAAGGCTTCGTGATCGAAGATAAGCCCCCTGCCCTGTCTGCTCATGATCATGCCCATCAGCTGATCCTTGTTCAAGGGGACCGTAATGTCGTACGAGCCAACCGGTTGATCGGCCGTGGGGGCACGGAGCCGCCAGACACCGGCATCCTGGTGCACGGCGGCGATGTGGGCAACGGCGTCGCAGAGAGCAACCGGGTGACTGAGAACGAGATCCTCAACCTTTCTGGCCACGCGATCCGGATCCTCAGCGAGGGGTTCCAGCGGGCCGCCTATTGGACCATCGTTTCCGGCAATCATGTGCACGATAATCCGGGGCACGGCATCACCGTCGATCGCTCGCCCTACACCCAGGTGGAGCGCAACACACTCACCCGCAACGGCCTCGCGCTATCCTTCAATAGCGATGCTTCTTTTCCGGGGATCGGCAGCAGCTTCCAGTGCAATCAGATCGCCGGCAACCGCATTGGAGCCCGAAACACGGCGATCGATGACACCGGGATGGATGCTCGGTTCAACTGGTGGGGGAGCGCCGCCGGACCTATGCACGATACGCGCAATCCATCCGGCACAGGGGATCCAATAGGGGATCACATCGATTTCGAGCCGTGGCTGATCGGGACGCCGGGCCCGGTATGCCCTTTGATTCAAATCCCCATCGATATCCTGCCGGGAAATGTCCCCAACCGCATCCACCCCGGCCAGCGGATAGCCCTCCCCGTAGCGATTCTCTCCAGGCCTGGGTTGAGGCCGACCGTCGATCTCGACCGGAATCGCATGACGTTCGGCCCTACAGGGGTTGAGGCCCCAGTGGTTGGGTGTCAGACCACCATCGGAGATCTCAACGGGGATGGGATCGCGGATATGGTGTGCTACTTTCGGATCGAGCGCGCTGGCTTCCGGCCCGAGCATTCGGAGGGAGCGCTTCGGGGGCAAACGCTGGATGGCATATCGGTGGAGGGCCGGGACGCGGTGCAGATCGCTCCGTGAGCCCGTCCTCACACGAGTGGGCGAGAAACCCCTCTTTTATAAGATGGCCCGACCGCTCTGGGCATCCATCCAACGGATCGCCGTGGGAGGGAAAGACACCCAGAGGGTCTGGCCAGGAGCGATGGTGCGACCGGACGGAAGGGTCAGCTTGAGGGTCTGGGCGCCCAGGCGGGCGGTGATCAGCAGCGAGGCCCCTAAAGGTTCCACCACCATCACCGTCGCCGGCAACGCGCTGGGGCGGGGCGTCTCGTCCACCTGGATGTTCTCCGCTCGGATCCCCAGCAGCAACGGCTGTCCGGAGCGGGTCCCGTTTATGGGAGGGATGGGCAGACGGTGACCTTCCAGGACAAAATACCTTCCGGTTGGGCCGTCTTCCACCACTCCATGCAGGAAGTTCATCGGAGGGTTCCCGATAAATCCTCCCACGAACACCGTGGCCGGCGCCTCGTAGATCCGCATCGGGGTGTCCACCTGCACGATCTCCCCCTCCCGCATCACCGCGATGCGATCCCCCAGGCTCATGGCCTCCACCTGGTCATGGGTGACGTAGAGGATGGTCATCCCCGTCTCCTGATGGAGGCGCTTCAGCTCCGCCCGGGCGTGCAACCGCAACAGCGCATCGAGATTACTCAGGGGCTCATCCATCAACAGCACTTCCGGTTGCATCACCAGGGCCCGGGCCACGGCGACCCGTTGACGCTGGCCGCCGGAGAGCTGTGCCGGATAGCGGCCCAGCAACTCCTCAATTTGTAGCATCGCCGCTGCCCGTTCCACCCGCCGTCGGATCTCCACTTCTGGGACCCGCCGCATGCGGAGCCCGAAGGCGATGTTGTCATACACCTTCATATGGGGGAACACCGCGTAGCTCTGGAAGACCATCGCGATGTTCCGGTGCCGAGGTGGAAGCCCAGTGACCTCCCGGGTCCCAATGAAGATCCGGCCTCGATCCACCCGCTCCAGCCCCGCCACGCACCGCAACAGGGTCGTCTTGCCACACCCTGAGGGTCCCAGGAGCACGAAGAACTCCCCATCTTCCACCGTGAGGGACACATCCCGCAACGCGATAACCTTACCGAAGGTCTTGCGAACCCCCTCCAGTCGCACACCCGCCATCGTTGATACCTCGTCCTCAAAGCGTGATCTCAAGCGCTCCTTCCAGATTCGATTTTCGGCTTTGGCTCCTTGGGAGTTTGGGTGCGAGCCGGGCGCCTTTGGCGCCCGGCTCGCACCCAAAACGCTTTTCATCCCTTGCCGAATGGAATTTAGAGGCCAGGTCGAAGCCTTCGCCCCCATCGCGCTCTCAGCGGCTGGTGAGCCCCCACAGATTAAAGAGATAGCGGCGGATGAAGAAGAGGATCACCAGGGCCGGAGCGACCATGAAGAACCCACCTGCGAACCGGAAGTAAAGGGGCGACTCGTTCAGGGTGACAATCACCAGGGCCGGCAACGTCCGCTGGCGCAAGGTGAGGATGGCCGCGGCGAAGACCTCGTTCCAGGAGATCACGAAGGTGAACAGCGCGGCGGCCGCCAGCCCCGGGAGGGCCAGGGGAAGGGAGATCCGGAGGAACGCGGAAAGGTGACTGCATCCCAAGGTCATGGCGGCTTCCTCCAGATCCCGCGGGATGGAAACGAAGATGCTGGCGGTGATCAAGATCACGAAGGGGAGGGCCATCGCTGTGTGGACCAGCGCCACCGCCCACGGGGTGTCATACAGGCCGATGTGGATGAAGGTCACCGCGAGGGGGATCGAGAGGATGGCCATCGGGAACATACGGGTCATCAGGATCCCCATGCGAACGGCCTCGCGGCCGGGGAAGACGAACCGCGCCAAGGCGTATCCGGCTGGCGCCCCCAGGGCGAGGGAGAGCGCCACTGTGAGCAGGGCCACCACCACGCTGTTACGGGTGGCCGCCAACGTCCCGGTGGCGTTCACGAAGAACCGCATGGTCTCCGTTGAGAACTCCAGCGGAAGCAAGGGGCGAGGCCAGCGATACACCGCCATCCGCGGGCTGAAGGCCAGCAGGCCGATGAGGTAAATCGGTGCCAGCACCCAGAGGGCCATCCCAGCCGCTCCAACATACCAGAGCGCGTCCTTTATCCATGAACTATGCTTCATCGCTCCATCTCCTCCGGACGCGTGCGCAACGCATACAGGTAAAAGCCCGTGATGGCGGCGGAGAGGACCAGGATCACCAGGGAGTAGGCGGCAGCCACATGGGGGTTGTTGGCGCCCACGTACCAGATATACGCCTCCGAGGCGAGCACCGGCAACACCCCACCGCCCAGGGCCACCACCACTGCGAACGTCTGGAAGGCGAAAAGGGTCCGGATGATCAACGCCGCCTGCAGGCTGGGCCGCAACAACGGCAGCACGACATAACGGATCTTCTGGATCAAGTTGGCCCCGAACACCTCCGCCGCCTCCCAGTACTCCCCCAGAATCATCTGCAAGCCCGACACCAGGGTGACCATCACGATCGCCGTCGCCCGCCACACTTCAGCGACCACCACCGCCAAGAGAATGCCGAGCGGGCGCTCGTAGGAGAGGAACACGATCGGGCGACCGATCCACCCCAGGCCGTGCAGGATCACGTTCA
The DNA here is from genome assembly GCA_035573655.1 of Thermoflexus sp. GTDB lineage: Bacteria > Chloroflexota > Anaerolineae > Thermoflexales > Thermoflexaceae > Thermoflexus. The sequence continues at coordinate 8,402 of DATMAC010000020.1, forward strand.
GATAACCCCGCTCCGTGAAGATGGCAAGCCACACCAACCCCGCCGCCAGTTCGGAGATGGCCAGGGGGATTGCATACAGGTAGAGGAAGAAGCCCGCCCCGCGGCGGCGGGACTGCACCATCAGGGCCATGGCCAGCGCCAGGACCAACTGGATCGGAATAATCAGGGCGATCAGTATGAGGGTGTTGCGCAGAGCGGGGAGGAATCGGGTGTCGTTGATCATGCGGCGGAATGGATCCAGCGACCAGCTCCCGCCCGGCGCCTGGAAGGCCAGCAACAGCGCTTGAAAGCTGGGGATCGCGATGAACAGAACCAGGAAAAGCGCCGCCGGGGCCAGCAGGGCCATCGGCAGCCATTCCCCCCACATCTTCCTCCGGCTCATCCCACTCCTCGATCGTAAGGCTTTCGCAGGGGTGTGGGCGCTTGAAGGTGCCCGCACCCCGAACCACCTCTTCGCCCTTTGCACCGCCTCGTGGGGGGCGGAGGACGCTCAAAACGTCCTCCGCCCCCGGATCCCATCAGCGGATCTGGCACGGCCCGGTGCTGGGCGGATCCGGCGGCCAGCAGGCCGCTCCAGTCTCGTTCAGGATCGCTTGCAAATGGGCGGCCTCTTCCTGAAGTACTTTTTCAATGTCCTCCCCTTTGAGGACGATCCGCTCCAGGGTGTCCCGGTTGACTTTGTTGAACTCGCCGGCCTTCCCGCCCAACCCCACCGGCAGCAGCGCAGGGATCGCATCCGGGGCGCTGGACTGTTTCACCACCGCCTCCCCCTCAAGCCGGACATGGACCGGCACATCCACCGGCATCGGGATGTCCAGCACTGGGAAGAAAGCCACCTCCCGAAGGATCGTCAGCTGGGTCTCCGGCCGGGTCAAGAATTCGATTAACGCCTCCGCCCCCTCCCGGTTCGGCGCGCCCTTCACGATCCCCAGACAGGCCAGGACGGGCATGAAGCCCCGTCCCTTCGGCCCGGCCGGGACAGGGGCGGCGATGAAGTCGTCGGGGCGCTCCTTGAAGGCGTTGACCAGCCGGGCGGTGTGATCCCATGCGATCCACACCTCCTCGGCGAGCAGCGGCTCTTGCATGAAGTCATAGGTGGTCGATTGCGGGTTGACGTGCTCCCAGAGGGCCTTGAAGGCCTTCCACATCTCTACGGCCTCGAGGCTCTTGTATGTCGTGACGAAGGCGCCCGTGTAGGAGGGATAGAGATAGCCCTGGACGAAGCGATGGATCAGGCCCTTCGGGCCCAGCGGGAAGCCCAACTTGCGCTCCCCGGTCGCCTTGTGGATGTTCTCGCCCCACTGGCGGAGCTGATCCCAAGTGAGGGCGTTCAGATCCGCCCCCGCTGGGAGGTAATCCAGCGCCTTCTTGTTGATCGCCAGGATATAGGTCGCCTGCATCCAGGGGATGCAATATTGGCGGTCGGTGCCCAACCTCCCCAGCTCCACGAACTGGGCGACCATGGGGCGATCCTTCAGGCGCTCCATCAAGGGGGTCACGTCCTCCAAGGCGTTGTCCTTCAGCAAGGTGACGAAGTTCCCATGCAACGCTCCCACCACGTCCACCGTAACCTTCCCCGCCTGGATCTCGGCGCGGATGCGATCATGAAAGGGCCCCTCATCTTCCGGGATGAACTCCACTGGGGTGCCGAACGGCCGAAGGATCACGTTCCGCATCTTCTCGGCCTCTTCGACCGGCCGCAGCTGGGTGGAGAGGAAAACAATCGGCTTCGGAGGAACCGTGGGCGTTGGCGGGGGCGGCGTGGGCGAAGGGGCGGCAGGGAGAGGCGCTGGGGTGAGCGTTGGTGTAGCCGCCGGCTGACACGCGAGAAGAAGGGCGAGGATGAGGAGGAAAGGGGACCAGAGCCATCGGCCTCGCATGGCAAACCTCCTTTCGCTCAGATGGGGAGATCCTCTGGCAACACAGACCCCGTTAGGGCCGCGATCCGCTCCGCGGTCCGGCGAACCGCCTTCTCCAGCGGGCGGCGCTGGGCGAGCACCTCTTCCACCAACGCCTGCCACTCCTCGGATACCCGGGCATAGGCCACCAGGGACGGCCGCACCCGCCCTTGTTCCACCATGGGCAACGTGCGGGCCAGAAATCCCTCCCGCTCGCCGGCCAGGCTGGATGCCGCTGGGATCCAAGGCGGATGTCGACAGGTCAAGCGCGCAAAGGCGTTCAAGGGTTCCTCAGCGATCGCCAATCGCAACAGGGCGAGGGCCTGCTCCGGATGGCGGGATTGGCGGTAGATCACGAAGACCATGCCACCCAGGAGGCCAGCCGGCCGGCCGTAGGGCCCGGCCGGGATCGGAACCGCGGCCACCCGCTCGAGGAACGCCGCCTCATCCCAGCCGGCGGCCCGGCGGATCAGCTCCGCCTCATAACTCCCCCCAACGGCCATCACAACCCGCCCCTCCGCCAGCCAGAGCGCCGCCTGCTCACGGTGGAAAGCGATCACCTCCGGCGGCATCAGACGGTGCTCCCAGATCAGCGACCGCAGGAAGGTGAGCGTCTCGTACGTCGCCGGCTGATCCAGCAACACCCGTCCTTCCGCGATCAGCTCGCCCCCATTTGCCCAAAGGAAGGGAAGAGTCTGATAAGTGGTCGTCTCCCCGCCGGTCCGCCCGGCGACCATCGCCATCGGGTAAGGGCCGAGGCCGTAGCGCCTCCGGACCTCCGGTTGCTGGAAGTGGCGGCCGATCTCCACCAGCTCCCCCCAAGTGGTCGGCGGGCGCAAGCCCTCCGCCGCCAGCCAGTCCCGACGCACCCAGAGGACGCTGACATCCATGCTGATGGGGATCGCGTAGAGATGTCCCTCTAGGACGCATGCCGTTCGGGGACCTGGCATCAACCAGGCGATCGCTTGGGCTTCCCATAGCGGGTCGATCTCCCCGATGGCCCGGAGGCAGCGAAAGGCGACGAATTCGGCCAGCCAAGCCGAATCGAGGATGGAGAGATCTGGCGCCTCTCCATTCCCCACTGCTTCGATCAGAGCGGAGCGGAGTCGGAGGAAAGGAATTTCCTGAACCGCCAGCTCAAGCGGGCGATCCGGATGCTCCGCGTTCCAGCGGCGCACCGCCCAATCGAGAGGGATCCGCCAACGGGGATGGGAGAGGACGACTCGCAGCACCACGGGCGCGCTGTCCCGATCCCGCCGGAGCGCCACGAACGTCCCACGGCCCCGTCGACGAACGATCAAGCCTTCGCGCGCCAGATCCTCCAGTGCCTGGCGAACCGGCGCTCGGCTCACTCGATACCGGGCGCACAACTCCGCCTCAGTCGGCAAGCGATCCCCTGGCCGCAGGCGGCCTTCCAGGATCTCCGTCCGCAGGATCTCTTTTAACTGCTCATGGATGGGAATCCCACTGGCCAGGTCCAGGTTTCGCCGTCCTCGCATTCTCAAGAGCTTAAAGAAATTTGTTATAATGATATGATAAATTGGCCACCACGTCAAGCACCGATTGGGGACTTTAAGGAGATGGCGAAGGAACCTTAGAGAGTGTCGGAGAAAGCATGTAGGAAGTCACCTCACGATTCCGCCTTTCTCACGCGACGCCCATGTGGGTATCCGGGGTTTCCGTCGGGGGGCTTTTGGGGTGGGGCCCTTCCCCACTTACAGTCAGAGCAAGTTTTCAGACACTCTCTTAGAGGTCTTCGGTGTGAGAAGGTCCTAAAGAATAGGCACTGAAGCCTCTTTCCACACAGCCTCAGCCCTAGAAGGCTTTCTTTTTCCCTCCCCACTGCGAGGGATAAGGGTGGAATCTTTCTTCGCGTAGCGCTTCAGCTCACGTCCCATGGACGAAGGGGGGGCAGGATCCCTTAGCCCCTCTCCGCCTGCGAGAGCTCCCGCCGCAGGATCCAGTAGGTCTCCCCCACCGCCAGCGCCATCCATATGGCCAATCGGAGGCCGTGCCAGCCGTCGATGTAGCCGCGCAATCGAACGAAGCGACGCCAGAACTCCCGGGCCATCATCGTCCACGGCGTATAAATGCGGGGCCGCACCCCTGCCTCCCGAAGGGCCCGCGCCTCCAGCCGGGCGTAGACCCGCTGCTTGGCCCGGAATTCGGCCGGGGAGTCATAGTTGTAATGGATCAGAGGGTTCCGCAGATAACCGGCCTCGCCCCGCAACACCACGATCTCGTGGACCGGGCGTTCGTATCGGGCATAGCCCCGACGCAGGAGGCGCAGCTGGTAATCGGGCCACCATCCCCCGCCTCGGGTGAGCCGCCCGAACAGGTAGTTCCGCCGTGGCACCCACCAGCCCACATAACGTGGATCCTGGATAGCCGTTCGGATCTCCTCGGCCAGCTCGGCGGTGGCCCGCTCGTCCGCGTCCACGAAGAAGATCCAGTCGGCTTCCACCTGCGCTAAGGCCGCGTTGCGCTGGGCCGCGTAGTTCTCGAAGGGATGTTGAAGGACCTCCGCGCCGCATGCCCGCGCCTTCTCTACCGTGTCATCGTCACTGTACGAATCGAAGACGACGATCCGATCGGCCCAGCGCACGCTTTCGATACACGCCTCGATGAAGGCTGACTCGTTGCGGGTGAGGATGACCACCGCCAGCATCGGCTTCACGGCCTCCCTCGCGCGAAATCAGCGGGCTAAAGGCTCGCCGCCTCAAGGGCCATACGCCGCACGTCCTCGTAGGCCGCTCGCAGGGCCGCGTCCTCCCGAGCGATCGCGCGAGCGCGCACGCTTGCCCCCAAAGCGACCAGGCGACAGGCCAGCCGGAACTTCCAAGGCGGATAATGTCGGCGGTAAAGCCGCAGACGGCTGGCCCATAGGGCCCGGATCATCTCCGGGCGCACCTGGCGCGTGCTCTCTCCCCCCGCGTGCACCACCACCGCCTCCGGCACACAGTAGCGCTCCCAACCGGCCCGGGCCATCCGCCAACACCAGTCCACCTCCTCCGCGTAGATCCAGTAGCCCTCGTCCAGCAACCCCACCGACCGGATCGCCTCCCCCCGCACCATCATCGCCGCCCCAAGGGGATGTCCGATCGGAAACGGCTTCCCCCGCGCGTACCAGGCCCGGGGGTAGCGCCCGTTCACCCGGGTCTCCAACAACCGGGGATGGAGCGGAAACAGGTCGAGGAACAATTGGGCCAGGCCTGGGAATTCGAAGGCGCTGTGCTGGAAGCGACCGTCCGGGTAAATCAAACGGGGGCCACAGACGCCCGCCCGAGGGACGGAGTCCATGAAGCGGATCAGGACGGCCGGGGCCTCCCCCTGGACCTCCGTGTCGGGGTTCAAGAGCCAAACGTAGCGGGGGGTTGAGGGGCCATCCGGGAAACCCATCGCGCGCAGCGCCTGGTTGTTCGCCGCAGCAAACCCTCGATTGCTCGGGTTCGCGATCAGTTGAACCGTGGGGAACATCGAACGAATGGCCTCCGGGGTGCCATCGGTGGAAGCGTTATCCACCACCCATACGGTGGCGGAAAGCCCGGAGCGTTCCAGCGCCGATGCGAGGGAACCCAAGGCCCGCAGGGCCCACTCCCGCACGTTCCAAGTCACCATCACGACCGCCAGGTCGCTCATCGCAGTTTCCCTGGGGGATCTTTAGGAGCTGGAGGCCGTTTGAAGAAGCATTACGGCTGAATCCGCACCCGAATCCGGGATTCCAGGAGGGGAAGCCACGGCCAGCCGGACGGTTGGATCCGGATCTCGGGCGGCTGAGCGAGGGGCAGCGCCTGAAGCTGCCGCAGGGCCTCGTCAGGGGTTCGTCCCCGGATCGCCTGACGGATCTGCGCAATGGAGAGGCGGGGGATAGCGTTCCCCTGAGCCCGCAAGGTCATCCGAATGCGCGGGTTGCCTTCCGCATCCCTCTCCACCATGGTCTCCATATCCTCACATCCCGTAAAGACCAAGCCCTCCGCAGTGAGTTCATAGCCCGGAGGCGCCTGTCGGCTGAGGGCCACCAACACCATCGCCCCAATGTCGTCTCGCAACACTTTATAGCCCAAAACCCGCGCTCGCATCTCCGCCCGCAGCGTCTCAGCCGGCTCCCCAACCAGTCGATCGTATCCTTCCGACAGCACTTCGACCTGCAGGGTTTGCAGCAACACGCAATCCTGAGGACCTAGGCCGGCCAGCATCTGGGCGTAACCCTGCTGACGGAGCTGCGCGATAAGGGCCTCGCGGACCCGATCCCGATCCGCCGCGGTCACCACGGGAACGATTTTCAGCCGGCCCCCGCTCAGCGGCTCCGGGTTGCTGACCCGCAAGGCGAACGCCAGCGGCCCTTCCACCAAGTTGATCTGATTCGGCCCCACATTGCCCACCGGCCCGGGCTCCAGCGCCCGCACCTGGGCCACCGCGGTCGCCCCGAAGCCCGCGGGCACCGTCACCGAAGGGCTGATCACGAAGCGAACCGTGACGTTCCCGCTGGCCGCCCGAACCACCGTGCCCGCAGGGACCTCCACCGGGCGGGCGGTCTGGTTCACCAAGACCACCTGGCCCTGAGCGTAATCAGCAGGCTGTTCCTGACGCCCGGTGGCCTGGGTTTCTGCCCGTCCCTCGACGATCACGGCCACGGGATAAGCCGGGATGGCCCCGCGGCGGAGATCCCGAGCGGCCAGGCGAGGATCCGCCGTTAGGGTTTCCATGATCGCAACCGGCTGCCCCTGAGGCTTGAGGATCACCTCCGCTGACGGGAAGAGAAAGATCGCCAGGAAGAGCACCGAGAGAAACCCCAGGCTGCCGATCATTAAACTCAAGATGGCAACCCACTGGGGAAGCGGCCGGCGACGGCCCTCTGCCCACGTCCGCATCGCCGGGGTGAGCCCGATCGTGGCCGCCGGCGCCTCATGTTCCTCATCGTCCGGCCATGAAGCGCGCAGGGCCGCCGCTCGGCTCGGGAAAGCGGGCACTCCCAGCTCGCGCGCCATCCGACGCCACTCCGCGGAAGGCGTCACCAGGGCGATCGCTTTTCCGATCCCCTCCGCCAGATGCTGAAGGCGGCGCAGGAGCACGGGGCTCATCGCCGGGTAGCTCTCCGGGACCTCGAGGATCACCCGGGGAGCCTGAGCGGTGGCGATCCGGAACCGTAAGGAGGCCCAGTCATCATCCGACCAGACGGTCAGGACGTCCAGTTGGTTCTCGGCTTCCGAACGCATCTCTTACTCCCCACACCATGCTCTGCTGATGAAATTTATTGATCTTCGTGAATTAAACGGAGCAATCATGGTGCATTCCCAAAGCTTCGATGGGTTTTGGCCCCCTGGGGGTTTTGGGGTGCGCCGG
>DATMAC010000021.1:0-2963 GCA_035573655.1 Thermoflexus sp.
CACAAGGAGGTCCTGGGCGGCTTCGCCCACGGCGTCTATTACATCCAGGAATACATCCCCAAGCCCGGCCGCGACATCCGGGCCTTCGTCGTGGGGGGCGAGGCCATCGCGGCGATCTACAGAACTTCCGAGCACTGGATCACCAACACCGCTCGGGGGGGACGGGCGTCGAATTGCCCCATCACCCCTGAACTGGCGGATCTCTGCGCCCGGGCGGCCGCGGCCGTGGGGGGCGGTGTGCTGGCGTTGGACATCTTCGAAGACCCCCATCGAGGGCTCCTGGTCAACGAGATCAACCACTCGATGGAGTTCCGCAACTCCGTTGAGCCCACCGGCGTCGACATCCCCGGCGCCGTCGCCGACTTCGTGATCCGCGTGGCACGAGAGGGATGGGACGCAGCCCACGCCTCACGTTCCCCTCAGGAGGTTCGGCGATGGAACGGATCCGCGTGAGCGTCGTCGGCGCCTCTGGCTACGTCGGGGGGGAGCTCCTCCGCCTGCTGTTACGCCATCCCTTCGTGGAGATCGCCCAGATCACCTCGGAATCCCACGCCGGCGAGCCTGTCCATCGCGTGCATCCCCACCTGCGCCGGCTTTCAGCCATGACCTTCTGTCGGATGGCGGAGCTCCGACCCTGCGACGCCCTCTTCGTCGCCTTGCCCCACGGCGAGGTCGCCCCCCGCATCGAAGGCTTCGCCGCGGTGGCCCCCGTTGTGATCGATCTCTCTGCGGACTTTCGCCTCCGCGACCCGGAGGCCTATCCCCGCTGGTACGGCCGCCCCCATCCCCATCCGGAATGGCTCTCGCGCTTCGTCTACGGGCTGCCGGAGCGCTACCGGGAGGAGCTGCGCGGGGCCCGTTACATCAGCGGGGTGGGTTGCAACGCGGCCGCGGCCATCCTGGCCCTGTGGCCGTTGATCCGGGCCGACGTTTTGGATCCGGAGCGCCCGATCCTTGTGGACATCAAAGCAGGCTCGTCGGAGGCGGGCCGCGAACCGAACCCGAGCTCCCATCATCCGGAGCGCCACGGCGCGATCCGCCCCTACGCTCCGGTCGGCCACCGCCATACCGCGGAGGTCCGCCAGGCCCTCGGGCGCGATGCCATCTTCCTCTCGGTCACCGCCGTGGACGCGGTGCGGGGGGTGTTGGCCGTCGCCCACGCCTGGCCTCGGCTACCTCTCGCCGAGTCGGATCTATGGCGGATCTACCGCGCCGCCTACGGGGAGGAGCCCTTCATCCGACTGGTCAAGGATCGGCAAGGCCTGCACCGCCTCCCGGACCCCAAGGCCGTGGTGGGGAGCAACTTCGCCGACGTGGGCTTCGCCGTGGAGGAGGAGACCGGCCGAATCGTCGCCCTGTGCGCCTTAGACAACCTGATGAAGGGCGCAGCGGGCTCCGCCGTTCAGTCCCTCAACGTAGCGATGGGATGGCCCGAGACCACAGGGCTCGATTTGATCCCCATTTATCCGGCATAAGCGGAAGGGACACGCTGGGAAGCTCCCCTTGCAGGCTTCCCAAAAAGAACAAACACCGAGCTAGGGAGGCGCACGATGTGGGTGATTAAGATCGGCGGGAACGCTGTCGTGAACGCCGAAGCAGCCCTCGAGGAGCTGGCCGCCTGGGCCCGGGCGGGCCGGCGCTGGGTGCTCGTCCACGGGATCTCGGCGGAGGCCGATGCCCTGGGGGAAGCCCTGGGGCACCCGCCCCGCTATGTCACCTCAGCGTCCGGCTTCACCAGCCGCTACACCGATGCGCGCACGCGGGACATCCTGTTGATGGCCTACGGTCGGGTCAACGCCCACCTGGTCGCCACCCTCCACCGCCGCGGGGTCCCCGCCATCGGCTTACGGGGGATCGATGGGGGACTGCTGGAGGCCCGCCGGAAGGAGTCCCTCCGGGTGCGGGAAGGGGATCGGATCGTGATCCTGCATGGGGACTATTCGGGGATGCCGACCCATGTGAACATCGGCCTGCTTCGCACGCTCCTCGATGCCGGGCTCTTCCCAGTGATCGCCCCGATGGGGCTGACGCGTGAGGGGGAGATCGTGAACGTGGACGGCGACCGGGCGGCCGCGGCGATCGCCGCCGCGCTGAGGGCGGAGGGGTTGATCTTCCTCACGGGCGCCCCCGGCCTGCTCCGCTCGTTCCCGGATGAAAGCACCCGAGTCCCCCAGCTTCATCTGGAGGAGCTGGAGGCCGCGATGGCCTGGGCCCAGGGGCGCATGCGCCACAAGCTCCTCGCGGCACGGGAGGCGCTCCAGAACGGCTTACCTTGCGTATGGCTGGCCGATGGCCGTCGCCCCGCACCCCTCACCGCTGCCCTCCAAGGGGAAGGAACTTGCATCCGTGGAACCCTTTCCCCTGACGCTGGAGGACAGGAAGGGACGCTTGTGCGCCATTCGGTAGCCGGAGATCCGTTCTTCGCCTGACACATAGAACGGGCACTCAAGTGCCCTACTACAAACAGGGCCTTGTTCGTAATAGAGCGCTTCAGCGCCCGTCCTTTGGGAAGAACGCCGATCACGTGCCTTCAGCTCCATCTGGCATTGGAGAACGGGAAGAGCCTTTCGCACGCCATCGAAGGAGCGAGCATCTACGTCAGGAGGTTTGCGAATGAACATTCAGGAAACAGAGAGCCGCTACACCAGCGGCGTCTACCCGAAGCGGGAGCTCGTGCTGGTCCGCGGAGAGGGCGTCTACGTGTGGGATGAGCGGGGACGGCGGTATCTGGATGCCACCGGGGGCCAGGGGGTGGCGCTTCTGGGCCACAACCCTCCCTCGGTTCGCGCGGCGCTCCGGGAGCAAATGGATCGCCTGATGATCTGCCCGGAGATCTTTTACAACGATCGCCGGGCCGCCCTCCTCAACGCCCTCCAGGCGATCCTGCCGGGGGATCGCCCCTGGCGGATCTTCCTGTGCAACTCTGGGGCGGAGGCGGTGGAGGCGGCCCTGAAGTTCGCCCG
>DATMAC010000022.1:0-4473 GCA_035573655.1 Thermoflexus sp.
GGGGAGGGGGGAGAAAATTTCTTTCTGGGGGTGGACCGGGGGGCCGAAGGCCCCCCGGTCCACCCCCAGAAAACCCCAAAGGGTTAGAAGGTTAAAAAGCCCTGGACCTTCAAAAGCAGTTCCGCCTTCACTACCTCATCCGGAGCGAGATTCCAGTGGAACGAGGGCTTGTGTTGATCTTTGTTGCCTATCTGTTGGGATCCTTTCCCACCGGATGGATCGTCGTTCGCTGGCTCACGGGCCAGGATGTTCGACGGGTGGGAAGCGGCCGGACAGGCGGAACGAATGCGATGCGGGCGGGGGGGCTTCCCGCTGGCCTGCTGACCGGGCTGGGGGATCTGGCGAAAGGAGCGCTGGCGATCCTGCTGGCGCGATCCCTGTTCCCCGGCCAGCCCATCGCCGAGGTGGTGGCTGGATGGCTGGCCGTGGCCGGCCATAACTGGTCTATCTGGATGGGCTTTCGAGGGGGAGCGGGCACAGCGCCGAACGTCGGTGCGGCGGCTGCCCTCTGGCCGCCATCCCTGGCCGTGCTGCTCCCACTGGTCCCGCTGGCGGCCGCCCTCACCGGCTATGCATCCCTGACCTCTCTTGTCCTGGGCCTGGCGATCCCACTGATTTTCGCGGCGCGGGCTGTTTTCCTGCACGGGCCATGGACGGATGTTCTGTACGGGCTGGGCACCCTGGGGATGGTTGTCTGGGCCCTGCGCCCGAATTTCCGACGTCTTCGAGAGGGCACCGAACCCCGCCTGCGCATCTCTATGCGGCCTACGCATTCGGCGAGAGCCCCCCATTAACCAATCGCCTCTAAACCCCCAGGGTGCCCGTAATAAGCGGCGTGCGGAGAATGGGCTTCCACCCGTTGGCTAGAACGCGGAAGGCCTTCGTCGCCACTCGACGCCAGGGGAACTGGAGGCCCGTGAAGGGTGTTCGCAAAAAGTAGGAGCACTCAAGCGCCTGATCATGAATGAGGTTCTGGCGATGATGGCGCCGAGCTGGGAAGCGCTGGATGGCTTTGCGATTGGCCCCTATCGGATCCGTGTGCAGGAGGAGGGGCCTGCGGCCACCGCGGGACAGCACTATCTGGCCTTTTACCTGGAGCGGGAAGGAATGCGCTCGGATCGGCCGATCCTGCGGGGCCTTTACGCCGCGCCAAGACCTCGACCGATCCCGGGCTGGTTCGATGGTTTCTTCCGCCATCCGCTCGCCTTTCAGGGTGAGATGATCGAGCTGGACGACGCTCAGTTGCGGGCGTTCTTTCGAGCGGTTGGCCGCCTGATCCCGCCCGGAGGCTGGCTGGCCTTAGCGTATGAGACCTTCGGCGAATCGCAGGCGATCCATCAGGAAACGGAACAGGCCCTCCGGCTGGGGGTCCCACCGATCTTGACGCCGCTGGGGATGTGCTTGTTCTACGCCCGCTGCGCCTTTCCGATCCGGGACTGGTCGATCGCGGAGGGCTGGCGGGAGGGCCCTCGCAAGCTTCAGGGGTTCAAACCGCGGGAGGAGGCGCATTACCGGCGGCGTGTGGATGAATTATGGGAGGAGATCCGGACCTTTCTGCGCCGCACCGAGGGAGCAACCCAACTGGAGTTCCTGCGCGCCCGGCGCCGGGTGGAAGTGCTGCTTTCGCTGTGGACTTCTCCCGAGGAATCGTAAGCCCTCACGGCACGTACTCCCCCTGGTACGCGGGAGAAGGGTTGGAATAGCACCTCCTGGTACATGGTGTTCTGTACTTCCTCTGAAGCACCTGTTTCCCTCGTGGGTTTTCATCTCCCCTCCCCGCGGCCAAGAGGGCCCCAGGGAGGGGGGATGAATGGCAGTGGGGCCCCTCCCCGTCTCCTGCTCAGTTTTAGTCATTTCTCAGCGTGCCCAAGAAGAACTGGGCAGTGATTCGCGATAGGTCCCGCATCATTCGGACAGCTTCCTCCCATTCCATCAGCAGGGGGCGGTGCAGGAAGACCACCAGCGCATAATCGGATGGACCGGCCATCACGATTCCCGCATCGATGCGCGTCTCGTTCGTCCATCCTGGGCGACGGGCGAAGGTGATGCCCGGGGGGAGGCCTGCGGCCAGCAGAGTGGGCTGTCCCTGAGGATCTGCCAAGCGGTTCTGGGCCATTGCTTCCAGGATAAACTGGCACTCAGCCGGCTCGATCGCGCCGTCCGAGACCAGGGGCAGGGGACCGCCATTTCGGGCACACTGATAGAGCATCTCTAAGAGTACCCCGGTATCCTCGGGTGTGGTCTGCTGCCGAGGATCCGGATGGGTGGGCAGATCGGGGCGGCTGTTCGCCGGAGTGACCACCGCGGGCGGAGCCCCGGGCTGATCGAACGGCCAGGCGATGAAGGAGTTCACCAGACCCAACTCTCGCAGGAAAGCGGTGGTCTGCTCGGCGCCTTTCTCCGGCTCCCCCTCGCCCAAATCGGTCAGGAGCTCCTGAAGGGCCGGCAAGGCCGCTTCATCTGTCAGCATCTGGAACACGCGGGCGCGGCGGGCCTCGTCATGGACCAGATCCCGGCTCCGGGCGACGGCCAGAGCAACTGGCAGGCGCATCACCCCGATCCCGGAGAAGGCCACATCTCCGTTGCGCATCCACGTTTCCCCCCGACGTAGATCTTTGATGAAGATCCCCACAGTCCCATCGAAGGATTGAAAGTAGGCCTCGAAGAATCGACCCAACGCAGCCAAGGAAAGGGCCGGGGCTGGCTTCTCCTCCACCGCCAGGGTCACCTCTCGGGGGGCCGCCTGAGCCAGCGCGGCTTGAAGCCGCTCGGCGGAAAGGCTGATGTTCAACACGTGGCCGGGGCGGCCTGGGCGGAATGTGAAATTCTCGAGATCGGGCTGGGGCTCCTCCGGCGGCTCGTCGAACTGCCGGGCGACCTCCAGCAGCCAGAGGCGGATCCTCTCCGCGGAGGCCTGGACGGAGATCGGGAGATCACGGGGGGGCGGAGGCTGGCGGAACAGAAACTGCAGAAAAGCCACCGGGCGTTGGCGGAACGCCATCGCTTCTCTTAGGAGCTCACGGCTTTTCTCGCGATCCAGTCGCACTTCCAGATCGACCGGATCCAGCATCAGGGTCCGGTCGCGATAGTGAACTTGGAGTGGGGTGTTCAGCGCCTGCTCCACAGCGTCCAGAGCCTCTTCAATCGAGCGGCCGCCCACCGCCAGCCCGGCCACGGTCCAGGTGGGCGGGATCCGGTTGAGCTCCTGCTGGAACAGGACGAACTGCCAGACCAAAAACCCGACCAGCAACCCCACAATCCCCCATGCCATCCAGCGGTTCAGAGAACGCAACATAGACCGCACCTCCTCCTTGAGGAAAGCAAGGATCCACGCCGGGCGACCCAGGCCCTCTCGGGCAACCCGCATCGCCCGGAACTCCCACTCATTATAGCCGCGGAAGAAAGAGGCCTGAAAGAGCAGATACCGCCCGAACCAGCGAGACATCGGGTGGCTTTGGGGGCCGGGCCGCGCGCCGAAGGCGCGCGGCCCGGCCCCCCCAAAAACATTTTCATCCCCCCTCCCCACAGCCCAAAGGGCCGTGGGGAGGGGGGATCCAAGGGGATGGGGTCCTTCCCCGCTTACAGGGTAGGTCGTTCCCCAGAGCAAGTTTACAGAGACACTCTAACTCGGGAGATGGAGGTCTGTTTTTCGGGGATAGAGCGCGGAGAGAACCGCTCGCTTGAGTTCTTGACAGATGGCCCAGGATCGGGTATGCTTTGCCATAGCAAATTAAACCTAACGTTAAATTTAAATTCGAGGCCTCGATGAACGATCCAGTGGCGATCCAGGGACTACATCACGTGACCGCGATCGCGGGCGATCCGCAGCGGAACGTGCGCTTCTACACGGAGGTCCTGGGGTTGCGGTTGGTCAAGCGGACGGTGAACTTCGACGATCCAGGAACCTATCACCTGTACTATGGGGATTCGCATGGCCGGCCAGGGACCTTGCTGACGTTCTTCCCGTGGCCCCAGGCCCATCCGGGACGGGTAGGAGCGGGGCAGGTGGAGGTGACCGCTTTCACGATCCCGGTGTCGGCCCTGGATTACTGGCAGGGGCGGCTGCGGGCTCATGGGATCTCGGTGGAACGGATCGCCCCGCGCTTCGGTGAGGAGGAGATGGTCCTGAGCTTCCAGGACCCGGATGGTTTGGAACTGGAGCTGGTGGCTCACCCTGGCGCGGAAGAGCGTCCGGGCTGGCCGGAGGGGCCGATCCCGCCGGAATATGCGCTGCGAGGCCTGCACACGGTGACCCTATTGGAGGCCATCGCCGAGCCGACCCTCCGTTTCCTGGTGGAGGGGATGGGCTTCCGGCTGGTGCAGGAGGAGGGCGATCGGGTTCGTCTGGCGGTGGGGCCGGGCGGGCCAGGGGCGTGGGTGGACCTCCGGGTGGATCCCCGGATGTCCCGGGGCCGCGTCGCGGTGGGGACGGTGCACCACGTGGCTTGGCGGGTGCGGAACGAGGCGGAGCAA
>DATMAC010000023.1:0-9328 GCA_035573655.1 Thermoflexus sp.
CCCTAGAGACGCTGTTCGGGGTCGAGAACCTGGAGGAGCGCTGGCAGCCCGGGGACCGCATCGATCGGGTCGCCTGGGAGTTCCTCCGCCGTCGATTCGGGCTTGCGGAGGGGAGCCAATGATCTCCGCGGCGGCGCCCACCACCCTCCGCGAAGCCCTGGGGCTGGTCCCGGGGTCGGTGGTCGCCTTCGTCGGGGCCGGCGGCAAGACCACCGCGGCCTGGCGGCTGCTCCACGAGCTCGGGCGGCCGGAGTCCCCGGCCGTGTGGACGACCACCACCCACATCGCGGAGCCGATCCTCCCGGAGGGCACGGGGTTGCTGCGGGCGGAGGATCCGACGCCGGAACTGATCCGCGGGCTCTTCCGGCAGCTCCCCCGCTGGATCCTCGTCGCCCGCCGGACGGAGGCCCTGCCCGAGCCCCTCGATGGGCCCTACCCCGCACACCCGTGGAAGCTTAAAGGGTTGTCGCCGGAGGGGCTGGATCGCCTGATCCCGGCCGTTCCGGAGGCTTCCTGGATCATCGAGGCCGATGGCGCGCGTCGCATGCTCCTGAAATGGCCGGCGGAACACGAGCCCGCCCTGCCCGCCGAGATCGACGCCGTCGCGGTGGTGGCCAGCTTGGAGGCTTTGGGCCGGCCCATCGGCGCGGTCGCCCATCGCGCGGCGCTCGCCGTCGCCCATCTGGGCGGCCGCCTGGAGGATCCCGTCACGCCGGAATGGCTAGCCGCTTTGATCGGCCACCCGATGGGCGGGCAGAAAGGGATCCCGCCAGGCGCCCGCCGGATCCTGGTGCTGACCCGAGAGCGGGCCCCCGATCCCCAGGCGGTCGAGGCCGTGAGGGCCGCGCTTCCTTCCACATGCTTTGAGCGCATCGTGGCCGTCGTGAACGGCGATCCGGTTGCCACGATCCGAACTGAGCCCTCCCGGGTGGCCGGAGTCGTGCTGGCGGCGGGGGAGGGCCGGCGGTTCGGCGGGCCGAAGGCGCTGGCGGAATGGCACGGCCGTCCGCTGGTGCGCCACATTGTCACCCTGGCCCGACGGGCGGGGCTGGATCCGATCCTCGTGGTGGTGGGGGCTCAGGCGAACGAAGTGCGGAAGGCTTTGCTGGGGCTGCCGGTCTATGTGGTGGAAAACCCCGCCTGGCCGGAGGGGATGAGCCGGTCCATCCAAGCTGGCCTCCAGGCCCTTCCCGATGCGATCGACGCTTTCCTGCTCCTCCAGGTCGACCAGCCGCTGGTGCGCCCCCGCTGGCTCCGTCAGCTGATCGAGGCGCACCAGGCCACCGGCAAACCGATGGTGGTCGGCGCCCTGGGGAACGACCCCCGCCCGCCGGCCCTGTTCGCCCGCGCGATGTTCCCGGCCCTGATGGACCTGCGCGGCGATCAGGGGGGACGGGCGCTGGTCCGAGCGTTCCCTGAAGCCGTCGTCCAGATCCCGGTGCCCGACCCATCTTGGGTGATGGATTTTGACACCCCCGAGGCCTACCGGATGATCCGAGAGCGTTGAGCCGTTGAATCCCGAGACACGGAGCCACCAACCGATGGAACGCCTGCGCGCGCTTCGCCATCTGATCATCGATATGGACGGCGTGTTATGGCGCGGGAAGCGGCCGATGGAGGGCCTGGTCGACTTCTTCGCCTTCCTGCGCCGCCGCGGGATCCGCTTCATCCTGGCCACCAACAACGCCAGCCGCTCCCGGATGGATTACGTGGCCCAGCTCGCCCGCTTCGGGGTGGAGGTGGATCCGGAGGAAGTGTTGCCGTCGTGCGACGCGACCGCCATCTACCTGCAGCAGATCGCCTCGCCGGGCGCCCGCGTGTTCGTGGTGGGCGCGCCGGCCCTCCGCGAGGCCATCGCGGCGGCAGGGTTCCAGGTGGTGGAAGAAGAACGGGCGGATTTCGTGGTGGTCGGCCTGGATTGGGGGCTGACCTATGAGCGGCTGGCCCGGGCGGCCCGGGCCATTTGGAACGGCGCCCGCTTCATCGGGACCAACCCGGACCCGGTGTGGCCGGGGGAGGATGGGCTCTATCCCGGCAACGGGGCGACGCTGGCCTTCCTGGAGCGGGCAACCGGGGTCTCGCCGATCGTGGTCGGCAAACCGGAGCCGCTGATGTTCCGGATCGCTATGCAGCGGATGGGCGCCACCCCGGAGACCACGGCGGTGATCGGCGACCAGCTCCCTACCGACATCGTCGGGGGGAAGCGCGCCGGCCTGACGACCATCCTGGTCCTCTCCGGGGCCACCACCCGGGAGATGCTGGCGGCGAGCCCGGTGCAGCCGGACCTCGTCTTCGCGGACATCCGGGATTTGCAATCCGCGTGGGAAACGGTGTAGGGGCGCCCCTTGTGGGCGCCCCATCGGGACAGGCACAAGGCCTGCCCCTACAAAAGGCATTCCATGTAGGGGCACCCTTCGTGGATGCCCCATCGGGGCGGGCACAAGGCCCGCCCCTACAATTGGCATTCGCATCCCAATGTAGGGGCACCCCTCGTGGGTGCCCTGCCCTTCCGTGGGCACCCCCGTCAGGGCAGGCACAAGGCCTGCCCCTACAATTGGCGTTTCTATCCCAATGTGTAGGGGCACCCCTTGTGGGTGCCCTCCCGTGGGTGCCCAATGCACCCCTTGGGGGTGCCCCCTTCCGCGTCGCCATGCATCGCCAGCCCTTGAACGGAACCTGGCTGTTCCGCCCGGCAGGCGCTTCGGAGTGGCTGACGGGACAGGTGCCGGGGAGCGTCCTTCGGGATCTGCTGGCCCTCGGCCGCATCCCGGACCCGTTCCTCGGGGATCATCTCTCCCAGGTCGCCTGGGTGGCGGAGCGCGATTGGGAGTACCGCCGGGCGTTCTCGCTGGACCCCGCCCTCGCCCGAGCGGAGCGGGTGGAGCTGGTCTGCGCCGGGCTGGACACCCTGGCCGAGGTGTTCCTCAACGGGGAGCGCCTGGGGGAGGCCCGGAACATGTTCCGGTCCTACCGTTGGCCTGTCCGGGAGCTCCTCCGCCCTGAGGGCAATCTCCTGACGATCCGCCTGCGCTCCCCCCTTCCCTTTATCCGGGAGCAACATCGGCGTCGCCCCCTCCCCGCCCTCTGGAACCCCGGGACCGCGCACCTCCGCAAGGTCCCCAGCCACTTCGGTTGGGATTGGGGGCCGGCACTTCCCCCCATGGGGATCTGGCGGGAGGTGGCGTTGGAGGGCTTCTCCATCGCCCGCTTCGCGGACCTCCACATCCGCCAACGCCACGAGGCCGGCCGCGTCACGCTGATCCTCCAGGCGCGCATCGAACGCTGGGCGGACCATCCCCTCTCCTTGAAAATCTCCCTTCACGACCCGGAGGGGCACGTCGCCCGCTGGGAGTTCCCCGCCCGGGAGGATCCGATCGCCGTGGAGATCCCCATCGAACGCCCTCACCTCTGGTGGCCCAACGGCCTGGGCGGGCAACCCCTCTACTTCCTGGAGGCGGAGCTGTGGGCGGGGGAGCACCGCCTGGACGAGCGACGGGAGCTCCTCGGGCTCCGGACGCTCGCCCTCCATCGGGAGCGGGATGCGTGGGGGGAATCCTTCGTTTTCGTCGTGAACGGCGTCCCGGTATGGATCCGCGGGGCGAACATGGTCCCGCCGGACGCGCGCAGCGCGTATGTGGAAACCGAGCGGCTGGAACATCTGGTCCGAAGCGCCGCCGCGGTCGGGATGAACATGCTACGGGTGTGGGGAGGCGGGGGCTATGGGGACGATCGCTTCTACGCCTTGTGCGACCGCTACGGGATCTTGGTGTGGCAGGATTTCCCCTTCGCGTGTATGCTCTACCCCCTCGACGAGCCGGATTTCCTGGAGGAAGTGCGGGCGGAGGTCATCGAGAACGTCCGGCGGCTTCGGCACCATCCTTCCCTGGCCCTCTGGTGTGGCAACAACGAGATCGAGATGCTGTGGCCCCTCTGGCGCTGGCAGTGGAAGAGGCATCCGAAGGAACTCGCCCGCTGGGCCGTCGTCCACCAGCGTTTCTTTTACGAACTGCTCCCCGAATGGGTACGGGCCGAGGACCCGGATCATCCCTACTGGCCGGGCTCCCCTTCCTCCGGGGTTTTCCGTCAGGAGGTCAACGGAGATCGACGGGGGGACACTCACCTTTGGCATGTCTGGCATGGTGTGGCCCCGACCTCGGCGTACCGCGACCGCGTCCCCCGCTTCGTCAGTGAGTTCGGCCTGCAATCCCTGCCGTCGAAGGAAACGCTGCGCGCCTTCGGGCCGCGGGAGGAATGGGATCTGAGGCGGCCGACCATGCGCCGCCGACAGCGATCCCCCGGCGGCAACGAGCGGTTGCTCTACTACCTGATGGAGCGGTTCTGGATCCCGCGCGATTTCGAGGATCTGGCCTGGCTGACCCAGGTGGTGCAGGCCGAGGCCGTGCGGATCGCCGTCGAGCATTGGCGCCGCCATCGGGATCGATGCGGCGGTGCACTCTACTGGCAGCTGAACGACGCCTGGCCGGCCATCTCGTGGTCCGGCATCGACGTTTACGGCCGCTGGAAAGCCCTGCACTACGCCGCCCGCCGCTTCTTCGCGCCGCTCGCCTTCTCCGTGGATGTCCAAGGAGACCGGGCCGAGGCGTTCGTGTTCAACGACACCCTCCAGCCCTGGGAGGGGAACATCCGCTGGTCGCTGGAGACCTTCGAAGGGCGATCCCTTGCCGCCGGCGAAGCGGCGGTCCACGCGCCGCCGCTGCGGACGACCACCGCTTGCCAGCTGGAGGTCGGGGCCTTCCTGCGCCAGTACGGCCGGGCCTTGGCCCTGGTGGTCGAGTGGGAAAGCCAACGGCCGGGCCAGCCTGCGGCGCTTCAGGTGGCCCTGTTCGCGCCGGAGAAGGATCTGCGCTGGCCGGACCCCGAACTGCAAGTGACGTGCCAAGCTCATGGGGAGGAAATGGAGATCACGCTGCGGGCGCGGGCCCTGGCCCGTTTCGTCACCCTCTCGGTGGAGGGCGCGGAGGTCCTCTTCAGCGATAACTTCTTCGATCTCCCGGCCGGGCGCACGGCCTCGATCCGTTGCCCGCTCCTGCCGGGCTGGACCCCCGAGGCCTTCACTCAAAACCTCCGGGTCCGAAGCCTGGCGGACGTTCGCCCCGGCGGCCCCCGGTGGCGGGATCGGCTCTTGCGCGGGCTCTTGTCGCTATCCCCCCGCTTGGTCCTGGGACGGTTGCTTAGCGCCTTCTGGGGGTAAGGCTTCACCGCGTAAATTTGGGGTTTTCGGGACGGGGCCGAAGGCGCGCGGCTCGGCCCCCGAATTTTATCCCCCTCTCCCCACAGCCCCCTGGGCCGTGGGGAGAGGGGATCGAGGGGAGTGAGGCCCTTCCGCCTCCTCACGAGCGCTCCGAACGGAATGGAACCGGGCTGAATCGTTACCACATCTACTCGGAATCCGGAGCGCAGATCCCCGCCTGGAGGACGCCTCCATCGGTCCACGCCCACGCCATATGGGGGGTGTTGTGGGCGATCCCGATGCGCCCCATCGGATCGAGGGCGATCAGACCCCCCCGTCCGTTCACCCGCTCTTCCAGGAGGCGGATCGCGGCTGCGGCGGCGGATGAGGCGGAGAGGCCCATCGCCATCAGGTCGCACGCCGTCTTCGCGATCACCACGCGCATCAACGTCTCTCCCCATCCGGTGGCCACGGCCGCCCCGCGCCGGTCATCCGCATAGGCTCCGCAGCCGATTAGGGCGGAATCCCCGACCCGCCCCGGCCACTTGTTCGACATCCCGCCGGTGGAGACCGCGGCGGCGATATGACCCGCTGCATCCAGGGCCACCGCGCCGACCGTATCCATCGGCTCCGCCAGGGCCTGGGCTAAAACTTCCCGAAGATCCGGCGGTCCGTTTCGTCGCAATGCCTCCCAGCGTTCCCGATCCCGCGGCGCCACCAGCTCCGCCTCGTCGGCCATCGGGAGCTCCAGGAGCTCCGCCAGGACCTCGGCGCCGGGGCCGACCAATAGAACGTGAGGGGTGCGCTCCATGACCGCGCGGGCCAGCGTGATGGGGTTCCGGACGCGGCGGACAGCCGCCACGGCTCCCGCGCGCAACGTCGCCCCGTCCATGATCAAGGCATCCATCTCGACCGTGCCCGCCCGGGTCATCACGCTGCCCCGGCCCGCGTTGAAGGTCGGATCGTCCTCTAAAGCCCGCACGGCGGCCTCCACCGCATCCAGGGCAGAGCCGCCGGCCGCCAGCACCGACCATCCCGCCTGAGCGGCGCGACGGCATCCCTCCACCGCCGCCCCTTGCCGCTCCTCCGGGATGGTCCCCGCACCCCCGTGCACAATGATCCTCGGCTGGAACATTGGGGATCCCTCCTGGTCAGGAAAAATGTTCGGTGAGCGACAGACCGCTGACGCGGCCTCCCCCCATTCCTCACGGATCCCAAAAAGGGTCCAGGGCATCGATGGCGGTCAGGAAATCCTGGACGGCCTGGGAGCGCTGAAGACGCTTCATCCGCGATCCTCCATAGGCGTGAGGATGCACGCCCATAGGATAGCGAGCGGCTTATCTCCATGCTCTCACGGCTAGGAAGAAAGTGGAAAGCGGGGAGGAAGATTGAGTTTGGGCTTAGAGGACCTCGGCTTGTTGGCGGAGGCAATCGAGGCGCAAAGCGAGGAGCTCCCCGTCATCGGTCTGGGCGAGGGCGATGACGAGGAGGCCATCAGGGAGCAAGAGAAGGAGCCTCCCCACGAAGGGGGGAACGCTTCGAGGCCTCTGAGGCCCACTCCCCGCTCAGGGCCCAGAAAGAGCCCACAGGGAGCCTCGCTCCGAAAGCGGCCCCCGTGTGTTAAAATCCCCTTAGGAGGTATCCGATGCCCTTCACGGTAGAAGACTTTCAGGATCTTTTAGTGCTGCTCCAGCGGCATCCGGAGTGGCGGGCGCAGCTTTGGGCGGCGCTGGCCGGCGAGGAGCTTTTGCGTCTGCCGGGGGAGTTCACGACCCACCGTCAGGAGTTCACCGCCTTCCGGGCGGAGACCGACCGGCGCTTCGCGGAGCTCGCCCAGGCGGTCCAGAGCCTGGCCGAGGCGCAACGCCGGCATTACGAGGAGTTCGCCGCCTTCCGGGCGGAGGCCGACCGGCGCTTCGCGGAGCTGAGCCAGGCCGTTCAGAGCCTGGCCGAGGCCCAACGGCGCCACTACGAGGAGTTCGCCGCCTTCCGGGCGGAGGCCGACCGGCGCTGGGCCGAGACCGACCGGCGCTTCGCGGAGCTGAGCCAGGCCGTCCAGAGCTTGGCCGAGGCCCAGCGGCGCCACTACGAGGAGTTCGCCGCCCTCCGGGAGGAGACCGACCGGCGCTTCGCGGAGCTGGCGGAGGCGCAGCGGCGGACAGAGGCGCAAATCGCCCAACTGACCGAGGCCCAGCGGCGGACCCAGGAAGAGGTCAGGGAGTATCGAGGGCCGTTCATCGAGATGAAGTACCGAGAGCGGCCGCACGCTTATTTTCATCGGATCGTCCAGCGGCCTCGACGGGTCGAGCCCGATGAACTCGAGGACCTTCTGGAGGGCCGCGCCCTGGAGCCTTCGGAGGAGGATCGACTTCGCGAGACCGACCTCCTCTTGCGAGGGCGACGGGAAGGGAGGGAGACGTGGCTGGCCGTGGAGATCTCCTACGGGATCGGGCCGGGAGATGTCCGGCGGGCGCTCCGGTCGGCCGAGGCGCTCCGGAAGCTGGGGATCGAGGCCCTCCCGGTTGTGGCCGGCGTCTGGCTGACGGCGGAGGCGGAAGCGGAGGCCCGGGGGCGGGTCTGGCGGGTTCTCGACGGGCGGGTCTACCCCCCGGAGGCGGAGGCCCCGACGGGGTCGGCGGCGGAGCGGGAGGATGTCGATGACGTCGTCCGTGGCTGAAGCGACGCATCAGTCGAAGCGGCCAGAAGAGAGTGGAGGAAACCCCAGACGGCCCGCGCTCTCAGAGTGCGGGCCGTCTTTTTTTGTGCGGCGCAACGTCCTGGCAGCCTCCCGCCGCGCGTTTAGGGTGTGGGATCGGAAAAAGCCTGCACCCTAAACGTGTGGGACAGCGTGGGGGAGCTGGAAGCCCCGGGCGAAGGGGAGGATCGCCCAGGGCCTCCGCGTTTCGGGAGCGGGCCCCGTGGTTAGCGGGCATGGCGGCCCGCCATGCCCACTAACTAAGCGTTGGCGGCAGCTTGAACGGGGCAGGCCAAGGGAGGATGGCTGCGCAGGGTGGCCGAATGCATTGGCCGGAAGGAGATTGAGGGGACCTTCCCGACGGCCCGAGTGCCCACGGAGCGCCCGGGCCGTCGTTTTTGTTTGGCGCGCCACCTCTCTCCCTGCCGCGCGTTTAGGGTGCGCGGTCAAAAAACTTGCACCCTAAACGCGAGGGATGGCGTGAAGGGGAAAGGCCGCTGTGGGACGCAAAGAGCAATCCGGGAGACGCTGAGGACCCGCACTGCCCCCGTTTTCCATCTTCGCCCTTAGATGATGAAGATGCTTGTCTCTCCTCCAGTGGCGCTCAAAGGACCTCGGCTTGTCGGCGGAGGCAATCGAGGCGCAAAGCGAGAAGCCTCCCGTCGTTGGCCTGGACGAGGGCGAGGACGAAAAGGCCATCGGGGAGCAGAAGGAGGAGCCTCCCCACGAAGGGAGGTAATGGGGGACGGGGGTGAAACGGATCTCGCGGTCCTCCAGGATCAGGGCAAGACGGTCCAGGAAGGCGAAGACACAGCGGGCTCCGGGAATGGTGTCCATGAAGATGATAGCGGGTTTGGGAGGGGAAGTTCAGCATTCAAATCCAGCATGGATTGAGGAACTTTGCGTTTAAGCTACGGAGCTTGCGAAGGAGGATTCACCGTCCCACCTTCATTTCAATCCCTCAGTCGGGATTCCATGTGTTCAAGCTGCTGGACGTCGGGATCGCCTTCGCCGGCGTCAACTGCGGTTTCAATCCCTCAATCGGGATTCCACGTGTTCAAGCTCCGACCTGTTCGATCTTTACCGCGCCGGCAAGCTGTTTCAATCCCTCAATCGGGATTCCACGTGTTCAAGCTGATTGCGGATTGCACCTGGCAACTCGACTTGGGTTGTGTTTCAATCCCTCAATCGGGATTCCACGTGTTCAAGCCTCCTCCGCCCGTGGGTTCCCCAGCCGTCCCTTCCAGGTTTCAATCCCTCAATCGGGATTCCACGTGTTCAAGCTGCCTACAAGGCGCTCCCCGACGTGATGAGGCAGATTGCTGAGTTTCAATCCCTCAATCGGGATTCCACGTGTTCAAGCTGTGATCGGCTGGGGAAAGTACAAGGGCATGAAATTGGTTTCAATCCCTCAATCGGGATTCCACGTGTTCAAGCAATGG
>DATMAC010000024.1:0-8503 GCA_035573655.1 Thermoflexus sp.
AATGGGGCCAGGCTGAACCAAGGGATCCAGTGGGCCGGGCGGGATTCGAACCCGCACGGGTTTTCCCCACGTGGTCCTAAGCCACGCGCGTCTGCCTGTTCCGCCACCGGCCCACTGTTTTAATTATAACCTGCTCTGTTGCAAACAACAGAAGCCGAGGTCCGGACATAAGCTGGGACAAGGGGTTCCTCCCACCTTTCTCTCCCCTCCCCGCGGCCTTCGGGCCGCGGGGAGGGGAGAGAAAATTCTTTTCTGGGGCTGGGCCGGGGGCCTTCGGCCCCCGGCCCAGCCCCAGAAACCCCTAAAACTTGGAAAAGCCCTGAATCGCAACGCTGCCCTGAAAATTTCATCTTCGCAACCAGCAAGGCGATCACCCTCTGTCGGATCGATGGCACCCCACCTGCGAAAAGATCCTCAAGGATCATCAACCTCGGCCGCCCGCGCGAACCCGAGAATTTGTGCTTCCCCGGGTAGCAGAAAAGAATAGAATGGCTGGGGATGCTTGAGACCCTATTCAGAGGAGAAGCGGGATGCCGGTGGTCCTCCTGCTGGATATCGATGACGTGTTGGTCCTCCCGGTGGGATATAAACGGGGGATCCCTGCCACGTTAGAGACGTTCACCCGACGCCTGGGCTGGGAGATCCCTCTGCCTACCGAAGCCGACATCGAGTGGTTTGAAGCCGCCGGGGTGACCAGCGAGTGGGATTCCACCGCGATCTGTCTGGCCGGGCTGTTGCTGGAGGCCGCACGCCTCGATGAGCGCTGGATCGTTCCTGACTTCGACGAAGCGATGGACCGTCTGGCCGCTCGGGCCTTGGATGGCGCTCAAATCCGCCCGGATTACGTCGCCTGGGTGAAACAGGCAGGCGAGGCCGCCCGCCTTGGGGAACGTCCCTCCCAGGCGGCCCTGCGACTCTGGCAGCGGGAGGTTCTGCCTCAGCTCCCGCGTTCGGAGGCCTTGGCGGCCTTGCTCAGCGCCTTGCTCGCCGATACCCATAGCCTCTCCTGTCCGACCACGGCCGTTTTCCAGACCTGGATGGTGGGAAGCCAGGCTTACGAGGAAGCTTACGGCCGGCCGGCCCCCATCGAGGTCCCTCAGGGGTTGCTGGAGCAGGATCAGCCGCTGCTCACGCGGGATGGGGCGCGGGCGTTGACCGCTGTCTGGTATGAAGGCCGCCTCGCCCCCGCGTTCTATACCTCACGGCCCTCCCGCCCGCCGCTGAAGGAGCCGCCGCCTCCGCTCCCGGTTTATTCCCCAGAGGCCGAGCTGGCCGCCCGACTGGTGCGGCTGGAGGATTGGCCCCCGGTCGGCCTCGGCCGCCTGTTCTGGCTGGCCGAGACGGTGGGGCTTCATGAGAACCCGACCAAGCCTCATCTGATCCATGGGATGGCGGCTTTCGCGGCGGCGATCGCCTCCGTGGACGGGATCATCGAGATCCAAGCCCTTCAATCGGCGTATGAAACCCTCCAAGCCGGCGAGCTGAAGGGCCCGCTGGCGGAATGGGCGGAATTCCCCTGGCATGTCGTGTTGGTGGAGGATTCCGTGAAGGGGATCCTGGGGGTCTTCCGAACGGTCCGCCGTTTATATGAGCTCGGGATGTCCATCCGCCTGACGGTGTTTGGGGTCGCCCCTCATCCTGGCCCCAAGGTGGAGGCCCTGGAGGCTTATGCGGATCGCCTGGTGCCTTCGGTGAACGATGCGATCGAAGAGATCGTCCGCTTATGCCGCGAGGGATGAACTGATTGTAGGGGTTCTTCATGCCTGAAGACGAGGCTCGTGTGCTGGTGGTTGAGGATGATCAGGATTTCCGAGCTTTGCTTGTGGCGGTGCTGAGCCGAGCCCGCTATCAGGTGGAAACCGCAAGCGATGGCTTTTCAGCGTTGGAGAAGGCTCGGCGCGATCGGCCCGATTTGATCTTGCTGGATGTGATGTTGCCGGATCTGAGCGGCTTTGAGGTTTGTCGGCAGCTGCGAGCGCTGCAGCACCTGCGAAGTGTCCCGATCATCATGCTCACCGCGATGGGGCGGATCGAGGATAAATTAAAGGGGATCGAGGTAGGGGCAGATGATTATTTGACGAAACCGGTGGCGATCTCGGAGCTGTTGGCTCGGGTGAAGATGCACCTCCGCCGTTCCCAGCGGGAGCGGATGATCAACCCCCTTTCGGGTCTTCCCGGAAATCCGGAGATCGAGAAGGAGCTGCGGCTGCGCTTGCAGGAGGGCCAGCCGTTTGGAATCGCCTATATCGATCTGAACCGATTCAAAGAGTTCAATGATCGCTTCGGATTCCTGGAGGGAGATCGTGTGATACGGGCTTTGGCCGATCTCTTGGTGAAAGCGATATCGCAACACGGGGATCCGGCCGTGGACTTCATCGGCCACATCGGTGGGGACGATTTCGTAATCATCGTCCGTCCGCATGTCCTTGAGAATGTTGTCCGCTACATTTTGGATGAGTTCGATCGAGCAGTCCAGTCGTTGGGGCTTTCGATTTCGATTGTGGGAGGGGTGGTGGATCCCGCATACCCTATCGAGCTGGAGGCGCTGATCCGGTATCTGGCCGATCTGAAGCGCAAGGCCAAGCAGGAGAGTCGCTCTTTGCTTGTATCCAACTTCCGGGGTTCCGGTGGCCTTCCCAACGCATGAGATGATCTTTCAATCAAGAGTTTCGGTTGAGGGTCGCCGTGGGATGGGGCGCCCTGGGGCCAGCACAGGGCCTGTCCCTATAATGATGGGATTCGGACGTTCCGTAGGCGTTGTCCGTTTCTGCACCGTATGAACTGTGCCGGAGGGGGTGGGGGCGCCCACCCAGGGAGACTCCTTGTCCGAGAGGCGTTTATGAGAAAGCTGGCTCAAGGTGTTTCGACCTTGTTTTTCTTGTTCACATTTTGGGGAGGAACGTTCGATCGGGCCATTGCGCAATCGGGGCAATGGCTCTTTCCGTTATCCCCGCTGGGGGTATCCGAGCCGGTGGTCCTCGCGGGCCCGTCTGCGGAGCAGACGGTCTCCATCCCGGTTCCGAAGGGTCTTCGTCCGATCCGTCTGTTCGCTCGTGTCCGATCATCCCCGGGTGCGATCGGGGCTTCGCTCCAAATCCGCCACGAGGGGCGGACCCTCCAGTGGGTTCGCCTGACGACCTCCGAGATGCGTGTGGTCATCCCGCTCGAGGAGGCGCAGGTGGTCTCGAGCCGCCTGCTGCTTCTGTTGCGTCTTGAAGCTTCGGAACTGGCCTCGGATTGCGCTGCCCCGGAACGGATCCGGGTGGAGCTGGATCGGTTGGAAGTGGAGATGGAAGGGGCATTGGAGCCGCCGGATCAGGTCGCGGAGTTCTGGCCGCCGGTGTTGCGCGCCCTCCACATTCAATTGCCGGATCCTCCCTCACCGGAGGAGGCGATGGTGGCGCTGCGCCTGGCGGCTTTGGGGGCTCGCCTGGCCGCTGGCCACCTCTTCACCCTCACGGTGTCCTCCACGGCAGCGCCGCCCTTCCCGGTCGATGATCCATGGTCCCGCTGGGTCCGGATCTCCCGAGATGGAACGCCGCGGCTGGCGTTGGCCCCCTCGGAGGCCGGTCGGATGCCAATTTTAGAGATCGCGGGTCCCCCAGGTTCCCTGGAAGCCAGCTTAGAGGCCTTGATTGCGTATCCGGAGGCCTTCCAGGCGCCTTCCATCTTCGCCGTGGAAGGTGCCCCTCCGCGATCCGTGCTCGGAGATCTCATCCCCCTGGCTGCGCTGGGCTATCCCCAGATCCAAATGAGCGGCTCCGGGACCATGGAGACGACGATCTTTTTCTCCCAGGCCGATTTGGGCGGGCCGGTTCGTGGGGTGGAGTTGCGGCTGGCCGGCCGCGCCACGCCGATCCCTCCCGGCGGTCAAGCCCAGCTGTTGGTCCTGCTCAACGGGGGCCTCGTCTATGCGGAGCCGGTGGCCGGGGGATCCTTCGACCGTTGGATCTCCATGCCGGACGGATTGCTCCGGCGCGATAACAACCTCGTCGTTCGCGTGGTCTACACCCCGCCGGGCGGGGAATGTCGAGTAGGGGTTCACCCGATCACGGTCTTCATCGATGGCGCTTCGTATTTCCAGTTCCAGAAAGGAACGCACTTGCCCGCTGGATTCGAGCGGCTGCCGCAGGGGTTGCTGCCGACGTTCACGGTGGGGCTGGATCCTCTCAATCCGGAGACCATCGAGGCGGCCGCGCAGCTGATCGCGGTGCTGCAGCGGACCACGCGGACGATGCTGATCCCGAGGGTACAGGCTTGGCCGGAGGCGATCGCCGCTTCCGGCCCGTTGTTGCTGGTCACCTTGGATCCGGGGAAGGTCTCGGCGCTCCGGCCGCCCCTGGATCCACGGCCGTTCCGGGTGATCGATGTGGACGGGCGGGAGCTTTTCCGGATGGAAATCGACCGGCCGTTCGCGGTGATGGAGGCCTTTCACTCCGGCGGGCGGGAGATCTTGCTGCTCACGCGGCATGGGGATCGTCCGGATCTGCGGGGGATAGAGCGGGCTCTGGATCCTCAATTGGGGTGGTACGGGTTAACCGGCGATGTATGGATATGGCCGGATGGGGAGGCGCCTGTGGCGATGCGCCTGCGGGGGGGTGGGCTGCGGGTGGTCCCCCTCGCCCCGTCGTCGGCTCTTCGATGGGAGAAGATCCGTTTTTGGGTGATGGGCGCGGCCCTCATCGGGGCGGTGCTTTTCCTGCTCTGGATCTACCCGCGGGTGGTTCGGAAGGCCCCGCCGGGATCGCCTCAGCCTCAGTAAGCTCCCAGCAGGGTGAAGATGCGGCTCGGCGAATATCTCCTGGCCCAAGGGTTGTTGTCCCCCGAGGATCTCAACTGGGCGTTGCAGATCCAGCAGGAATCCCGCGAGCCGCTGGGCCAGATCCTGGTTTCGAGGGGCTTGATCCGGCGCCTGGATCTCTACCAGGCGCTGGCCGAGCTGTGGGGTTGCCCGTTCGCTGACCTAACGAAGGAGCTGCCGGATCCGGAGCTGGTACGACAGTACCCGGCCTCGGCGATCCGGGATAAATGGATGATCCCCCTTCGCCGGACCGAGGCGGGGCTGGAGGTGGCCACCGCCCGCCGGCCGGACGATGCGCTCCGGGCGGAGGCGGAGTCCTTCTTCGGCGCCCCGGTGGCCCGCTTCCGGGCGACGACGGAGTGGGACATCCGCCAGGCCCTCTTGCGGATCTTTCGCTCCGACATCCTCGCGGAAGCCACCTACGGCCTTTATTACCGACGCCCGGAGGAATCGGCCTATACGGTCTTCACCCCCTTTCAGTTCATCGTCCTGTCGATCCTTCTGTTGGGACTCATCGTGGGATGGATATGGGCCCCTCGTCCGACCGGCATCGTCCTCAACGCGTTCATCAACATCTTTTTCTTAGCGGGGATCTTGTTCAAATTCTTCACCTCTTTGGCAGGGGCCCGCTATGAACAGGTACAGGCGATCACCCCCGAGGAGGTGGCCGCTTTACGGGATGAGGAGCTTCCTCGTTACACCGTGCTGGTCCCCTTATATCGGGAGGCCGCGGTCGTCCGGCCGCTGATCGAGAGCCTGGCGCGCCTGGATTACCCGCCGGAGAAGCTGGAGGTGTTTTTGCTGTTTGAGGAGGATGATCGCGAGACCTTAGAGGCGGCGAAAGCGGCCCGCCCGCCGGGGAATTTCTACTTCATCACCATCCCGGCGTCGATCCCGCGCACGAAGCCCAAAGCATGCAATGTGGGGCTGTTCTTCGCCACCGGGGAATTCCTGGTGATCTACGACGCCGAGGATCTCCCGGAGCCGGATCAGCTGAAGAAGGCCGTGATCGCCTTCCGGAAGGGCGGCTCGGATTTGATCTGCGTCCAGGCGGCCCTCAACTATTACAACGCCCGCGAGAACTTCCTGACCCGGATGTTCACGCTTGAGTACTCGTTCTGGTTCGATTACATGCTCCCCGGTTTATATCACCTAGGCCTCCCGATCCCGCTCGGGGGCACGAGCAATCATTTCCGGACGGAGCGTTTGCGCGAGCTGGGGGGCTGGGATCCATTTAACGTGACGGAGGATGCCGACCTGGGGATCCGCGCCGCCACCGCTGGATACAAGGTGGGGGTCATCAACAGCACGACCTATGAGGAGGCCAACACGCGCGTTGGGAACTGGATCCGCCAACGTTCCCGTTGGATCAAGGGCTACATGCAGACCGCTCTGGTTCACACCCGAAACCCGGTGCGGTTGTTGCGGCGGGTGGGTCTGCGCCAGGCGCTGGGCTTCCTCCTGTTGGTCGCCGGCACGCCTCTCACCTTCCTCAGCGCGCCGTGGATGTGGGGGATGTTCGCGATCTGGGTGCTGACCGGAACCAAGGGCCTGGATCCGTTTTTCCCACCCCCCGTCCTTTACATCAGCTTATTTAACCTCCTTTTCGGTAATGCCATCGCGATCTATTTGAACATGTTGGCCGGCTTCAAGCGGCGTTACTACGATTTGATCCCATGGGCTTTGCTGAACCCCATCTATTGGGTCCTGCACAGCATCGCTTCCTACAAGGCGCTCTGGCAGCTCTTCACCCGCCCGTTTTATTGGGAGAAGACCGTGCACGGGATCAGCCGTCTGGCGCCCGGGGGATCGGGATGATTTCCTGCCCGCCGATCGATGGTTCAGGCCCCTTCCTCATGCCTTGTCGCGTCGGGAGGGGAAAGTTTTCTGAACAGTGCGGCCGCTTATGCGGCCCGCGCTCGGGTTGAGGTGACCGATGGATCATCCGGGCTCGAGCCGTCTCGCTGGGTCAGGCTTGGGAGGGAGGCATGTCATGCGCTGGCGGGTCGTGCTGGGGAACGGGCTCGCGGTGGTGCTCTTGAGCTTGCCCTATCTGTTATTGGGGTTGGAGGCGACCCGTTCAGGGTTCCTCAGCAACGACCACGCCTATTTAATCGAGAAGGCTTTGATGGTTCGGGATCGGGGGCGTCTGGAGTGGATCGGATTTGCATATCCGCCGCTGCCGGTGGGGTTGCTGTTGCCTTGGCCATCACCTTATGGGGCCGTCGCCCTCTCATCCCTTTGCGCCGGAGCCCTGGCTTGGGGGGTCTGGCGATCAATGGGGCGCCTGGACTTCCATCCGGCCGTTCGAGCCGGCTTGCTGCTCGCGGTGATGGTCGTCCCGAGCAGCCTTTTCCAAGCCACCCAATCCCTCAGCGCAACCTTGGGTTTGCTCCTCTTCTTCGCCGCCTGGATCCAATATCTCCTGCTCACCCGCGGTGAACGAACCGACGCGGGCTTTATCGCCGCCCTGCTGATCTCCTTGGGGTTTCTCGCGAACTTTTACGCTCCCTTTTTTGCCATCGCCTTCGCCCTGACCGTCCCTCTGTTCGCCCGGTTGCGCTCCAGGGCGCATTTGGGGGCGATCATGTTGATCCTCATCTTTCCCTCTCTTGCGATCGTTGGGAGCTGGGCTTATCTCTCCTGGTTGTTCACGGGCGACCCGCTTCGATTTGTGTTCGATCCGAGCTCCAGCTTACTGGCCGCGTTCCTGCCTGATGAGGCCTTCTTAACGGCGGACGCGATCGCCCGGGAGAGCGTGCGGCGCTTGCTGGCGACGCCGCTCTATCTGGGGGTGGGGATATTGATCGCTCGCTATCAGCTCAGGCGGCTGCCGGCCTACTTGATCCCAGTTGCCCTTGACCTGAGCGCCTGGTCAATGGGGTGGGCCGTCCCCCAACCCTTCGATCAGAGCTTGAGGCTGCTGTTCGCTATCAGTGGGATCCCTGCCAGGACCCCGCGACGGCTTGGAGGCTTGCTCCTCCTGTTGGCTTCGCTGCATGTGGTGGCGGACGGCTCCGTGCTGGCGTTCGGCGAACCGGCCCGGTGGTGGCGCGCGCTGAACGCCGGGCCGCTGCCGGAGGATCAGGTCGAGCAACGGGTAGCCCAGCACCTGGCTCGATTGCCTTGTGGGTCTGTCTTGACGGATGATCGAGAGGCATTCCGGTTAATCGCCCGCGCGGGCACCGCATGCCCCTTTGTCCTTCCGCCCGATCCGATCTTCGAGATGGCTGTGGTGGCGCCGGAGCGCTTCGTTTCGTACGTGTTCGTAGCGGAGCACCCCACCCGGTTGCCCGGGCCGCTCGAGGCGCGTTATCGGGACCGACCACCGAAGGGTTTCGTGACCGAGCTCTCATGGCCGGGGTGGCGCTTATATCGGCGGATCGTCTCCGAGAAAACGGATTTGTATTAAAGTTAGGGAGTCGCCGCATACACGGCTCGTCCCTATAAAATATCTTCATCCCCCTTCCCACAGCCCGCAGAGCTGTGGGAAGGGGGATGAAGGGAGGTGGGGCCTCTGATTTCTTCCACAGCACACTCTCAGCGTGGAATGTCCGGATGAATGCTAAAGGATCAGTTGATCTAATAGCATGGTGAGATCAAGGATGGTGCGGGCCAACGGCCCCACCAACGGCCCCACCCCCCCTGGATCCCCCCTCCCCACCGCCCAAAGGGCGGTGGGGAGGGGGGATAAAAGATATT
>DATMAC010000025.1:0-5748 GCA_035573655.1 Thermoflexus sp.
CACCCCCGCCGACAGCTACAGCGACGCCGACACGGACCCTCACACCGACATCCACACCCACGGAAACACCCTCACCGACGGCGACCGCGACGCCTGGATCACCGCCCCAACCGCCGCCGCCACCGCCACCGTCTCCGACGCCTACGTCTATCCAGACGCCCAGCCCAACACCGAGGCGGCCTCGACTAACTCGGACGCCCACCCCAGCGGAAACATCGACGCCAACGCTGGCACCCACACCCGCATCGACCCCTACACCGTCCCCCTCACCGCTGCCACCGCCGCCGGCTGCTCCGGCATTGACCATTGGGGTAGTGTTCCTGGACTGGAATGGGAACAGCTTCCAGGACCCGAATGAGCCGGGGATCCCAGGGGCCGTGATGGAGGTGGGTGGGCGGACGATCACAACGGGCCCCGATGGGCGGTTCTGGCTGCCCGCGGGGCTCCGGGCGAAGCTCCGAGCGCTCCCGATCAAGGGGCGACTCACCGTGGCCGACGGGATCCGGTTCGGGGTCCAGCCCCTGGGATCCCCATGGTGGTTGGCGGGGTTCGCGGCCGGGATGATCTTTCTGGGCTTCTCGTGGGCGCTGGATCCACGCCCGAAGGCGGTGCGGGAATCCCTTCGGGCCTTCAAACGATGGAACGGAGGTGACGAATGAGCGAGGAGAGCCTGGTTCTGGCAGGGCTGTTGATCGCGGGGTTTGCCTGGTTGGGCGCCCTAATCACCTGGGGGAACATCCGGCAAGCCCGGGCCCTTCGGGAGGTGGGCGAGGTGCTCCATGAGTGGGCGATCCGCCACATCCAGCTCTCCCGGGCAATGGCCACCGAGGCCATCCGGGTGGAGGATCCGATGGAGTGGCTGTGGCGGGTCCTCTTTCGGCTCCATTTGTCCGATGGGATTAAGGGTTTCCTGAACCTGGAGCGACAAGGTCCTGGGTGGTTGCTGATCGACGGCAAGGAAAGGAAGCTCTTGCTCATCCGCCCGGATCGGGACCCGAGCCTGCTGGAGCGAGGATCCCGGTTCACTTCGCCGGTGCTCCCTCGGGGGTGGCTCCGGAAGGCCCAGGTGTTGGAGCTTTCCCCGGTCACGGCCTGGCCCACTTTCGATCTGGAGCTGGCCCAGGCTTGGAAGCGGTGGTTCCCGGAGGATCCGCCGCCTGAACGGGTACGGCTGCTGATCGGGCCGAAGATCGTCCCCACGGGGTAAGGAGAAGACCCGGATGGGCCTATGGCAAGAACGAGATGGACTGGAGGTCTATATTCCTGAAGCGGAGCCCATACGGATCTGGCCGGGGATGCGGCACCTGCCGCATCCCCCAGGCGATCCACCGGAGATCCCGGGCCTTCCCAGTCTCCCCACACCGCCCGAACGGCCGTCCGGGTGGACCTATGTGCCCTGGTTCCTGATGTCGGCCCTATACGGCCTGATCGGCCCGTTGGCCTTCGGAAGATGGAGCTGGGCTTATCTGCTCTTTATCCCGCTCACCGCGGCCACCTCCGTGCTGGCAGGGGGGATCCAATACCGCTGGGCAGCCCGACGCTACCGCCAACAAGCCGCCGAGGGGATGCAACGGGCGGAGCGACGGCTCCACCGTTTTCTATCTGCCCTGGAGCGATGGCGGAGACAAGAAGAGGCCTTGGAACAAGCGATGTTCCCCCGGTGGGAGGAGCTGGTCCAACGCTTGCAGGCAGGCACCGATCTTTGGTTCCGTCATCGGGGTGATCCGGACTTCCTCACCGTTTCCGCTGGACGCCGACGGGTTCCCCTTGTCCCTCCCGGGCATCTCCGGAATTTGCCCGATCCGGAGGAGATCCCAGGTCCGCTCCAGGGGTTAGGGCGTACGGTGTGGGGAGCACTCCACGCCGAGATCGAGCGGCCGCTTCCCCTTGCATTACGCGCTTCCACGGTCCTGATGGTGTTCCCTGGACAAGAAGGAGCGTTGGCTCGCATCCTCCTCGAGCTCGCTTTGACCCATTCCCCTGGAGAGGTAGCGATTGCAGTTGGGCTTCGAGATCCCCGGTGGGCGTTTCTACGATGGTTGCCTCACGTCGGAGAGCTGCGCGAAGGATACGCGGGCGGAGCGGTTCGGATTCGGGAGGAGATCTTCGCGCTTTTTTATCAAAGGCGGAATCAAGGCGAGATGGGAAACCAGGCGGTGGTGGCCCTGGGGGACGAGGATTGGCTGATGGATCCGCGCCTGGGGGATCTGCTGCGGAAGGGCCCCGCCATGGGAGTGTATCCGGTCTTGATCGTTCCACCTGGCGTGCCCACACCGGGCGGCATCGGCACGCTGGCTGTTTGGAGACCCGATGGCAGCATTCGCCTCCTCAATCTGGAAGGCGGGCAAGTGGTGGAAGGGATGGATGCCGGCCCCTTGCTGTCTTGGAGAGAGGCCGAACAGGTCGCCCGGCAGCTCTCCCGATTGCGGCCGATGGGGGTGAGCGAAGGGCCTGCGGTTCGCCCAGCTCTTGGGCTCTGGGGGCTGGATCCGGACGACCCGGAGGCCTGGAGGGGATCTCTGGAAGCCCTCCGTCAACCCCGCTCGGGGCTGGCGGTCCCGATCGGCTACGCTGACGACGGGACGCCCTTCCTCTTGGACCTCCATGATCGCGGCCACGGCCCCCATGCGATGGTGATCGGGACCACCGGCTCGGGCAAAAGCGAGGCCATGCGAACGCTGGCTTTGGCGCTGGCGTTAAGTTTCCCACCAGATCGGGTGCAGCTGTTGTTCATCGACTTCAAAGGGGGCGGGGCCTTCGCACCCCTTCGGTCGCTTCCCCATTGCGCTGGATTGCTCTCTAACTTGGACGCTCGGGAAGCGGCCCGAGCCTTGGAGACGTTGGAAAGCGAGCTGGATCGCCGTCAGCGGGTCCTGGCCCAGAAAGGGGCTGATCATGCCGACGCTGGAGGGTTACCGCATCTCGTGGTGATGGCGGACGAGTTCGCCGAGATGTTGGAACAGATCCCCGATGGAATGGGCCGGATGATCCGTCTCGCGCGCCTGGGCCGTAGCCTGGGATTGCACCTGGTGCTGGCGACCCAGCGGCTGGGCGGCGCAGTCCCCGGAGAGCTGCGGGCGAACCTCCGGGTGCGGATCGCCTTGCGGTGCGAGACCCCCGAGGAATCCACGGCCGTGCTGGGGCGCCCCGACGCGGCCTACCTCCCCGGAAGCGGCTGGGCCTTCATCCAGGTCGGGCAGAACGAAGTGTTCCAACGGATCCGCTTTGGATATGTTTCCGGCTTCTCCGTGGGGATGCGGGAGGAGATCTGGATGGATCCGGCCGATGCAACCCGGGAGCGGCGCCTTCGCCGAAGCGGGGGAGACACGCAGCGGGATCTCGATCGATTGGTGGCGCTGCTCGAAGCGGTCGATCCACCGATCCCTCCGCTGACCCCACCGCCGCTTCCGAGCGATCCTGGAGCCCCTGAGGGGGAAGATCGAAACCGGATCGGCATAGGAGTGGCAGACTTCCCGGAGACCGGGGCGCTCCGCTGGGTGTTTTGCGATGGGGCGGTTTCGGATCTTTCGCTGATCGGCCAGGCTCGGACCGGGAAGACGTGGGCGCTGCGGGCGATGGGCGCAGCGGCTGCTCGAGCCGGGCGACGGGTGTGGGTGGTGGATGGCCGTGGGGAATGGGAGGACGCGGCCTGGGCGACCCGGATTGATCCTTCCGACCGCGAAGGGGTGGAGCGGATGTTCCAGCTTCTAAGTAAGGAGGCAGAACCTGCTCTGCTCGTAATGGACGGTCTGGACGAGTTCGGGGACGAGGCGCGGATGCTCTTGGAAGATCGTTTGGGAGCGGTGGGGCGTCGACCGGATTTGTGGATCTGGACCGCCGCGCGTCGGGAAGTGCGCCTGCGGCCGCTGCGAGGCCGACCATCCCATCGGGTGGTGCTGGGCCTGGAGCCTCAAGAGTGGGAGACGTTGGTGGGGCGCTTTTCGGTCCCGGAGGCAGCGTTCCAGGGACGATGGTGGGGAGAGGGTCGATGGCGGGAGATCCGGTTGCGGCAGCAGCCAGGCGATGCGCCCCCCGCACCCCCTTTGCCCCGCGCCCCGTATGGCGCATGGTCCGCCTTGCCTCCGCCGGTCCGCGGGAGAGATGGAGGGGGTGTCGAACTTACCCTGGGATGGAACGATCGAGAGCTCGAGCCTTCGGTTATCCGATTGGATCGGCGGCGGCCCGCCCTTGGGCTGACACCGGAGGTGGCATGGGGGCAAGGGGTACTGCTGGCCCTGGTGCGGAAGTTCCGAGAGGCCGGATGGCGGGCGCTTCCCTGGGATCCCGAGGGTCTTTTGGAAGACGAGGCGGAGGAACGGCCGGAGGCGTTCTTGGAACAGGCAGCTGAATTAGAAGAAGGAGCAGGAGGTGTCGTTGTTATAGCGAACACGGATGCCTTTCGGATGCGCATGGGTTATCACCTGGAGATCCCGCCCGAGCTCCGCCGTCCTTCGCGGTTGATTTGGCTTTGGGCAGGAAGGGATGCGCTCGGGTTACGAGGGTGGCGGCTGCTTCCGGCCCCTGAGGAATCCCGGGTACCGCCGATCTCCGCAGGCCATCCCGGGTTGGCCTGGCTGAGTGAGACTGGTGGCGGGCGCTGGATCATCCTCCCAGTGTCCCCTTGAGGATGAGGGATGGCGCCTTTCAGTTGGGAATGAGAAAAAGTGGAATTCCATGCGATGGAGGCAAATCAATGAGAATGCGACAGTGGATCCCCTTCTCATCGGCTTGTTGTTAGCCGCTGGGGTTGCCGTGGCGGCGCGCTTCTTCATCACGTGGGGTGTGCCCAATCAAGTGACGCTGGTGACAGCGGCTGTTCCGCTGTATCCGGGGGATGTCCTCGTTGAGGAAAAGACCCAACGGGTGGTCGCATATGCCTCTTCTGCTATCCGCGGGATGATCCGGGCGGAGGAGTTTTCCCGATATTCGGGTGGAACCGTGCTGATGTATATCCCGGCTGGAGCCGTGATCCCCCGAACGGCGATCTTGCCATCTGGCCAGATCACGGCCGCTGGCCGCCTCTCCACGGTCCTTGTGCAGGGTGAGCAGCTCCTTCCCCTCCGGGCCTCCGAGCGCATCCAGGCCCCACCCTTTTCTTCCTTGCGTCCCGGGGATTGTTTGGATGTCGTCGCGTTCTTTAAGGCGCCTGTGGAAGCTGGCTCTCTGGCAACCTCAGCAGGCGCTCCGGAGGCGATTGGGGAGACCCCCGCGATTACGGCGACTGCGCCTATCACGGTACCAGGACGGCCCCTGGCCAAGTGGTTGGCCCGAGGGGTGGTGCGCTCCGTTCTCGACCTTCCTGCCCCGGGCGGCGGTGGGACGACGGCCACGACCGCCAGCGCTCCCCAGTTGTTGTTAGGGATCCCTCAAAGCGCGGTAGAGGGGGTTGTGTACGCGCTGGGGGCGGCGGAGGCGATCCATCTGGTGCTGGCGCCGCCGTGCGCGCGGGCCGAAATCCCGCCGTCGCCTGGATTCGCCGACGCGGATCTGGAACAATGGATTCGGGCTGGCCGCGGGCTGGCTGGTTCCCCGAACTTCTTCCTGCCGGAAGAAAATCCGGTCTCGACCCCAACCCCTTCATCCACTCCACAACCTTAGAGAGTGTCTGAGAAATATACGGAAAGCCACATTACGATTCCATCCCTCTCACGCTACGCCCATGCGGGCATCCGGGATTTCCGTTGGGGGCTTTGGGGGCCGAGCCGCGCGCCTTCGGCGCGCGGCTCGGCCCCCAAAAGATTGGGGTGA
>DATMAC010000026.1:0-15566 GCA_035573655.1 Thermoflexus sp.
TCGAACCCAAGTGGAAGCGGCACGACACCGCTGGGGCCATGACCCACGCTTTCGGTTTGTCGTTGCGGATCTTTACTGCTTGCCCTTTCGGCCAGGCGCCTTGGACACTGTGGTGATGGTTCGAGTGATCCACCATGTTCAGGATGTCCCCCGGGCGCTCCAGGAGGTTCGGGAGGCCCTGCGGCCGGGCGGGATCTTCATTCTGGAGTTCGCCAACAAGCGTCATCTCAAGGCCATTTTCCGCTATGTGATCGGCGCCCAGTCATGGTCCCCCTTCGCTCGGGAGCCAGTGGAGTTCGCCCCGCTCCACTTTGATTTCCATCCGGCATGGATGCGGGAGCGTCTGGAGAAGGCCGGCTTTCGAATCCGCCGGGAGCGGGCGGTCTCTCATTTCCGTCATCCGTGGCTCAAACGCCTGATCCCCGCTCCATGGCTGGCGCGGATGGACGGCTGGGTTCAAGGCATTGGGGCCCTCTGGAAGCTGACCCCCAGTGTGTTCGTCCAAGCGGAGGTGGATTCCGGGGAAGGTCCAACGGGGGAGGGTCTCTGGCGTTGTCCCGCCTGCCGCCAGCCTGCCGTCGAGGAGGAGGAAGCCGTGGCTTGTCCCAACGGCCATCGCTGGCCCAGGCAGGGCTCGCTGTATCTCATGCGCCCGCTGTAAATGGAACGGGCATGGGCCGCCGTGACGACGCGCCCTCCGAAATCACGGACCCAGACCGATCCACCAGATTTCGCCATCGGTCCAAGCCGCGATCCATCGGCGATCCTGGGCACGCCACACGTGGCGCAGGCCGGAGACCGCGCTGGCCGCCCCGCCCGCCGGCGCTCCGCCCACAAGGAGCCCCCACGCGTTCACCTGCCGGGCCGCGGCCAGCCCTTGGCGTTCGTCCTTCAGCGCGATCACTAAATCTGCGGAAGTTCCTTTTTCGACCATCCGATGGCTGGTGATCAGCGCCCGTTGCCGGCTGATCTCCACGGCCCACCCTCCCGGGATCGCCTGAAGCTTCACGCCACCCAGCTCAACCTGCAGCCCACGGGGGAAGGGGTTCTCTCCGCCCAAGATATGGCGCACGGGATAGCGTGCTTGGAGCCATGCGACCCCTCGTGCCGCCGCCTCTCCTTCGGCAATGACCAGATCCAAGTGCCGATCGAAAGGCCCCAGCCAGCGCCCCAGCTCCCCTAACGGGAGATCTCGATCCCCATACAGCCACAGCGCTCGGTGCCCTTCTGGGGTCTCCAGCAGAAGGGCGCTTCCCCCCTCAAAGAGAACCAGCTTCGTCCGGTTATCCGGCAGATAAGTGAAGGCAATGCCGCTGAGCGCCCCGATCAGCCCCACCGCGCGGATCGCATGCCGGTACGGCCGGAGGCGGATCACCAAATCGGTTGGGGAAAGGCCATATGCACGAAGGAGCAAGAACCCTAAGGCACCTCCATAGAAGACCAGCATTCCCTCCACATAGCCCGGCGCCACCCGAACCGTGGCCAGCGGCCAGCGGGCGGTTAAATCGGCGACACGCGCCGTCCAAGCCAACGGCCACCAAGCAGCCCAGCCCAGTGGCGCGGCGAAGCGGCCGATGAGCGCTGCGCCCAGGGCTGCTGGGATCCCCAAGGCCATCACGAAGGGTTGCATCGGGAGCGCCAGGAGGTTGGCGAGGGGGGCAACGATGGAGAGCTCCCGGAAGTGGTAGAGCATCAGCGGCATGGTCGCGATCTGGGCCGCCAAGGAGACCAGCAATGCTTCCCGAATTAAGTCCACCAACACGACGGCCTGAGGATCCCGGAACCATCGGGCCAACGCCGCTTGTGTCCATCGTTCCAACGGCGGGGCCAGGAAGAGCAACCCCAAGGTCGCCGCGAAGCTGAGCTGGAAACCGATATCCTCCAGCGCCGTTGGCTCCCAGAGGGTCATCAGGAAGGCCGAGAGGCCCAGGGCGTTCAAGGCGTCGTTGCTCCGCCCCAGCATCCAGGCGATCACGGTGAGCGCCCCCATGATGGCTGCGCGCACGACCGAGGCCGAGGCGCCCACGAAAAGCGTGTAAAGAGGGACCAGCAGGAGTGTCGCCCAGAGGGCTGCCCATCGCCCCAGCAGTCGGGTGAACATCGCGAGGGAGAGCGCGGTGAGCAGGGTGATGTTGTAGCCAGAGATCGCGACGATGTGGCTGAGGCCTGAGCGGGCGAAAGCCTGTTCCACGGACCAAGGGATGCCGCTTTCGTCTCCCAAAAGGATGCCGATGAGCAGCCCGGCCTCGGGGTCCGGCAGGATCTCCCGTAGCTGTGCTCGCATGTGATGACGGGCGCGGTAAAGCCACTGCAACAAGGGGTTGCCTTCGCCAGTCCGCAGACGGGCCCATTCCTGCGCTCGGAGCTGGCCCAGCACCCCGTGTCGGGACAGGACCGCCCGCAAGTCGACCTCGGGGTGAACCGGCAATCGACCGGCTCGGCCCCGCACCCGGACCCGATCCCCGTATGCCGGCCGGCCTTCCGGGAGATCCACTTGGAGGAGGCCGGTTCCTCCATCCGGGCGGAGCCGGAACCGAGATCCCGCACCTCGTTCGATTGGATCATCCACCACCACACCCTCCACCTGGATTTCTGTGCCGCTGGCTACGGCAGCGGCCACGGAGGCGGGCAGGGTAGGGGTGGGGCGCACCGTCCAGCGGATCGCGCCGAGGAGCAAGATCAGGCCGAGGAGGGAGAGGCGCCGGATCCGCGGGCGTGGTCCTAAGGCCCATCGCATCGCGAGGAAGGGGAGCCCCCAAAGGGCGAAGAATAAGGTCCAGCGGGGGAGGAGGGGTTCCGGGGGGAGCGTGAGGCGAGCGCAGAGCAGACCTGCCGTCCACGCCAGCGCGGGCAGGAAGAGCGGGGCGCCGCGCAGATCCGGCATGACAGGTTTCCGTTCTTGGGAAGATGAGGCCATAACTTCGGGAAGTGCGTAAGGGATGAAATGATAGCGGTTACGCCTTCAGCGATTGCCTCGCACCATCTCATAAAGATGATAGCCACCTGGAGGGCATAACTTGGGAGAGGCGTGGAGGGCCATGCGCCTGCAATACGGCAGGCTGATTTGGGGGGACAATGGGGGATGTAGGGAAGGAGCGGGGGCGGAGATCGGCTACGCCTTTTCCTCCTTATAGAGCCGTTCCCGGAGGGCCATGATCTCCCGACGGAGGCGCTCGTTGTGTTCCAACTCGCTCTGCACCTTCTCGATGCCGTAGAGCACCGTGGTGTGATCCCGCCCGCCGAAGGCCTCGCCGATCTGGGGCAGCGAGGCGCCGGTCTCCTCCCGCGCCAGATACATCGCCACCTGGCGGGGGTAAACCAGCTCCTTGTTCCGGCGCGGGCCCCGCAGCGCCTCGGCGGGAACCCCGTAGAAGTCGGCCACCACTTCGATGATGCGGTCGATGGAGATGGATTTGCGTCGGGGGAGCAGATCCGCGAGGGCGCTGGTGGCGACTTCCATCGTCAAGGGAAGGCCCATCAGCTGGGCGTAGGCCACCACTCGATTGAGGGCGCCCTCCAGCTCTCGGATGTTGCTCTGGATCTGTCGGGCGATGAACTCCATGACGTCGTCCGGCACGTGGACGGCCAATCCTTCCGCCTTCGCCCGCAGGATCGCGATGCGGGTCTCCAGGTCAGGGGGTTGGATATCGGCGATGAGGCCCCACTCGAAGCGGGAACGAAGGCGCTCCTCCAGGGTCACCAACGCCCGGGGCGGCCGGTCGCTGGAGATCACCAACTGCTTGCCGTTGCTATGGAGGGTGTTGAAGGTATGGAAGAACTCCTCCTGGGTGCTTTCCTTCCCGGCGATGAACTGGATGTCGTCGATCAGGAGAATATCAATGGAACGATATTTGTCCCGGAACTGGTCGGTGGTCTGAGCCCGGATGGCGTTGATCAGGTCGTTGGTGAATTCCTCGGATGAGACGTACAGGACCCGCAGGCCCTTGCGCACGCAGACGTGGCCGATGGCGTGCAGCAGGTGGGTCTTGCCCAGTCCCACGCCGCCGTAGATGAAGAGCGGGTTGTACGTCTGGGCGGGCCGCTCCGCCACCG
This sequence comes from Thermoflexus sp., assembly GCA_035573655.1. GTDB lineage: Bacteria > Chloroflexota > Anaerolineae > Thermoflexales > Thermoflexaceae > Thermoflexus. The sequence continues at coordinate 4,054 of DATMAC010000026.1, forward strand.
CGAGCGCAGCTGCATGGGCCAGTCGGTTGCTGGGGCCCACGACGAAGGTCTCGAAGGTGTAACGGGGGTTCAGCCGTTGCATCCACGGCGAAGCGGCCGCTGCATCCTCATCGCTTGGATTGGGGGCGGAAGATTGGAAACGGCCGTTCTCGTATACCACGAAGTCCACCGAGACCGGCCGCCCCACCACGCCCGCCAGCGTGCGGGTGATCACTGTCCGCAGCCGGTGCTCCAGCCAGTCCCGTGCGTAGGCGCTGCGAACGCCGATAACGAACGTATCCCCCTGCACGGAAACCACCTGTGTCCCCTTCACCCAGGTCTCGAAGGTTGGCTTGGGAATCTGCCACTGGAGCTCGTTCAAGACCGTTTGCCAAAGCTCACTGGGATTTCCGATGCCTGTCATCTCTGTCACCCTCCATCGCATCACAATACGCGAGCCCTAATCCGCGGAGCCTGCGGATCCGATTCATCACGGCTTGATGGACAATTGAGGAAACGATCGCTCAGGGAGGTCACTGAAGATTGTTTTCCAGCTCTTGAAAACCTCACGCCGGGAGAGCTCTACCCTACGTTGAAAGCGATCGTGCGAAACTGCAGTAGTGAAGAAGCCAGAGCCGCGAGGCCTGAGAACATGATTCGCTTTCTAAGCACTTTGGACAGCATAACTCCCAAAGGGTGCCTTTACGATTCTACACAGGGCGGGTGTGGCAGGCAATCCTATGATGGCGATCTTAACCTTCCGGTTTTCCACAGGGTTTTCCACATCCTTTGTCCGGTAATCCCCAGCCTTGGGGCTCGTTGTCCGCAGCCATCCCCTCTAGGGGAGAGGGTTATTCACAGAGCGTTCCACAGCTCCTGCGGTAGGGTAGGATGCGGCGATCGCCGTGGGCTTGGACCGATCAAAGCGCGTGATTGTGGTTATAATCCAGAGAGGGGCCTTGAGGGGCCCCAGCAGGCGCATCCTCTTCTTAGGGAGGCAGATGTGAAGCGGCTGATGATCACCGGCGGAGCTGGATTCATCGGCTCCAATTTCGTGCGTTGGACCCTGGAGAATTATCCCGACGCCTATGTGTTGGTTTACGACAAGCTGACCTACGCGGGGAACTTGGACAACCTCAAAGATGTGGCGGAGCGGTTCCGCGGTCGCTATGCCTTTATCCGTGGCGATATCTGCGATGCGCAAGCAGTGCATGAGGCCATCCGCACCCATCGGATCGAGGCCATCGTCAACTTCGCCGCGGAATCCCATGTGGACCGCTCGCTGATGGAGCCCGGCAGCTTCGTCCAGACCGATGTCTTCGGGACCTACGTGCTGTTAGAGGCGGCTCGGATCTTTGGGCTACGCTACCACCAGGTCTCCACCGACGAGGTTTACGGCGAGGTATTGGAAGGTGCCTCCACGGAGGAGGACCCGCTGAAGCCGCGCAGCCCCTATTCCGCCAGCAAGGCCGGGGCGGACCTCCTCTGTCTGGCCTATTACACAAGCTTCGGGGTGCCCGTGACGATCACCCGAGGTTCCAACAACATCGGCCCTTATCAGTATCCCGAGAAATTCGTTCCCCTATGCATCACCAACGCCATCGATGATGAGCCGCTTCCTATTTACGGGGATGGGCAACAGATGAGAGACTATCAGTATGTGCTCGATCATTGTGAGGGCATCGATCTGGTCCTGCGGAAGGGTACACCGGGGGAGATCTACAATCTGGGGACGGGGATTTCGACGCCGAACATCGAGGTGGCGAAGAAGATCTTGGACCTCCTGGGCAAGCCGTATTCGCTGATCCGCCTGGTGCCGGATCGGCCGGGGCACGATCGGCGTTACGCCTTGGATATCTCAAAGATCCTGGCCCTGGGTTGGCGCAGCCGGCATACGCTGGATGAGGCGCTGGAGAAGACGGTGCGCTGGTACGTGGAGAATGAATGGTGGTGGCGCAAGATCAAGTCGGGAGAATACCGAGAATACTACCGCCGCCAGTACGCGGAGCGCCTGGCTCAAGGCCGGCCCGCGTTCATTTCGTGAAACACTGGCCTTTCTGAAGTTGGCCTCTCCGGGCCTTGGGCCGAAGGACGGCCTACGCCGTCCTTTCAGAAGATGTCCACGAAGGTGGATCGCCCGGCGTGAAAGCGCCTTCGAAGGCTGATTTCCAATCGGGGCGGCGCAAAAGGCGACGTGCGCATTATTTCGTAGGGGCACCCCTTGTGGGTGCCCCGTAGGGCAGGCACAAGGCCTGGGGCAGGCACAAGGCCTGGGGCAGGCACAAGGCCTGCCCCTACTCGGGTTCGATGATCATGCGAACCGCCATCGTCCGCTCGACCCCCCGCCACAAAAGCAGAACCTCTTCATGGACGTGGCCTCGAACGCGCACGGTGCGCCGATCCTTGACCCGGGCGATCCCCAGTCGGATGAGATCCTCCGGATCCACCGGGATCAAGGCGGTCGCGATCCGCGTGCCCTCGGCGGAGAAGGTGCCCGAGAGGGCGATGGCCAGCGGGGGGCGCTCTTCTTCGTAGGCCCGCCAGAACCCGGAGTCGCGCCCGATCCAGCAGAACACATCGGGCGTCTCCAGGGTTCGCCGCTTCCAATCCACCAGCCCGACCATGTCCGGGAAACCGGTGGCCAGATAGCCGGCCAGCCGCCGCTCATCCACCTGTTCGGGGATCGAGCGGTCCCAACCGCCGGGTTCCTCCGCGAAGAGCAACCGCATCCGCGATCGCAGATCCGGTAGATAGATGTTCGCTGCCTCATCCAGGACACGGTCTGCGAACCCCAGGGCCCGCGCTTCCTCAGCGGCTGCCGAGGGATCTTGGGCATAGCGCTGCATATAGCGAATCAAGGCCCCGAGGGCGGCGTTGAGATCCCCCTGACGGTTCGGCGGGGGTCCGTAGCCAGGCAGGCGCCAAGGGCGGCCGACCGCAAGGAGGGATACGGCGGCGATCAAGCTGTCGAAGATCTCCTCCGACTCCCCAGCCGCCTGGGCGGTGAGCAGGGGAACGGCCAAGCGGGCTGGGAGGCCCAGCTCCAGGATCTGGTAGCCTCGTGGGGTGATCTGCCCTCGGTGATCCAGCGCCTCGAGTCGCCGCAATAAGCGTGTCGCCTCCTCCACGGCCTCTCGGGAAGGTGGATCGGGCAGGGGAAGTTCTCGCACCCCCAGCCTGAGCGCTGCGCTCACCAGCACAATCCGCTCCGGCGAGGAGCGGAGGGTCTCCGGGGGCCGCGCCACCTCCCGCAGTTCCTCCTTCCGAAAACATCGGATACAGATCCCCGGCGCGGTCCGCCCGGCGCGCCCGGCCCGCTGGGCGGCCTCCGCCTGGGAGATCGACACCACCGGCAGCCGCACGAACCCTCGCGCATCCGATTCGCTCCGACGCACCAACCCAAGATCCAGCACCAGGCCGGCGTTCATGGTCAGGGAGACCCCGGCCAGCTCGGTGCTCACGAAGATCCGCGTCTCGCTGCGGTCGGCGGCCTTCTCCACCACTGCCTCCTGCTCGCTCACGGCCATCGCCCCGTAGAGGGGGATCACCTCGTTGCGGAACTCCGATCGCAGCGTCTCCACAGTGGCCTCGATCTCCCGAACCCCAGGCATGAAGATCAAAGCATGGAGAGGGATCCCCAAGTGAGCGATCCGGAGCTCATCCCCCCGGATCTCCACCTCGGTCCCCTGGAATTTCAGGTGGCGGTAGCGGCGGAGGGCCTTTAAGACCACCTGGGCGGGCTGATCCACCCGGACGGAGAAGCGGACGGGCCACTCGATGACCCGGATGGGATATTGCGGGGCCGGGAGCTCGATCTCCACGATCTCGTATCCGAACCGTCGAGCGATGCGGGCGATCCGTTCCTCCACTTGTTCTAAAGTGGCCGACATCACAGCGAACGAACGGCCTTCTTTAAGAATCAGGGCGAAAGCCAGATCGCCCTCCATCTGGCGAAGGTGGATCTCATCCACAATCGGGAAGATCTCGGCGAGGCCCTGGCTGAGGATGTATTGGATCATGATCCCCGTGGTCACGTAGGCCACGTGCACGTCCAACATCCCATAGGGCAGCGTGTGGCTGCCTCGCACGGCGTATCCGACGCGCCCTCGTAGGATCAGCTGATGCCCACCGGCGAACCGATAGACATCGGGGTGCAGATCCGGCGGCAGCTCGTAGACCCCATCCCGGGTCCGCTGGTTCACATACCATGCCAGCGAGATCGCCGCTGCCCGGGTGGGAACCGCCACCATGGCCGGCTTGTCGGCCCAGGCGGCTAAGAGGAATGGCACCACGGTGGATTTCCCCGATCCCGGCGGGCCTTTGACCAGATACATCGTTCGCACGGCGGATTTCCCGTGACGCTCCATACCCCCCCTTTCTCGAGCGTTTTCGATGGGCGCGTTGAGCGCCTTGGTGACCGTTCGATATGTCAGACCCAGAGCGGGTCTTCACATGCCGAATCGCGTGTGAAGGGCTCTTCCCGCCATCGAAGGCCGGATAGAACCGGAGGCCTGCAACTTGTGTTGACAGGAAGAAGACGGGCGCTGAAGTGCCCTACTACGAACAAAAACCCTGTTCGTAGTAGGGTACTTCAGTGCCCGTTCAATGTGTCTGGCTAAGAACGGGCCTACATCTACCGAATCACGTGTGAAGAGCTCCTCCCCCATTGAACACCAGATAGAGCCGGAGGCCTGTAACTTGTGTTGGCATGAGGGAGACGGGCGCTAAAGCGCTATACTACGAACAAAGGGCTCATCTCCTGGAGGGATTTTACTCGTTTTAAGGATTACGCAGTTCGGGGCCCACGAGAAGAGGTGAAATGATCCTACCCCTCTTCCCACGGCCTTTCGGGCCGTGGGAAGGAAGGGTGAAAATATTTTTTGGGGCGGAGCCACGCGCTGAAGGCGCGCGGCTCCGCCCCAAAAACCCCAGAAAAACCAACTGTTCAACTCATGCTCGCTTATTCGATCTGTGGGTAGGTGATCCGGCTTAACCATGCTTTAAATGCGCGCCAGGCTTCCACATCGGTTTTATGGCCCCCTGCATATTCGATGCAAGTCGTTTCCGCCCCCAAGTGCCTCAATCGCTCGCACAGCTGACGAGCCCGTTCGATGGGGACCAAGGGATCGTGGAGGCCGTGGGCGATAAAAACCGGAAAGCCCAACGGGGAAGGGGGCCTGATCGAATCGGGGGATTCGAGCAGGAATCCGCTGAACACCGCGAGCCCGGCGATCCGCTCTGGGACCTCGAGGGCCAGCCGCGCGGCCATGGCCCCGCCCTGGCTGAACCCCACGAGCAGCCATCGCCGCGGATCAATGGGATAGCGCCGGGGGAGCTCATCGAGGAGTTGGATCAGCTGAGCGAGGCTATCGATGATGGCGTGGGGATCCGGTTTCCCATCCGCAGTCGTTGGATACCAGACATAGCCGTTTGCCGGCAAGGGGTAGGGGGCCCGGGGGCGCACCAAGAGCCATCCCGGCGGGAAGGCGGTTTCGAAGACCGCCATCGAGGATTCATCCCCGCCCCAGCCATGCAGCAATAGAGCTGCCGGAGCCAGACCCCGAACAGGTTCTTCGCCAGACCAGCGGATGCGATGGAGCAACATGCGTGACCCCGAATGGAAATGTTCTCAGAGAACGATGTAGGGGCGCCCACAAGGGGCGCCCCTACATTATGGATCCCATCTCGGATTATGCCGCGCGGGCAGGGGCGGCCTCTTCCGCCCGCTCGAAGACCAGCCGGCCGTCCCGCAGATCCACCCGGATGGTGTCGCCCTCGCGGAACGTGCCCTTCAGGATCTCCATCGAGAGCGGATCGGTCAGCTCGCGTTGGATGGCTCGCTTCAGCGGCCGGGCACCGTAAACCGGATCGTAGCCCACGGTAGCCAGATACTGTTTGGCTTCCTCGGTGATCTCCAACGCCATCCGCCGCTCCCCGAGCATCGCCCGCAGCCGGCGGAGCTGGATCTCCACAATCTGATGCAGGTGCTCGATGGTGAGCGGATGGAAGATCACGATCTCATCGATCCGGTTCAAGAACTCGGGCCGGAAGTGCTGGTCCAGGGCGCTGAGGACCAGCTGGCGCATCTTGATTTCATCCTGCCCGGCCAGCTCCTTGATCCACTGGCTCCCGATGTTGCTGGTCATGATAATGATCGTGTTCTTGAAGTCCACCGTGCGGCCCTTGCCATCGGTCAGCCGGCCCTCGTCGAAGACCTGGAGCAGGACGTTGAAGACCTCCGGATGGGCCTTCTCGATCTCATCGAAGAGCACCACCGTGTATGGTCGGCGCCGCACGGCCTCCGTGAGCTGGCCGCCTTCCTCATAGCCCACATAGCCGGGCGGGGCTCCGATCAATCGGCTGACGGTGTGCTTCTCCTGGTATTCGCTCATATCGATGCGGACCATGGCCCGTTCGTCGTTGAAGAGCGCCTCGGCGAGGGCCTTGGCCAGCTCGGTCTTGCCCACGCCCGTCGGGCCCAAGAAGAGGAAGACCCCGATGGGCCGATTGGGATCCTTCAAGCCGGCCCGGGCCCGCCGCACGGCGTTGGCCACCGCCCGCACGGCGTCCTCCTGGCCGACCACCCGCTCATGGATGCGATCCTCCAGATGCAGCAATTTCTCGGTCTCACCTTCCATCAGGCGGACCACCGGGATGCCCGTCCACGCGGCCACCACCCGGGCGATGTCCTCAGCGTCCACCTCTTCCTTCAGCAAACGCTTGCCGCGGCTCAGCGCGTTCAGCTCCGCCTCCGCCGCCCGGAGCTGCCGCTCCAGATCCGGCAGGACGCCGTAGCGCAGGCGGGCGGCTTCCTCGTAATCCAGACGGCGCTCGGCCATCTCGATTTGGTGCTGGGTCTGCTGGATCTGTTCCTTGATTTGACGGACCCTCTGGATGACGGTCTTCTCCCGCTCCCATTGGATGCGGAGGGCATCGGCCCGCTCCCGTAGCTCGGCGATCTCCCGCTCGATGGCCGCCAACCGCTCCCGGCTGGCTTCATCCCGCTCCTTCTTCAGAGCCTCCCGTTCGATCTCCAGCTGCAGGATGCGGCGGTCCAGCTCATCGAGCTCCGTCGGCTTGGAGTCCATCTCCATACGCAGCCGGGCGGCCGCCTCGTCGATCAAGTCGGTCGCCTTATCCGGCAGCCGACGGTCCGGGATGTAACGATGGCTCAGGGTGGCGGCGGCGATCACCGCCGCGTCCGTGATGCGCACCCCGTGGTGGACTTCGTAGCGCTCCTTGAGCCCCCGCAGGATGCTGATGGTCTCTTCCACCGAGGGCTCATCGACATAGACCGGCTGGAAGCGGCGCTCCAGGGCCGGGTCCTTCTCGATATACTGGCGGTATTCGTCCAGGGTGGTCGCGCCGATGCAGTGCAGCTCCCCGCGGGCCAACATCGGCTTGAGGATGTTGGCCGCGTCCATAGGCGCCCCTTCCGCCCGCCCGGCGCCGACCACGGTGTGGATCTCATCGATGAACAAGACGATTTCGCCCTGGGCGTCAGCGATCTCTTTGAGGACCGCCTTCAGGCGCTCCTCGAACTCGCCCCGGTACTTGGCCCCGGCCACCAGGGCCCCCATGTCCAGCTGCACGATCCGCTTGTTCTTCAGGCCCTCCGGGACGTCACCGCGGACGATGCGCTGGGCCAGGCCTTCCACGATCGCCGTCTTCCCCACGCCGGCGTCGCCCACCAGGACGGGGTTGTTCTTGGTCCGCCGGGACAGGATCTGGATGACGCGGCGGATCTCCTCATCGCGCCCGATGACGGGGTCCAGCTTCCCCTGGCGGGCCAGCGCCGTGAGGTCCCGCCCGTACTTCTCCAGGGCCTGGTAGGTGGCCTCGGGCGTGGGGGAGGTCACCCGGTGCGCGCCGCGGATGGCGGCGAGGGCCCGCATGATCGCGTCGCGATTCAGGCCCCGCCGCCGCAGGACGGCGCCCGCCGTGCCGTCCGCCCGATCGGCCATCGCCAGGAGTAGGTGTTCCGTGCTGACGTAATCATCGCGCATCGCCTGAGCTTCCCGCTCCGCCTGGCGGAGGGTCTCGGCGGCCGAGCGGGAAAGGCCCACCTCGCCGGCCCCGTACACCTTCGGGCGCCCGGCCAGGTAGCGCTCCAGCTCCTCGATCATCTCCTGGGGATCGGCCCCGGCCCGACGCACCACCTGCGGCACCACGCCGTCGGATTGGCGCAGCAAGGCGAGCAGCAGGTGCTCATTCTCGATGGCCGGGTGCCGGTATTCTTCGGAAAGCCGTTGCGCTTCGAGCAATGCCTCCTGAGCCTTCTCCGTATACCGGTTCAGGTTCATCCGCCATACCTCCACAAGGGATGCGGCTGGGAAAACCTCTTCGACAGGAGGTTTTTCGTCAGGTATGGGCCGCTCTCGGCGGCTCATACCTCCCTTCTCAACTCAGCACTTACATTAGGGGAAGGTTGTCAGAAGCAGATTAGAGGCCAATTAACGATTCATCAGAGCCCATCCCTAAGCGCCGATGGTCGGTGCAGGACATCGCTCGTTCGCGAAGACCTGTCCGTGATTTTTGTCACGAGGTATAATGTGAACGCTGTCACTATAAGACAATCCACCCGTCTTTTAAGATGAGACGGGGAACCTGAAACAGGAGGGCCTGGATGATCCCGCATATTCCTGGCGATGAGTTCGTCATCGAGCGGAAGGTTCGCACCCGTCTGTTGCCCGTTTTCCCCGCTGAACGTCCCCCTGAGGCTCGTCGATTCGATTTCGCGGAGGTCTTAATCGGATATGATGAAACCACCGCTCCTCTGGAAGCTGCCCGCTGCCTCCACTGCCCGGATCCCGCCCCCTGTATCCAGGCGTGCCCGCTTCACAACGATATCCCGACCGCCCTCTGGTTCATCGAACAGGGAGATTTCCTCCGGGCCGCCCAGGTGTTCCGCCAGACCTCTTTTCTCTCGGAGATCTGCGGGCGGGTGTGCCCGCCGCAAACATGTCGGGGATCATGCACGCTCTCGGCTTACGGCAAGCCGATCAACATCACCAAGCTGGAAGCCTTTGTGGCGGACTTCCAGCGCCGCCAGGGCGCCCTTCAGATCCACCGCGCCCCGCCCACTGGCCGACGGGCGGCGGTTGTCGGCTCGGGCCCGGCCGGGCTGACGGTCGCGGAGTTCCTCGCCCGACAGGGGCATTCGGTGACGGTCTTTGAAGCCATGCCGAAGCCCGGTGGACTGCTGCGCTATGGCATCCCCGCCTTTAAGCTGCCTAAGGCAGTCGTCGATCAGAAGGTCGCCGATCTCGAAGCGCTGGGGGTCCGGTTCATCACCGGCGTCCGAATCGGTCAAGATCTCACCTTAGACGATCTGTTCGCCCAGGGGTATCAGGCGATCTTCTTAGGGGTGGGGACATGGCGCCCGGTGGAGCCGGATTGGGAAGGGGCGAACCTGGAGGGGGTCTATATGGCCTTGGACTTCCTCATGCGGGCGAATCTGCCTCCCGAAGATCTTCCCCCGGAGAAGCGGGAGCCTCCGCAGGTCGGCCGCCGGGTGGCGGTGATCGGCGGCGGCGACACGGCGATGGACTGCGCCCGGACAGCGATCCGCCTCGGGGCCGAGGAGGTGACGGTGTACTATCGGCGCAGCGAGGCGGAGATGCCGGGGAATCGGGAGGAGCGCAAGAAGGCCCGGGAGGAGGGGGTTCGATTTGAGTTCCTGGTGGCACCGGCCCGCTTCCTCGGGGAGGGTGGCCGTTTGACGGCGATCGAGTTCGTCCGCATGACGCTTGGGGAGCCCGATGAGAGCGGCCGTCGGCGCCCGGTGCCGATCCCGGGATCGAACTTCATTGTGCCGGTCGATGCGGCGGTCTTGGCGCTGGGCTTCCGGGCGGATCCCACGATCGTCCGCACCACACCCGGCCTTGAGGCCTCCAAAGGGGGCCTCCTTCGGGTGGATGAGGAGGGTCGGACCTCCCGGCCGGGGGTGTTTGCGGCGGGCGACGGGGTCACCGGGCCGGATTTGGTGGTGACGGCGTCCGCGGCAGCGATGCGGGCGGCCCGGGCGATGCATGCGTATCTGATGGAGCAACCCCCGATCGAAGCGCTCGAGGCTCCTTCGCTGGCTGAACCCGTGCCCGCATAAGGAGGGTGAGAAGAAGTAAATGAAGGGCTTGCCTGTGCAGCGTCCTGGAAAGCGCGGCCCCCTCTTGGGACTGAGTGGGGGCCGCGCTTGCTTTTTTGCCCCTCACTCTGCGGAGTTGCGTGGTTGATTTCCTCGTGGGGTTTTTGGGGGCGGATTTGGCGCCCGGCTCCGTCCCAAAAGCGGTTGCCCAGGTCGGCGGGCCTCAGTCGGACCCAGCGGCCGGAAGCGGCTCCCCCTGCTCCAGCGACCACCGCCTCGGCGCCACCACCATTCCCTGGCGGCCCAGCAGCAGCCCCACCCCGGCCTGCCGGGCCGCCTCCAAGGCCCGCTCATCTGCGGCCATCGCAAACACTACCGGCCACACCGGGTCCCCTATCCCCTTTGCCCGTAATCCCGCTCGGGCCCGAGGATCCTGCAAGATCCCCCGGACGAACTCCTGGATCGTCCGCGGCCAGGCCTTCCCTTTCGCTGAGGCCAACACCCAACCCTCCGATCCGTCCGGGAACCGCACCCGCACCACGCCATCGATCTCCCCAATGCCGTCCAGGGCCATTGAGATCATAGGGCTCAACAGCGCTCCGCCCTGGCCCTCGATCCAGGACTGCAAGGCGTCCGCCATGCGCTCCTCCACCGCCGGGCCGATGGTCTGGGCGAAGCGATCCATCGTGTTCTGCATCGCCCGTTGGCTCTCCATCATCTGCCGCTGGGCCTCGGCCAGCTCGGCGAAGCGTCGCTCGGTCTCCATTCGGAAGGCGGCGAACTCCTCGTAATGTCGTCGCTGGGCCTCGGCCAGGGCGGTCACGGCCTCCTCCAATCGGCTCACCCGCTCCTCGGTCCGCCGCTGGGCCTCAGCCAGATCCTGGATGGCCCGGGTCAGCTCCGCAAAGCGCCGCTCGGTCTCCTCCCGGAAAGCCCGGAACTCTCCAGGCAGACGCAGGAGCTCCTCGCCGGCCAGCGTCGCCCACAGCTGCGCCCGCCAATCAGGATGCTCTCGAAGCAGCCGCAAAAGATCCTGGAAGTCCGTCACCGTGAAGGGCATGGAAGGCCTCCTCAAGGGAATTGTACTACACCAGGGCTTTTCTGGGTTTTTCCCGCTGGCTGAGAGGGTTGGGGCCCGATCCGGCTAAGCATGCATTGCTGGTAGGTCGCATTAAGCAAGGGAAGTTCCCAGGGGAAGGAAAATCCGTGCCTCCATAGTAGATGATAGCGAATCACGGGTTGGAACGGAGGACCACGGCGTTGTGCTTGAAGAAAGGCCCCGCGAAGGTGATAAGGGTTCCCGGCCCCAAGGGCCGTGGGGAAGGGGTGGGGCCCTCCCATCTCCTTAAAGAGGGTCTGAGGAATGTGTTTAGAAAGCCCCTTAACGATTTCGCCCTTCCAGGTATCCGGGATTTCCTTCTGGGGGCTTTGGGGGCAGCGCCGCGCGCCG
>DATMAC010000027.1:0-7696 GCA_035573655.1 Thermoflexus sp.
CTTACGGGTGATCGAAGCCCCGGGCACCAACATCGCTCAGGGGCGCAATCGGGCCATCGCCGCGGCCCAAGGGGAGATCATCGCGGTGACCGATGCAGGGGTGCGGTTGCATCCGCATTGGCTGGCCCATTTGATCCGCCCTTTCGAGGAACGACCGGAAACCATGGTCGTGGCAGGGTTCTTTCTCCCGGATCCCCGCACGCCGTTTGAAGTGGCGATGGCCGCTACCGTGCTGCCGGAGCAGCGCGAGATCCGTCCGGACCGTTTCTGGCCCTCCAGCCGTTCCATTGCTTTCCGGAAGACGGCGTGGGAGGCGGTGGGCGGCTATCCGGAGTGGCTGGATTACTGCGAGGACCTGGTGTTTGATTTCGCCCTATATGAGCGGTTCGGACCCTTCGTGTTCGTCCCCGAAGCGGTGGTCTACTTCCGGCCCCGCTCGACACTGCGGGCCTTTTTCCTGCAATATTACCGGTATGCCCGCGGAGATGGCAAAGCCGACCTGTGGCGGTTGCGCCACGCGATCCGCTACAGCACCTATCTGGGTCTGATCCCGGCGCTGGCCGGGTTGAGCCTGGGCGTTCACCCATTGTTCGCGCTGGGGTATCTGTTGGGCGCCTGGCTTTACCTGCGGGTTCCATATCGCCGCTTGTTCCGGCTTTGGAAAGGCTATTCGTGGCCGGATCGGATCCACATGGCCCTCTGGATCCCCTGGATTCGCGTTTGGGGGGACCTGGCCAAGATGTGCGGCTACCCGGTGGGGGTGTGGTGGCGCTGGCGCCACTTCCGGGGGTTCTATCGACCCCGCGGCTCCACCGGCCTCCAGCAGAAGCCCGCGTTCGCGCTCCGCTAAGGCGCTGCACTCGGTAGACCTTGCCTAGAGGTGGAGACGATCTTCGAAACGGGATCTATGGAAAGCCCGAAGGGAAGATGAGTCGCTAAGTGGAGCTCTGGGACGGAAATTCGAGTGGTCCGGATGGGAGAATTGGGTTTTGTCCGCTATCATTTTAGGAGAGGATCGTGCGATCGGGAGAGACGGTGTTCAGGATCGCCTTTCCTGGGGAGATATCCGGTGGCGTTGATCGCATCCTGGGAGCGTTGACATGGAGCGTGGGAAAGCCTCGGTGGGGTTGCGGATCCTGTTGGGGATCACGGCGCTGGCCATCGGCCTGCTGACGATGTGGGGCGCGTTGGTGCGCAGCACCGGTTCCGGCCTGGGCTGCCCGGACTGGCCGTTGTGTTATGGGCGGGTGATCCCTCCCCTGGATGACCTCGCCGCCTGGTTCGAGTGGATCCACCGACTCCTGGCGGCCAGCGTGACGCCGTTGCTCGTCCTCTCCGCGCTGATGGCGTGGTGGAAGGAACGCCGCCCGGATCTCTATCGCCCGCTGTTCTGGGCGCTGGGGCTGGTCTTCGGCCAGGCCTTGTTGGGGGGGCTGACGGTGCTTTTGGAGCTTCCCCCCACGATGGTGGCGGTCCATCTGGCCCTGGCGCTGACGATCTTGGCCCTGACGCTGGTCGCGGCGGTGCGGGCATCCGCCCCGTGGGCTGGGCATCCGCCTCGAAGGGATCTCCCTTCTGTTCAACCGGCCGCCGCCGCGGTACGTTGGATCGGCATGACCGGCATCGGGCTCTTCGCCTTGATCCTGGTGGGGGCCTCGGTGACGGGGAGCGGCGCTTCGTGGGCGTGCTCGGCCTGGCCGTTCTGCGACGGGTGGGTCATCTGGCCGAGCGATCTGTTGGGTCGCGTGCATATGTTGCACCGGCTGGTCACGCTGGGGGTGGGCTTGGCGATGGCCTGGCTGGCCGTGCGGCTGGCGACCTGGGAGGGAGTGCCCCGCGGGATCTTCGTCTGGATCCTGGCAGCCTTGGTGCTCTACCTGATCCAAATCGCCCTGGGGGCGATCAACGTATTGATGGGATTCCCCGCCTTGTTGAACGCCCTGCATTTGGGGCTGGCTACGGCGATCTGGGCCGCGGTGGGGATCGCCTGGACGTGGGCGCTGGGGGAGGCGCAGTGGGTAGAAGGGATCCCGGAGGAAACGGTTCGTCTGCGGAACCTGTGGGAGCCGTATTTCTCCCTGACGAAACCGGGGATTGTGGCGTTGCTGCTGGTCACCACGGCCGGGGGGATGATGATCGCCCAGGGAGGGCTGCCGCCCATCCTTCCGTTCATCTACACCCTGCTGGGGGGCTTTTTGATTTCGGGCGGGGCCAACGCGATGAACAACGTGTGGGACGCGGAGCTGGATCGGCGGATGCATCGCACGGCCCGTCGCCCGATCCCAGCCGGTCGGATCGGGCGAGGGGAGGCGGCCGGGGTCGCGCTGCTCTTCTCAGCCCTGGGCTTTCTGCTGCTGTGGACGTTTGTGAACACGACGGCGGCCCTGTTGGCGCTGGCGGGATGGGTTTGGTATGTGGGGATCTACACGGTGGGGCTGAAGCGGTGGACGCCGCAGAACATCGTGATCGGAGGAGCGGCCGGGGGGTTCGCCCCGATGGTGGGTTGGGCGGCCGTGACGGGACGGGTGGATCCGATGGCGTTGTTTCTGTTCGCTCTGATCTTCTTATGGACGCCCCCGCACAGCTGGGCCTTCGCGATCCTGACGGAGCGGGATTATCGGGAGGCGGGGGTTCCGATGATGCCGGTGGTAACCGGGGCGCGGCCAGCGGCTTTCCAGGCTTTCCTATATACGATCCTCCTCACGCTGCTCACGTTAGTCCCCTTCGCCCTAGGAGCGATGGGCCCGATCTATCTGGTGGGTGCGCTGGCGCTGGACGCCTGGCTGCTGGCCCTGGCCTTTCGCCTCTGGCGGGAGCCCGAGAAGGCCATCGCGCGTCGCATGTACCACGCCTCCAACGCGTATCTGTTCCTGTTCTTCGTCCTGATGGTCCTGGATCGCGTGATCCGCTATTTTTGAGGCGAAGGGATGGTGGGGGTCAACGGCCTTAAACGCTCTCTGAAGGAAACTGTCTCTATCCACATTGGCGCTTGTGGGAACAGTGGAATGGTTTACTCCAAATTGCTCTGTTGCGAAGATAAAAGGGAGGGGCAGGCCCCTTACGCGGCCTGCCCCTCCCAGGAATTCCACGGATCAAAAGCTCGTCGCTATGAGTTGGGATGACCTCCTGGGGATTTTAGCTCAGGAAATCCCTCAGCCGCCGGCTGTAATGTGGGTGGCGGAGCTTGCGGAGCGCCTTGCTCTCGATCTGACGGATCCGCTCTCGGGTTAATCCGAACATCTGCCCCACCTCATCCAGGGTCCGCCACTGGCCGTCTTTCAGCCCGAAGCGGACCTCCAGCACTTGCCGTTCCCGCTCGGGCAGGGTGTCTAGGATCTCCCGTAGCTGCTCCCGCAGCATGGTCAGATGGGCTTCCTCCAGTGGGCTACGAGTTCCCTGATCCTCGATGAAGTCCGCCAGCTCGCTGTCCTCTTCTTCCCCTACCGGCGTCTCCAGCGACATCGGTTCCGCTGCCCAGCGCAGGGCTCGCTCCACCTTGCGGGTTGCCTCTCGCAAGCGGCGGGCCAGGTGGGGAGGTAGCGGCTGGTTGGCGTTCCAAGCGGCCTGGATCTCCAGGACCTCTTGGGGGGAGAGGAGGCTCATCTCCAAGGCGAGCTCCTCCGGTGTGGGATCCCGGCCCAGGGCCTGTTGCAGTTTCTGCTGCGCGCGCATCAGACGGCTCAGGAACTCCGCCAGATGGACCGGGATGCGGATGGTGCGGGCCTGGTCGGCGATGGCCCGGGTGATGGCCTGGCGGATCCACCACGTCGCGTAGGTGGAGAACTTAAACCCCCGCCCGGGATCGAACTTCTCCACCGCTCGGAGCAAGCCCAAGTTCCCCTCCTGGATCAAGTCCAGGAAGGAGACGCCGCGGCCGATGTATTTCTTGGCCACGCTGACCACCAGACGCAGGTTGGCGCGGATCAGCCAGGAGCGGGCCTCCGCGGCCTGATCCCGCACGTGCCGCCACCAACGGCTCAGGCGCTCCTCGGAGGGAAGATGGGCCCGGAGGGATCGCTCGCTGGGCCATCGGATCACCGAGGAAGATCGACGTTCCGGATCCGCTTCGCGCTCGGCTTGTTCCACCAAATACGACAGCACTTCGGAGGGGAGCAGCAACAGATCGGTGTAGATCCGAACCAGGAGCTGCAACAGGTCGGCCAGCCGGCGGCCGCCCCGCTGGCGCTCCAGAAACGGCTCCAAGGAGGTGGCACGGGCCTCCAGGACGGGGCGGCTGATATCAGCGACCAGATCCGTCAGGCGGGGCAGAGAGCGACGGAGCCGGGCGGCGGTCTCCGCCGCCTGCTCCCATGTGGACATCAGGTCGCGGTAGACGGCCAGTGCTAGATCGCTCTGGGAGGGCTTGCGCAGGCCCGCGCGAATCTGGTCCAGCCACCGAGGAGCCTGGATGCGGATGGCCAGGTCCAGCTCCTGGGTGGGTTCCAAGAGCGGAACCCGGCTGATCTCGCGCAAATACATCCGCACCGGGTCCTCCGCCACCTCCGGACCCCACCATTCCTCCAGGGCCTCGATTTCCTCTTCGATCCCCTCGCTCTCGATTTCTTCCAGTTCAGCTTCCTCGGGTTCCTCGGGGAAGGTCTCCTCCGCAGCCTCCTCTTCCTCTTCCTCAAGGATCCCCTCCTCTTCCTCAACCCATTCCTCCTCGAGGCCCCGCTTCTCTTCATCATTCTCCCACGGTTGTTGCGACATCTGCCGACGCTCCTCTCTGCAGCGAAGTGGATGAAAGGTTGATCTATCGTAAACATCCGGGGAACATTGGTTCACCTGCGCTCAACGGTCGACAGCCGATCATCCGGCAACCATCGTCGATACCGGAAGCGCTGGACCTGGGTGAGTTCTTCCTTCAGCGTCTGCCATTTTGCCATGAATTCCTCCTGAGGCCAATCCGGCATCGACTCCGTCAGTGCCTGCAGATCCTCGAGGATCTCCTTCAGGCGTTGTTCGCGAAGCCACAGCGCCAGGCGCAGCGCCTCCTCCGCCCACCGCTCATCCTCAGGATCGAAACCCCGCAGCAGCGGCTCGCGCCGCTGGATCAGCTGAACCCACAGCGCCCGCAGCAGAGATCCGCCGCCGGGCGTCCCCCTTTCCTCCTCCGGCCAATCCTCTATCGGGCCGAGCTCCGTTAGGTTTCGGAAAAGCACTCGATGGGCGGAATCCAGGAAATCCTCCTCCGAGAGCGGCTCCAAACCCAGTTCCGCGAAGCGGACGTTCAGGTAAGGGAGGAGATCTGGCCCTAAGCTCAGCATGGCCAGCAGCGTGGCCTCCGCCTCCATCCCGCTCCCGATCGCCTCAGAACCTTCCATGGGCTTCTGGCCCGATGAAGGAAGGAGGGCGGCGGATCCCTTTCGGGGTCGTCGTTCCTGCCCGCTCATGCGATAGCTGGTGACCTGTTCCAGGAGAACCCGCTCATTGAGCCGGGCCATGCGGGCGGCCTGTTGGATGTAAACATCGCGCTCCACGGGATCTGGGATCGCGGCCAGGATCGGGACCACCTCTCGCACGAAGCCGGCTTTCCCTTTGGGGTCCTCCAGACGATGTTGGCCGGCCAAGTAATCCAGGAGGAAGGCGATGACAGGGCGGGCGCTTTCTACCGCCCGGGCCCACTCCTGAGGATCGCGGCGGATCAGCTCATCAGGATCCACGCCTTCTGGGAGGGTCAACACCCGCAAGTCGACGCCGAGCTGTCCGCTCAGCCGGATCAACCCTTGGGGTCCGAACTCCAGCGTGGTCTCCGGGAAGGCCTGGCGGGCCGAGGCCAGGCCGCGCAACACCGCGTGCATCCCGGCTGGGTCGGCGTCCAGGGCCAGCACCAGACGTTTCGAGCGCGCCAGCAGGCGCAGCTGCGCCTCGCTGAGGCTGGTCCCCAAGGCGGCGACCACGTTGGTGAAGCCCGCCTGGTGGGCCATCATCGCATCGAAATAGCCCTCCACGATCACCGCCACGCCGGTCCGTCGGATCTCCGCCCGGGCCAGGTCCAGGGCGAAGAGCACCGCACTTTTGTCGAAGAGGAGGGTTTGGGGGGAGTTGAGATATTTGGGCTCCTCATCGCCCAGGGTGCGGGCGCCGAACCCGATGACATGACCCTGGGGATCCCGGATGGGGATCATCAGACGGCCCCGGAATCGATCGAAGGCCGTGCCGTCCTCGCGGAGCACCACCAGGCCGGCAGCCTGGAGCTCCTCCATGGAGAAGCCCCGGCGAAGCATGTAATCGATCAGGGCATGCCAAGCGCTCGGGCTGTAGCCCAGGGCGAAGCGTTCGATGGTTTCGGGGGTCAGCCCCCGGGCGGCCAGGTAGGCGCGCGCGGGCTCCGCCTCGGGCGCCTGGCGGAGCTGGTGCTGATAGAAGAGCGCGGCGGCCGCCAAGGCTTCCCGCAGGCGCGCGCGTTCCCGTTCCCGGGCCTCGGCCTCGGGGGTCTTCGGCTCCAAGGGGATGCCGGCCCGGTTCGCCAGTGCCCGCAGGGCTTCCGTAAAGGTCAGGCCGTCCCGCCTCATAATGAACTGGAAGATGTCCCCGCCGGTGTTGCACGCCCCGAAGCATCGCCACGTCTGGGTGTCGGGGAAGACCACAAAGGCAGGCGTGCGCACATTATGGTGGAAGGGACAGAACCCGACGTAGTTCTTCCCGGAACGGCGCAGCTTGACGCTCTCGCCGATGATCTCTACGATGTCCAATCGGGATTTGATCTCCTCAATCAAGGACATGGAGCCCTCGTGAAGGCGATCGGGTGAACGATCTTACGGCTGGTGGTGAGACGCGCGTTGACCTTTTTTCGCTGAGGAGATCGAAGGCGGATGACAGGCTCTCACCCTTGTCCGGATCCACTGATATCGTCTTTTCATCATAGCGGCGCATGGGCATCTTGCCAAGTTCCCGCCCGGACGCATTTTACAGCAAGGCTTTCTCCGCTTTTAGAGGATATGCGGTGAGGTAGCGAATCGTCCTACCCTAGGGAGGACAACAAGATATCTTCGGGGTGGAGCCGGAGGCCTTTGGCGTCCAGCTCCACCTCTAAACCCTCAGGATGGAGGATCACACGATGCGCGTTGTGGTGCTCGCCGGCGGCGTGGGCGGCGCCCGGATGGCTCATGGGTTCGCTCTGGTCCTGCCGCCGGAGGATCTGACGGTGATCGTGAACACGGGGGATGACTTCGAATGGCATGGCCTTCTGGTGTGCCCGGATCTCGACACCGTGATGTATACCCTGGCTGGGATCGCCAACCCGGAGACCGGGTGGGGGATCGCCGGGGATACGTGGGCCGCCCTGGAGATGCTGGGCCGATACGGCGGGGAGACCTGGTTCCGGGTGGGCGATCGCGACCTGGCCACTCACATATATCGGACGTTCCTGCGACGCCAAGGCCTGCGGTTGAGCGAGATCACCGCCCGGCTCTGCCGCGCCTTGGGGGTTCGCCCGGCGGTATGGCCGATGAGCGATGACCCGGTGCGGACGATGGTGGACACTGAGGAGGGGCGCCTGCCGTTTCAGGAGTACTTTGTCCGACGGCAGTGCGCGCCGCGGGTGTATGGGTTTGCGTGGGAAGGCCTGGAGCGGGCGCAACTGGCCCCAGAAGCGCGGCGGGCCCTGGAGGAGGCCGAGCTCGTGGTGATCGCGCCCTCGAATCCATATGTGAGCATCGGCCCGATCCTGGCGTTGCCGGGGGCGCTCGATCTC
>DATMAC010000028.1:0-7727 GCA_035573655.1 Thermoflexus sp.
GCTCAGCGCCATCCCCGCCACACCCCGCGGGTCGTGATAGGGGACCTCGAGTCCCTTGACTTCCACCGCCAGGTCCTCCGCGCCGAAGGCCCGCGCCAGCCCCCGCGCTCCCTGCGAGAGAAGCGCCCCAAAACCCTTCCGCCGCGCCGTCTGGGCGATCAGAGCCTCCACCGGGCGCACGTCCCCCCAGCGCAGGGTCAGACCTCCCGTTTCCCGTTCCGTGATCCGGCCTTGTTCGAACAGCAGATACGCCAGGCCCAGCACATTCCCCATACTGATGGAATCCAGGCCGTAGCGATCGCACAGGTCACCCAGATGCGCGATGGCCTGCAGATCGTCGTTCAAGAGGTTTGGACCGAAAGCGGCGATGGTCTCGTATTCCGGTCCCTTCGCCTTGACCCGAGCGTAAGGGCCTTCGGGGATGGTCACCACCCGGCCACATGCGATAACGCAGGCGTGGCAGGCCGAGACCCCGGAAAGGATGGTCTCGGCCATGGCCGCCCCGCTGATCTTGGAGGCCCCTTCCCAAGCCCCCTGCCCGTAATACCGTTTGGGCATGCTCCCCAGCAACTCAAAATACTCCGCCGCGCCGGCTGTACCCGTCTCGCGAAACACGCGGCTCAAGTTATCTTCACGAAGCACGCGGTTCGCCTGGGCCCGTAACATCTGAAAGGCGTCGGGCCGGGCGATCGGCAGCGGCCGGGTCCCCCGCACCGCGATCGCTTTCAAGTTCTTCGCGCCCATCACCGCCCCCATCCCGGTGCGGCCCGCCACCCGGCCGTGATCGCAGAGGATCAGGGCGAAGGGGACCTGGTTCTCGCCGGCGAGGCCGATGGCGGCCACTCGAACGAGGGGATCGCCAACCTCCTGCCGGATCGCGGCCTGGACCGCGTAAGGATCATGACCCCAGAGATGGGTGGCGGAGCGGAGTTCGACCCGCCCATCGTGGATCCATAGGTAAACCGGCTCCGGGGCACGCCCCTCGATCCACAGAACGTCGTAGCCGGCGAACCGGAGCTCTGGCCCCCAGAACCCGCCGCAGTTCGATTCCCCCCATAATCCGGTGGCCGGGGAGCGAGCGCAGACCGTAAACCGTCCCACCGCTGGCCCCGCGGTCCCAGTGAGCGGACCCGTGATGAACACCAAGGGGTTCTGCGGGTCTAAAGGATCGACTTCTGGGCGCAGGCGCTCCCACAAGAGGCGGGCCGCAAGGGAGCTCCCCCCGATGAAGGTCTCAATCCAGGCGGGAGGGATCTCCTCTTCGGTGGCCTGGCCCGTCGATAGATTCACCCGTAAAAGGCGGCCGAATCGCTCCATTGGGTGCTCCTCCTAATATCACGTCGACTGGCGGAGCAAGCTAGAGGTCAATCCGGATTCTCCGCCTCCGGATCCGTGTGGATGGGGAGCGGGTTGGGGGTGCGCCGAACCCGCCAGAGCCCCCGCAGATCCTCTAAGGCGGTGCGCAGGATCTTCACCCGGGTATCCGGATCCTCCCGCCAGATCACCGGGACCTCCCAGACGGTGTAGCCGCGTTGCTCAGCCCGCAACAGCAGCTCTGTATCGAAAAACCATGACTGATTGGCCACCAAAGGGATCAGCTCCTGGGCGGCCTTGCGGGTGATCGCTTTGAACCCGCACTGGGCGTCCTGGAAACGGCGTCGAGGGAAGAGCAGCCATACGATGAAGTTGTAGATGCGGGAGATCAGTTCCCGCTTGAAGGAGCGAACGATTCGGGACTGGGGATGGAGGCGATTGCCGGTGGCGATGTGATAGCGCCCTTCCACGAGGGGCTGGATGAGCGGCATGAAAGCGCTGAGGTCGGTGGAGAGGTCGACGTCCATATAGGCCATCACATCCGCGTCGCTCTCCAACCAGGCCTTACGCAGCGCCCGCCCCCGCCCTTTGCGGTTCAATCGGAGATAGCACACCTCATCAGGCCACTGCTCGGCCAGTCGCCGTCCGATCTCCGGCGTGCGGTCCACCGAGGCGTTGTCCGCGATCACGATCCGCCAACGATACGGACAATGCTCCCGAAGGAACGCGCGCAGCTTGTGGACGCTGGGCTCCAGATCTCGCTCCTCGTTATAAACGGGGATCACCACATCCACTCGCACCGTCTGATCCATCGGTAAGAAAGCCTCCTCATGGTTATCTTCACGTCGACTGGAAGTCGCCCTCCACGGGCCTTCGGCCAACGGTCGGCCTCCGCCGATGCTTCGGTCGGCGGAGGCCGACGCCCGGCGCGAAGTGCCTATGAAGGCCGATTTCCAATCGGCGATTGCAATCGGCGCCCAGGCCGGCCCCTTTCCCCTCAGCTCTCATCCAGCGTCTCCCAAGGCGCCGGGCGAGGAGCCCCTTGCAGCGAATCCAGGATGGGAGAGGCGAGCTCTGGATAAAGCGCAGCGAAGGCCCGTAACAGCCCGAAACACCCCGTCAGCATCATGTCCCCGTAGGGAACGGCAAAGTAGACCGGATGACGAGACCCTCGCAGCAACCCCCGTCGGGGCCCGACCACAGCCACACCCTCCGGCGCCATCGGCGTGGTCTCGAACATCAGCGCGCCGTGCCCCATGTCCTCGAACACTTCCTCAAACCTCAAATCCCCGGCCATCAGCCGGCTGAGCAGGCGATCCAGCTTCTCCTGATCTAAAAGCCCGGTGTGATGCTCAAAGAGCCCCTCCACCTCCCCATCCCGCATGCGGAAGGCCAGCGTGTGAAAGTTCCCGATGTTCACCACTACACGATGCCGCCAGGCGGCCACTTGGGGATCCAACGTGGCCCCCAGAACCGCCGCAGGTGCCGTATCCATCGCCGCGACGGGCCCATCGAAGGCTTCTCGAACTGTGCGCACAACCGCCTGGAGCCGGGTGAGGATGGAGGGGATCTCCTCCCCGCGATGGGCAAAGGCCAGCAGATCCCGGCGCTCCGCCAGCTGGCGGGCCAAGTAATCGAATCGAAACTTGCGATCGGAGTAGCCCGGAGGCGCTGCCCCGTGATCGAAAACGGCCACCGCCACCCCATCCAGTCGGAGGGGCACATCAAAAGCCTCGAAAGCCCGTCGCAAGGCCTCCCAGTCAAAATCCCGCAGGGTGAGGCGGACCACCTGCCTATCCAAGCGGGCGGCCTCATCGTCGCTGACGATCTGCACCCCCATCGCGCGCACCACCTCCAGGTCATCGTTAAAGGTCCGGGCCGCTTCAGGGGTTGCATACACCGGAAGGCCCGCCCGCAGGTGATCCTCCACCGCCCACTGGCATGGGCCCCCGCCCATCGTGACGCCGGTGAGGAGGATCGGCCGTCGCTCCCGAGTGGCTTGCCGGATCGCGCGGGCGATCCGGAGGGTCGGCGAGGGGAGAATCAACTGACAGGCGTTTTCCAAGTCTTTCTCGCTATCGTAGAGCAGGATATCCTGGGTCCCGGTTCCGATATCCACACAGAGGATTTTCACGGATACCCTCCTAATTCCCGTATCCATGGGGTAGGAGCAGGGCCCACCCCCCATCCACGTCGTTTCCGTAGGGGCACCCACAAGGGGTGCCCCTACAGATCGCTGGTCCCCTACCCTAGAGGCCGAGGGGACCGTTCCGCGAGGCGCTGGATGTGCGCTTGGAGCGCCTCCACCGCCTCCTCCGGCGTTTCCACCAGCCGCAGCAAGCCGACGTCCTCTTCCCGGATGTAGAACGGATCCAAATAGGCGTCCAACAAACGCCGCCATCGGGATCCCAAGAGGAGAAACGGGCGGAGAGGAAGCTCGCCGGTTTGCAACAAGCTCCACGCCAGCGCCATCTCGCTCAACGTCCCAATGCCTCCGGGCAGGGCGATCAACGCGTCGCCCGCCGTGACCAGATAGTGCAGGCGTTGAAAGAGGGTGGGGAACTTGATCTCCACATCGAGATAAGGGTTGGCCTTCAGGCCCCAGCGGTCGAATGGATCCACCGTCACCCCAATCGTGAAGCCGCCCGCCTCTTTCGCCCCAAGGCTTACGGCTTCCATCGTCCCACGGTACCCACCGCTCATGACCACAAAGCCGGCCTCCGCCAGCCGGCGACCCAATGCTCGCGCCATCTGATAGTCCGTGGATTCCGGTGGCGGGGTGCTGCTCCCGAACACCGAGACGATCTTCCCGTGCATTTTATTGACCCTCGCGTTGCGAAAGGATCGGCTGATCGAATCGCGTGTGAGATCCAGGATCGTGCAGGCCAACGGCCCCACCCCCCTGGATCCCCCCTCCCCACCGCCCAAAGGGGCAGTGGGGAGGGGGGATAAACGATATTTTGGGGTGAGCCGGGCGCCGAAGGCGCCCGGCTCACCCCAAAACCCCCAAAAGCTTTGGAAATGCGCCCTGATTGCTCCGTTGAATTCACGAAGGTCAATAGGAAGCTCCTGTCCGGAACGCGATAGGTTTCCTCGTAGGGATTTAGAGGCGAGCCGGGCGTCTTTGGCGTCCAGCCCTCCCCTAAGATCTCTCGCCATCACCGTCCCCACAGCCTGAAGGGCCGTGGGGGCATTGGCCCTCACTCCCTTATATCGGGGCGCCAGCAGTGCGCGATCCCCTTCCCCTTATGGACCTTCAAGTTAAAACCCGCCGATCCCCCGATAACGGAAGCGTTCGATGAGAAGGATACCGAGGAATGTCACGAGGAGCAACAGCGTGCTCATGGCCATCGCTTGGCCCAAGTTCAATTCGCCCGGCTGGCTCAGGAAACGGGCGATGGCCAGCGGCATGGTGGTCATCGTCGGACGGGCGATCAGGGCAGTCGCCCCGAATTCCCCCAAGGAGACGCAGAAGGCGAAGATGGCCGCTGTCAGAAGCGCCCGGCCCAACAGCGGCGCCTCCACGTGCCACCACACCCGCCAGGGGGATGCCCCAAGGGTCATCGCCGCCTCCCGCCAGCGAGGGTTCATTCCCTCCATCGCTGGCAGAAGGATCCGCACCACGAACGGGTATGCGATCAGCGTGTGAGCGATCACCACCAGGAGCGGGGAGGTGCGCAGGGCCATCACGGCCTCCGCCAGTCCTGGGAACACCCGCAGGAACACCGGAGGACGGCTGAACCCGGTCAGGAACCCGAACCCCAGCGTGACGGCGGAGGTGGAAAGCGGGAGCATGAGCAGGGGGTCCAGCCAGCGGCGGCCACGACGGCCCGCAAGCCCGTAGGCGACCATCCCCCCGAGCAGCAGCGAGAGCACCATGACCATACCGGCGAAGATCAACGAGTTCCGCACCGCTTCGATCGGCGCCACATAGGTGACCGCCCCACGCCGGTTGATCCATAGCTCCCGATAGTAACCCAGGGTGAGCCACCCGGTATAGATCGCCGCCTCCCCCGGCTTCCGGGCCGTCATGGGGGTCACCGAGCGCGCGATTAACGCCAGTAACGGTAAGCCGATCCATAGGGAAAGCGCTGAGAGCCCCAAGGCCACCTTCGCCCGCTCCCAGAGGGTGCGCAGCGAGCGAGCAGTGGCTGCCGCCGGCCGCCATTCCAGAGGGAAAGTGAGACGCGCCTGAAGACGGGTGTAGAGGGCTAAAATTCCAAAGGTCAGCCCCAGTTGAACCAGAGCCAAAGTCGCCGCGGCAGGGAGATTGAAGAGGCCCACCGCCTGTCGATAGATCTCCACCTCCAGCGTGGCGTAGCGGGGGCCGCCCAGCAACAACACCACCCCGAAGCTGGTGAAGTCGAATAAAAACACCAGCGCCGTGGCCGCCAGGATCGCAGGCATCAGAAGGGGGAGCGTCACCCTCCCGAGAGTCCGCCAGCGGTCCGCCCCCAACGTGTGGGCGGCCATCTCCAACGTTGGATCCAAGTGAGCCCATGCGGTCCCGACGATGCGCAGCACCAGGGTGAGGTTATAGAACACATGGGCGACCACGATCGCGGCCAGGGTGTTGAGGAAGGAAATGGGCGGCTCCGGGAGGTTCAGGAGGGCCATCAAGGCCTGGTTGATCCATCCCCGGGGGCCTAAGAGCGCTGTGAACGCAGCCGCCACAACGACGGTCGGGAGGACAAAGGGCACCGTGGCCATCGCCTGCCACCATCCCCGACCCAGGAATGGGTAACGGGCGAAAAGGCCCGCCAGGGGCAAGCCCAAGGCCAGGGTGACCATCGTGGAGAGCGCCGCTTGACCGACCGTGAACCCCAGCACCTTCCAGAACGCCGCCCCCCGAAGCGTCTCAAGAATGGCTCCCCAAGTGATCCGCCCCTCCGGGGCCAGGCTCAGTTGAATGATCGAACCGAGGGGATACAAATAGAAAGCCCCGAAGAACAACAATGGAGGAATTAACAGAAGATCCCGTCGAGACATAGGAGTGAGAACGCGCTTCACGCCGGTTCGGGGGCGATTGACCATAGCTTCCCTTGGGATCTTGGAGGGCTGAGGGCCGCATTCGGCGGCCTCCAGCCTCCGAAGATTTCCCCTTACGGATTTTCCCTCATGGGCGCTGGCCAGTCCAGGAACATCGCCTCCAACGCCAGCCGGACGTTCGCGTTCCGACGCAGCGCCAGCCACGCCCGGCGCGTGGCCTCTAAGGCTGCCCGCGCTCCCTCCACGCCGATCCGCCGCGCAACTTCCTGAAGGGTCGAGCGATCCTCTTCATGGGTCAGTGGAAGATCCGCCCCGCTCGCTAAGATCAGCACATCCCGCCACCAGGCCATGGCCGTTTCCAGGAAGGCCGATCGGACCCCCTCCTCTTCCCCTGAAAGGGCTTCCGCGAAGGCGAAGCGCCCGGCACGCCCTTGAGTCAGCAACTCGTGGATCTGACGGATCCGATCCGCATACTCGGCCAGCACCTCCGGATCCTGAGCGGCCTGCACCGCCCATCCCATCCGCCCTCCGGACAGCCGGGCCAGCCGATCCGCTTGATCCGGCGGGATGCCCCACCGCTCCTCAAGGGCTTGGCGAACCCTCGGGATGGGTATGGGATCCAGCGAGAGGATCTGGCAGCGAGAGACCACCGTGGGCAATAGGGATTCCGGAGAAGGGGCGATGAGCATCAGCACCCCATAGGAGGGCGGCTCCTCCAGCGTCTTCAGCAGGGCGTTGGCGGCCTCCGTCGTCATCGTTTCCGCCTGATCGAAGAGCACAATCCGATAAGGTCCCTCGACAGGCGTGTGAGCGAGGAGCCGCTGTACTTCCCGGACCTGATCGATCTTCAAGCTGGATCCCTCCGGAAGGACTTGAATGGCGTCGGGGTGATGGCTGGCCTGCATCAAACGGCATGAGCGGCACGACCCGCAAGGAGGGTCCGGATCCGCGCACAGCAGGGCCATCCCCCAGGTCCATGCCAGCGTCCGCCTTCCAACCTGTGGGGGGCCGGTGAAGAGATACGCGTGGGCGATCCGCCCCTCCGCGCGCTGGCGCTCCAATCGCTGGATGATCAGGTCGTGACCGACAACGAACCGGGAGAGCCCCATGTCACCCTGCCGATCGAATCGCTCTTTGCATTCGGGAAGGATGCCATGAACAAGATCCCACAAGGGGTGAGCAGCCGCCTCTTAGAGAGGGTCTGAAAACTTGCTTTGGGTAACGACCTCCCCTGTCCGTGAGGAGGGGCCCCACCCCCCTTTCTCCTCCCTCCCCACGGCCCAAAGGGCCGTGGGGAGGGAGGAGAAAAACCGTTTGGGGGCCGAGCCGCGCGCCTTCGACGCGCGGCTCGGCCCCCAAAGCCCCCGACGGAAACCACGGATACCCAGGGATGGGCGCGGAATCGTGACAGGGCTTCCTGCACA
>DATMAC010000029.1:0-3374 GCA_035573655.1 Thermoflexus sp.
CCGCCTCTCCCGGATGATCCGGTGAGCTCCCCTGGGCGCATTTTATTCCCCCGTTGGCCTTTAGAGAGTGTCTGAAAATTTGCTCTGGCTGTAAGTAGGGAACGGCCCCACTCCCCTTTCTCCCCCCTCCCCACGGCCCAAAGGGCCGTGGGGAGGGGGGATGAAAAAATATTTTGGGGCCGAGCCGGGCGCCTTCGGCGCGCAGCTCGGCCCCAAAAGCCCCCAGAAGGAAACCCCGGATACCTGTATGGGCGTTGCGTGAGAAGGGCGGAATCGTTACGGGCATATTTTTCAGACTGTCTATTCCTCAAACCCGAGCAGACGAAGCGATCGTCGTGAGCATCGATCGCACGGGTGGGCCTTGAGGCCCGACCTGCGGATATGGAGGATCGCTGATTTGCTTAAGGCGGTGAACTTGCTTATAATTCGCTTTAAATCGTGGGAACCCGGAGCTCAAAAAAGAACCCAGCTGCTGGGAATGACGGGGGAGGTCAGGCATGCACAGGTTGGATCTGCTTCACGCTCGCTTCTCCACCTGTAGGTGTCCTCCGCGGGGGTAGAGAGGGAAGGCCTCCCCTTTCCCCCATGGATTCCCGCATTTTCCCTCTTTACCCCCGCTCCAGAACAAACCTCTCCGGACTCGATTCGGCGAATCGCCATTCCCAATACCCCATACCCTTTCATTCACAAGGAGGTTCCCATGGGAGCGACCTTGAACGGTTTAGACCTTGAACAGCTGCAGCAATTGGTCGCCCAGGTGCAGGCGGACCCAGAGGCCGCCCGCTCGCTGAATCGGTGGTCTGCACGGGTCCGCTGGCTGGGCGGCTTCAAGGGACGCGCGTATATCCGGAACCACTCCTTCGTGATCGACGAGCCCGCCGATTTGGTCGGCAAAGATGAGGCCCCGAATGCCGTGGAGTATGTGCTGGGGGCGCTGGGGGCCTGCCTCACCGTCGGATTCGTCCTGAACGCGACAAAACATGGGATCCCCATTCGCAATCTGGAGATCGCCCTGGATGGGGAGATCGATAACATCCTGACCTTCCTGGGCTTAAGCGAGGAAGGGCACCCGGGTTACCGGGAGATCGTGGTCAAGGCCTATGTGGACGCTGAGGCCGACGAAGGGACGCTTCAGAAGATCTGGGCGGAGACGGTGCGGACCTCGCCGGTCGGCAACACCCTCGCCCGCTCGGTCACCCTGCGTCCGGAGCTCAGCCGGATCGCCGCCTCGTGAGGCGAGGGGATCGCCGATGGTTCTGGGAGATCCTCTGGGGTTGGGGGCCGCCTCCGGCGGCTCCGAACCCCAGGGGGATTACCCAACGGCGTCAACCCCATCCATACGAGCAGGCGCTGAGGACCCCGATTTCCATGGAGGTCTCGTGATGGGCACTTTGGTGAACGGCGTGGATGTGGAGGAACTGCAACAGCTCCTGGAGGAAGTACGCACACATCCGGAAGCGGTTCAATCCCGCCGGTGGGCCCGCTTCCGATGGGAGGGCGGCCTGAGGGGCCGCGCCTACGTTCGCAATCAGTCGTTCACGGTGGATGAATCGGTCGATCGGTCCGGGCGGGAGGCCGGGATCAGCGCGCTGGAGTATGTGCTGGGCGCGTTGGGCGCCTGCCTGGGCCTCGGCCTGGTCTTTAATGCCTCCCGCCGGGGGATCACCATCCGGAACCTGGAGGTGGCTCTGGAGGGACACATCGACAACCTTTTGCGATTCCTGGGCCTGGACGGGGAGGGCCATCCGGGCTACCGCGAGGTGATCGCCAAAGCCTATGTGGACGCCGATGCGGACGAGGAAACCCTCCAGGCCCTCTGGACCGAGACGGTGGCCACTTCC
This sequence comes from Thermoflexus sp., assembly GCA_035573655.1. Lineage (GTDB taxonomy): Bacteria > Chloroflexota > Anaerolineae > Thermoflexales > Thermoflexaceae > Thermoflexus. Next base: position 1,842 of record DATMAC010000029.1, read on the forward strand.
CCCGTGGGGAACACCTTTGCACGCCCCGTGGCTTTGCGGGCGGAGATCGCGACCGTCTCCGGGTGGTGGTTCCGCTACACGCCGGAGGAGGATCAGACCCCCACGGAGTCCCGTGGAGGGATGCCCTGCTGATGAGGAAGGGTGCGGGCGGGGCGACCCCACGGCCCGAACGGAAACCCGCCGCGTAATTCCCTAAAGAACCTCAACCTTAAGGAGGGCACGATGGCGCCGAACGGGTTACCTCTCTTTCCAGTCACTGTGGTAGGCAGCTGGCCGCGGCCGCCGTGGCTCCTGGAAGCCCTGCGGAAGCGCCACGCTGGGCAGCTCTCTTACAAGGAATTCCAGGAGATCGCCGACCGGGCGGTCCTGGAGGCGCTGCATGCCCAAATCGAAGCCGGCGTGGAGATCGTGAGCGACGGGGAACAGCGCCGGGATAACTTCTACTCCTTCGTCGTCGAAAAGCTGGAAGGGGTCCGGATGATGAGTGTGGCCGAGATGTATGATTACGCGGAGGACAAATCCTTCTTCGAGCAGATCCTCCGCCAGCTGGACGTCCCGGCCTACGCCATCAAGACCCCGGTGGCCGTGGACAAAATCCGCTTGAAGATGCCCCTGGCCCTGGACGAGTTGGAGTTCCTGCGCCGGCATACGGACCGGCCGGTGAAGATCCCGCTCCCAGGCCCCTATCTGCTGACCCGGACGATGTGGGTCCAAGGGTTGTCGGATCGGGTCTACCCCACGCGGGAGGATCTGGCCCAGGACGTGGTGGCCATCCTGCGGGAGGAGATCCTCCGCCTGCGGGACGCGGGGGCCGACTTCGTCCAACTCGACGAGCCGGTGCTGACGGAGGTCGTGTTCCAGCCGCCGGTCCACAGCCGGACGTTCATGTGCGCATCCCTCTCCGCGGCCTCGGAGGATCCCAAACAGGAGCTGGCCTGGGCCGCCCAGTTAATCAACCGGGTGGTACTGGGCGTGGAGGGGATCCGCGTCGGGGTCCACATCTGCCGCGGGAACTGGACCACGCGGGAGGAGGCGCTGTTGACCGGGAGCTACGAGCCGTTGCTGGACACCTTGCAAGCGATGCGGGTGGATCAGTGGGTGCTGGAGTTCGCCACCCCGCGGGCGGGGGACCTGCACGTCTTCCGAGCCTGCCCGCGGAAGCGGGAGATCGGCCTGGGGGTGGTGAACCCGCGCACCGCCGAGGTGGAATCCCCCGAGTTCATCATCGGCCGGGTGAAGGAAGCCCTGAACTACTTCGAGCCGCACCAGATCTTCCTGAACCCAGACTGCGGCTTCGGGACCTTCGCCGAGCGCCCGGTGGCCACGCCGGAGGTAGCGTTCCGCAAGCTCCAAGCGATCCGCGCGGCGGCGGAGCAGCTGCGGCGGGAGTTCGGGGCGGCGTAAGCTCCGCCGGCTGAAGCCGGCCTCCCCGGGCCTTCGGCCGAAGGACGGCCTACGCCGTCCTTATCAAAAGCCATCAGCGGAGGCTCACGCCCGGTACGGAAGTGCCTGTGTGAGCTTGCCGGCTGATGG
>DATMAC010000030.1:0-24217 GCA_035573655.1 Thermoflexus sp.
AGGATTTTGGGGTGGGGCCGCCGAAGGCGGCCCCACCCCAAAATTTCTTGCACGGAGGAGTTCATCTGAAGTCCAGTTGACCCGCTCTCAATGACAAAAATTCGTTCGCGAATTCACAAATTGCCGACAACCAGGAGAAAAGCTTGAACTCTCTCTGAACTTTAAAGGGTTAATGTACTCCATAGGCAGTGCGCTGTTGACCTTCTCTCATTGAGGGCTCGCGCGGTCAAGCTGAGTTGTTCTGAGCGGAGCGCTTTGGTGCCTGTTTTCGTATAGGCAGGGGGACGAGGGGAAAGGGGCCCCTCCGTCCGGAACGTGCGAGAGGAGACGGAAGGGCCTCGCCCCCACCGGGAAACTCACGGTGTGACTTCTGCTGGGGTCCGTTGTGGGGCGACAAAGGCCGCGGGCAGTTTCTTTCATGGTACGAATCTGGCTCGAGGAGACCCAGAGCCAGGGACGGTTGCGAGGGGAGGTATCGGACCTCCATACCGGAGAGACGCGACCGTTCGCGGATGAGATTCATTTGCTTCGGTGCCTCTGGGCATGGATCGAGCAGGCTGGAAGCAAACGATCTGTTTCACCTCTTCAACTTCTTCACAAGGAGGGATCCATGAGCGAGCTGACGGCGCGGGACGTGATGATGCGGATGCCTGAGGCCTTCCAGCCGGATAAGGCCCAGGGTGTGAACGCAACGATCCAATATTCCCTCACCGGGGAGGGGGGTGGCGACTGGTACCTGGTGATCGCTGAGGGCGCCTGCTCCGTCCACGAGGGCAAGGCCGAGAAAGCCGATGTGACGCTGACGATGGACGCTCAGGACTTTGTGGATATCGCGACCGGGAAGCTGGATGCGATGAAAGCCTTCATGAGCGGCAAGCTGAAGGTCAGCGGGAACATGATGCTGGCCACGCGCCTCACTTCGTTCTTCCGTATCGGGCCATAGCCAGAGGGGGTGGGCGGGGGTCTTTTCTCAGGCCTCGCCCTTTTCGGGGTCCCACTCTCCCCGTTTTCCCTCCGCAGGGGAGACGGGCATCGTAATGTTGTGGTCGCTGATCTAGATCGCTCCGGGTGGCATAGAAGGCGCTCGGCCCCTGTCTTCCGACCTCGGAGAGGGGATGGACGGCAGCGCTCCGATACCAGGGGCAAAGGGGGGCCAGTGGGCCCCATTCCGCCATTCAGATTGTTGGAAAACTCTGGCTCAAGGGTTTAAGGAGGTGGCCATGGAGGAGCGGCGATGGCATCGCTTCTATGATTTCTGGGTGCCACGCTCGTTGACCTATCCGCGGCAGCCCTTAAGCGCCTTGATGGATTTCGCGGCGAACCAGTATCCGGATCGCACCGCAACGATTTTCTATGGGGCGGAGCTCACCTATAGGGAGCTCCGCCGGCATTCCGTCCGCCTCGCTACCGCGTTGGATGCCTTGGGGATCCGGCCGGGGGATCGAGTGGGGTTGATGCTGCCCAATTGCCCGCAATTTTTTATCGCCTTCTACGCTATCCTCCGCCTCGGCGCGGTCGTCGTCCCCCTGAACCCCCTCTATGTGGAACGAGAGCTCCGCTATGTGGTGGAGGATAGTGGGATGCGGGCCCTGATCGCTCTGGACACCATGGCCCCCAAGGTGATGGCTGTGCGCGAGCAAGCTGGGCCGGAGCTCGTGATCTTCGCCGGCCTGCAGGATTACATGCCGGAGGCCGTCCGGCCGCTTTACCTCCAGCGGGTTCAGGCCCAGGGGATGAGCGTGGAGACGCCGACCGGGCCCGGGCTCTATCGCTGGGCGGATTTGATGGAACGGGCGGGGGAGCGGTTCTTCCAGCCCCCGGTGAATCCGATGGAGGACGTGGCGGTCCTCCCCTACACGGGTGGCACCACCGGCCTGCCGAAAGGGGTGATGCTCACGCATTTCAACCTGTTCGCCAACGTGATCCAAGCCTATGTCTGGGCCCGGGAGTTCGTCCGGAGGGGGGAGGAGCGCTACCTGGTCGTGTTGCCCCTCTTTCACTCCTTCGGCATGACCTCCCTGATGAACGTGGGGATGTTTAACGGGGCCACCCTGATCCTTCTCCCCCGCTTCGATGTAGAGGAAACGCTGAACGCGATTCGGACCTACCAGCCCACGTTCCTGCCGGCGGTGCCGACGATGTATATCGCCCTCTTGAACCATCCGCGGGTGGCCGAATCCGGCCTCGACTCCATTCGCCTTTGCAACAGCGGCGCCGCCCCCCTGCCGGTGGAGGTGATCCAGCAATTCGCCCGGTTTTCCTCAGGCACGTTCATCGAGGGCTATGGCCTGACGGAGGCTTCCCCCATCACCCACATCAACCCGATTATGAACCTGAAGAAGTTGGGAAGCATCGGGCTCCCGATCCCCGACACGGATGCGCGCATTGTGGACGTGGAGACAGGGACCCGCGAGCTGGAGCCCGGCGAGATCGGGGAGCTGGTTATCAAGGGGCCCCAGGTGATGAAGGGCTACTGGAACCGACCGGAGGAAACCGCTCAGACGTTGCGGGACGGCTGGCTCTACACGGGGGATATCGCCCGGATGGATGAGGATGGCTATTTCTACATTGTGGACCGCAAGAAGGATATGATCCTCACCGGCGGGTTCAATGTCTATCCGCGGGAGGTGGAGGAGGTTCTCTACGCCCATCCCGCGGTTCTGGAAGCCGCTGTGGTCGGTGTCCCTGACCCCTACCGTGGGGAGGCGGTGAAGGCCTACGTGGTCCTCAAGCCCGGCGCCCAGGCTTCCGAAGAGGAGATCATAGAACACTGCCGACGGAACTTGGCGCCTTACAAGGTCCCCCGGAGCGTGGAGTTCCGGGATTCCCTTCCCAAGTCGATGGTGGGGAAGGTGCTCCGGCGGCTGCTGCGGGAGGCCACGCCGGCTGCCGCGCCTTTGCCGACCGTTCCCCCCGATGTCTCCGTCCGCGCCTTCTTTATGGAATGGGTCCCCCGGCTCTTCGAGGCCGCTGTTGCGGCTGCACCTCCGGAGGAAATGGAGGGGACCACGCTGGTCGTCCGCTATCGGGTGGATGGGGAGGTCTTCACCCTACGGGTGGAGGATGGCAAGCGCCTCTCGGTGATCGAGGGAGAGAGCGGGGAGACGCCTCATGTGGAGCTGATCCTCGGCGTCGATGAATGGCGAGAGGCGATCACCGGGCGTCTTTACCTCGGCGAGCCCCCTTACCTGGCCTTTCGGACCCGGCGTCGCTTCGAGGCGCTCCAGCGCTTGAAGGGAACCGTGCGCCTGGAGCTGGAGCGGCCGGATGGGACCCTGTGGCGGGCGACGGCCATTTACAACGGGGCGGCGGAGCCCTCCGGGACGCTGCGCATGACCACCACGGACTACAGCTCCATGCAGCGCGGGGAGCTGGACGGCCAGCTGGCCTTCGCCACGGGGAAGTTGCGCTGGGAGGGGGATTTCACGCTGCTGATCGGCTTGCGGACCCTACGGGAGTGAGCGGCGGCTTAATGGCTTCAAGTTCTCAGGAGGAGGGAAGGCGATGATCTCATTTGAGCCGACGGATGAACAGCGGATGCTGATCCAAACGGTCCACGCCTTCGCTGAGGAGCACCTGCGCCGGGTGGCGCGGGAGAGCGATGAGACAGGCCAGGTTCCGGAGGATGTGATCCTTCGTGGGTGGTCGATCGGGTTGCTCCCCAGCATGATCCCAGAAGCGTATGGGGGGTTCGGCGAGCCTTCGGCCCTGACGAGCGTCCTGGCGCTGGAGGAGCTCGGTTGGGGCGATTTCACCCTTTCGCTCTATCTGCTGGCGCCTCACGCGGTGGCCCTCCCGATCCTGCTCTATGGGACCGAGGAGCAGAAGAAGACCTACCTGCCCCGGTTCTGTGAGGAGCGTTTCATCAAGGCGGCGGCCGCCCTGATCGAGCCCAGCTTCCTGTTCGATCCGTTCCAGCTGAAGACCACCGCCCGCCGGGAGGGCGAGGTGTATGTCCTCAACGGGGTGAAGATCGGGGTCCCCATGGCGGCGGAGGCGGAGCTGCTCCTGGTTTACGCCAGCGAGGACGGGCGAACCCAGGCCTTCTTGGTGGAGAAGGGGACGCCGGGGCTGGTGGTGAAGGAGCGCGACCGCTACGCGGGGATCCGCGCCCTGCCGACCTATGAGATCGCCTTGGAGGATTGTCGGGTTCCCCTTTGCCAGCGCGTGGGGGGCGAGAACGGCATCTCGATGGAGCGGTTGTTGGAGCGCTCGCGGGTGGCCCTGGCGGCGTTGGCGGTCGGGCTGGCCCGGGGAGCCTTCGAGTACGCGCGGGATTACGCCAAGCAGCGGGTGCAGTTCGGGGAGCCCATCGCCCATCGCCAGGCGATCGCCTTCATGATCGCGGAGATGGCCATCGACATCGACGCGGCCCGGCTCATGGTCTGGGAAGCAGCGTGGAAGTTGGATCGGGGGGAGGATGTGAGCCGGGAGGCGTATCTCGCGAAGCTTTTCGCCGATGACATGGCCCTGCGGGTGACCGATGGGGCGGTTCAGACCCTGGGCGGCCACGGCTACATCCGGGATCACCCGGTGGAGATGTGGCTGCGCAACGCCCGTGGCCTCCCGATGCTGGAGGGGCTGGTGATGGTGTGAGCGGTTCGCATGTTCCTCAGCGGGGGAAACGGGACGCCTGGATGAAGAAAACCGTGGGGAAGGAGATCTCGCCCCCAAAAGATCTTTCATCCCTCCTTCCCGCGGCCCTTTGGGCCGCGGGAAGGAGGGATCCAGGGGGTGGGGCCATCCGCTTCCTCGGCTGTATATCCTCCAAACAGAAGAGGCATTGGGAGGTGACGCATGATCAGCTTTGAGATCCCGGAGGAAATCCAGCAACAGCGGGAAATGGCGCGCATGGTCGCGGAACAGCTCATGCGGCCCAACGCCCGCTACTATGATGAGCACGAGCACGAGATCCCTTGGGATTTCGTGAACGCCATGTGGCCCATTGTGCAGCAGGATTGGATCCGGATTGTGCGACGGGCGGAGCGTCAGCTGGCCGGGGAGCAGCCGACGGAGAAGAAGCGCGAAGGGCCGCGTTACGATAACCTCCGGATGATCTTCTTGGTGGAGATGCTCACCTGGGGCGATGCCGGCCTGTATCTATGTATGCCCGGGCCGGGCCTGGCGGGCTACTCGATCAACGCCGTGGGCACCCCGGAGCAGAAGGTTCGCTTCCTCAAGCGCTATACCGAGGGCGGGCCGAAGTGGGGGGCGATGGCGGTGACGGAGCCGGGCGCGGGCTCGGATGTCTCGGCCATCCAGACCACGGCGAAACGGGAGGACGGGTATTGGGTGCTCAATGGGGAGAAGATTTTCATCACGAACGGATACCTGGCCCTGGAAGCTTCGGATGGCATCGTGGTGGTCTGGGCGACGATCGATAAGACAGCCGGTCGGGCGGGGATCAAGCCCTTTGTGGTCGAGGCGGGGACCCCCGGGGTGAGCATCACCAAGCGGGAGCACAAGCTGGGTATCCGGGCCAGCGACACCGCGGCCATCCGTTTCGATAACGCCCGCATCCCCCTCGACAACATCCTGGGTAGCCCGGAGATCCTGGACACGGCGCGCACCGATGGGTTCAAGGGGGTGATGGTGACGTTCGACGCCTCCCGGCCGGTGGTAGCTGCCGGGGCCCTGGGCATCGCCCGCGCCGCGATCGAGTTCACGAAGGAGGTCCTGGAGAAGGAAGGCATTCGGATCCGCTACGGCCTGCCGCGACACCAGCTGACGGCCATCGAGCGGGATGTGATGGAGATGGAGGCCATGCACAAGGCGGCGTGGCTCCTGACGCTGCGGGCGGGATGGATGTTGGATCAGGGGAAGCCGAACGCCCTGGAGGCCTCCATGGCCAAGGTGAAGGCGGGCAAGGCGGTGACCTGGATCACCTACAAAGCGGTGGAGATCCTGGGGCCGTTGGGTTACTCCACCCGCTACCTGGTCGAGAAATGGATGCGGGACGCGAAGATCAACGACCTGTACGAGGGCACGGGCCAGATCAACACCCTGATCGTTGCCCGCCGCGTCCTCGGCCTGACCAGCCGTGAGCTGAAGTAGAGGGCGTCGATGAGCATCCCCATCGATCTCCGAGATCAGGTGGCGATCGTGACGGGCGCCTCGCGGGGCATCGGGCGGGCTATCGCCCACGCCCTGGCCCGGGCCGGCGCCCGGGTGGTCTTAGCGAGCCGGAAGGCTGAGAACCTGGCCCCGGTGCTGGAGGAGATCCGGGGCCTGGGCGGCGAGGCCATCGCCTGCCCCGCTCACACCGGCCGGATGGCGGAAGTGGAGCGGCTGGTGGAGGAGACGGTTCGGGCCTTCGGCCGGGTCGACATCGTGGTGAACAACGCAGCCACCAACCCGCACTTCGGCCCTACCCTCGAAGCGGATGAGGGCCAGTGGCAAAAAATCCTGGAGGTGAACCTCCTGGGCTACTGGCGAGTGGCGAAGGCGGCCGTTCCGGTGATGCGGGCGCAGAAGCGGGGCAAGATCCTCAACATCGCCTCGGTGGCCGGTTTGCGCCCTTCCCCGGGGATGGGCCTCTACGGCGTCTCCAAGGCCGGTGTGATTATGCTCACTCAGCTGTTGGCCCTGGAGCTCGCTCCGGACAACATCCAGGTGAACGCCATCGCCCCCGGGGTCATCCGCACCCGCTTCAGCGAGCTCCTGTGGAGCACGCCGGAGATCGCCACACGGATCCTGCAGGCGACCCCTCAAGGGCGGTTCGGGGAACCGGAGGATGTAGCCCGTCTGGCCCTGTTCCTGGTCTCGCCGGCGGCCGACTACATCACCGGGGCGGTCTTCGTGGTGGATGGGGGCCTCTCGCTGACCGGCGGGCTGGCGTAGCGTTTGGAACTACATTGGCTCTGTTGCAAACAACAGAGGGGGTCATCCCAACTCGCAGCGGCGAGCTTTCGACTCGTGGAATTTTTGTGAGGGGTGAGCCGCGTAAGCGGCTCACCCCTCACAAACCCTAAGAATCCGTGGGGCGCAAGGGCTGCCCCTACGAATCGAACATCGAGAGGTCTCATGATATGGAGCCGCGAACGCACTGGGTGTCCGGCGAGGTTCGACTTCGCGTCCTGGAGTGGCCAGGGGAGAAAGGGACGATCCTCGCCCTCCACGGCTTGACGGGTTACGCGGAGACTTTCCTTCCCCTGATCCCAGCGCTGAACCCACCCTATCGGGTGTTGAGCATGGATCTGCGCGGCCGCGGGGAAAGCGAGCAACCTGCCGATGAGCGGGCGTATGGCGTGGACGCCCATCTCCGGGATATCCGAGCGGTGTTAGAGGCGCTCGCCCCAGAGGGCGCGCTGCTGATGGGCCATTCCCTGGGTGCCATGCTGGCCCTGGCCGTCGCCGCTGAACATCCCGATCGGGTCCGAGGGATGCTCCTGTTCGATGGCGGGCCGCTTCCCTCCCGTGCTTTCTCCGAATCCCTGAACCAGGTGCTGAACGCCCGGTTGGAGGAGCTGCCCTCTCGGGAGGCCTTCCGGGAGCTGGTCCGCTCGATGCCCTTCCTGCAGCCGTTCGACGAGCGCCTGATGCCGATCCTGGAAGCGGGCCTGATCCAGGAGCCGGATGGCCGGGTGCGGGTGAGGTTCCCTTCCCGGTTGGGGAAGTTGGAGGCGATGGAGCTGGGGGCGATCTGGAACGAGCGGCTGCGCGCTTACCGAGGGCGGATCCGATGTCCGGCGCTGTTGTTGAAGGCTCCCGTGGGCACCTTCGGGCCGCACGATCGTTTCTTTGCCGAGGACGAAGAGCATCTGCTCCGCGAGGTGATCCCTCAGGTGCGAATCGTAGAGGTGCCGAACACCACCCACTACACCATCGTGCTGGGCTATCATCCGGAGCGGGATCGCCTCGTGCGGGCGTTTGTGGAGGAGGTGCTGGGGTGAGCTGGGCACAGCGGATCCGAGATTTCGGGGGGGAGGGCCCGCTGATCCACCTGGCGGTGGCGAACGGCTTCCCCCCCGGATGTTACCGGCCGCTCATGCAGGCCCTGGCCTCCGCCGGCCACGGGGTGAGCCTGCTTCCCCGCCCCCTCTGGCCGGATGGGGAGCGCCCTCGGCGGGGGATCAACTGGTATACCCTGGCGGAGGACCTCATCGAGGCCTTCGATGCGTTGGGCTGGCGGAAGGCCATCGGCATCGGCCATTCGATGGGCGGGGTGATCACGATGGTCGCCGCGGTGCGGCGCCCGGATCTCTTCCGGGCCTTGGTGCTGATGGACCCCGTGCTGATGGACCCCAAGGTGTTGCAGCTGTTCCGGATCCTTCGGGCGTTGGGCCTGGGGGCGCGGCTCCATCCGCTGGCCCGGCGCGCCCGCCGACGACGGCGGGTCTGGCCGGATCGCGAGGCCGCCGCGGCCCATCTCCGATCCCGCCCGCTGTTCGCCGCGTGGCACCCGGATGCCTTCGCCGGCTATCTGGAGGAGGGCCTACGTCCGTCCCAGGATGGTCAGGTCGCCCTAGCTTATCCGCCCGAGTGGGAGGTCCACATCTTTGTGAACGTCCCCCATGATGCCTGGCGGTTCGTCCCCCACATCCCAGTGCCCACCCTGGTGTTGCGGGGGGCGGCGACGGACACGTTCACAGCGGATTCGGAAGGCCGCTTCCGTCGTCTGAAACCGGACGCCCAGTTCGAAGTGATCCCGGGGGGTCATCTTTTCCCGATGGAGCGGCCCGAGGAAACCGCTCAGGTGATCCTGCGGTGGATCCACGGGCTGGGGCGTTCACTCAATCCGGATGCCCCCGAACCCCCTGCATCCGCGGCCGGCTCATAACGCCTGGAGATGGCTGTCCGCAGTGTCGAAAAACGATTTGGAGGAGGCTTCCGATGGGCTACACCATCCGACGGGTGGCAGTGATCGGTGCGGGGACGATGGGCGCGGCCATCGCGGCCCATCTGGCGAACGCGGGGTTCCCAGTGGACTTGCTGGATATCCCCCCGCGATCCCTGACGCCGGAGGAGGAGGCGAAGGGTCTGACGCTGGAGCATCCAGCGGTGCGCAACCGGATCGTCCGAGCCGGGTTGGAGCGTGCGCAGAAGGCCAAACCCGCCGCCTTCTTCGTGGAGGATCGAGCGCGGCTGATCCGAATCGGGAACACAGAGGACCACTGGGATCGGCTCCGGGAGGCGGATTGGATCATCGAGGCGGTGGTGGAGGACCTGGCGGTCAAACAGGAAGTGATGGCCCGTGTGGAGGCGGTGCGCAAGCCGGAGGCCATCGTCACCACCAACACCTCCGGTCTTCCCTTGCGGGAGATCGGCGCCGGGCGTTCCCCGGAGTTCCTCGCCCATTTCGCCGGCACCCACTTCTTCAACCCGCCCCGCTATCTGAAGCTGGTGGAATTGATCCCCGGCCCGGCCACGAAGCCCGAGGTCCTGGACGCCTTGCGGCACGTCCTGGAGGTCCGCCTGGGCAAGCGGGTGGTCTTGGCCAAGGACACCCCCAACTTCATCGCCAACCGCATCGGGTTCATCGCCGGAGCGTTCACGAACCAATACACCCTGCAAAACGGCTACACTGTGGAGGAGGTGGATGCCCTCACTGGCCCGCTGATCGGGCGGCCGAAGACCGCCACCTTCCGGCTGTTGGATCTGGTGGGCCTGGACGTGGCGGCCTACGTGGGTCAGCACACGGTAGCCGCCCTGGCCCATGATCCCTTCGTGGCTCTGGTGAAGGATTCCCCGATGAACCGGGTCATGGCGGCCATGATTGAACGGGGCTGGCTGGGGAACAAGGCGGGCCAGGGCTTTTACAAGAAAGTCGAGACCCCGGAGGGGCCCCAATACTGGCCGTTGAACCTGGAGACCCTGGAATACGAGCCGCCGCGGAAGCCGCGCTGGGACTCGGTGGGGCGGGCGTTGAAGATCGAGGATCTGGGGGAACGCCTGCGCTTCCTGGTGGCCCAAGAGGACCGGGCGGGCCAGTTCGTGCGGGAGGTGCTGGATTTCTACCTGGCCTATGCGGCCTATGTGGCGCCCGAGGTTGCCGACGACATCGTGGCGGTGGATCAGGCAATCCGCTGGGGCTTCAACTACGAGCTGGGCCCCTTTGAAACATGGGATGCCCTGGGGGTGGCGGAGACGGCGGCCCGCATCGAGGCCCGGGGCTGGCCGGTGGCGGAATGGGTGAAAGCCTTCCTGGCGGCCGGGAACCGGACGTTCTACCAATACGAGAACGGCCGCGTGGTGGGTTATTACGATTTCAAGACGGGAACCTATCAGAGCCTGGCCCCCCATCCGAAGGCCATCATCCTCAAGGATCTCAAGCGCGAGGGTCGGGTGCTGGAGCGCAACCCCAGCGCCAGTCTGATCGATCTGGGCGATGGGGTCCTCTGCTTGGAGTTTCACACCAAGGCCAACGCCCTGGACCCGGACATCTTCGCGATGATGCAGCGGGCGCTGGAGCGCCTGGACCGTGAGGACTGGGTGGGGATGGTCATCGGCAATCAGGGGGAGCACTTCTGCGCCGGGGCCAACGTCTTCGTTATCGGCGTCTCCGCCCAGCAGGGAATGTTCGAGGCCATCGAGCAGGGCGTCCGGACGATGCAGAACCTGATGATGACCATGCGCTATTTCCACAAGCCCATCGTCACCGCGCCGTTCGGGATGACCTTGGGCGGCGGCGCCGAGGTGGCCATGCACGGCGCCCGCATGGTGGCCTCCGCGGAGACCTACATCGGCCTGGTGGAAGTGGGGGTGGGCCTGATCCCGGCGGGCGGTGGATGCAAGGAGATGGTCCGCCGGGTCCTAACGCCCGCGATGCGGACGGAGAACGCCGATCCGCTGCCGTTCCTCCGGCGGATCTTCGAGACCATCGGGACGGCCAAGGTGGCGACCAGCGCGGAGGAGGGGCGGGCCCTGGGCTTCCTGAGCGACGAGGACCGCATCGTGATGAACCCGGACTTCCTGCTCTACGAGGCCAAGCGCGAGGTGCTTCGCCTGGCCGAATCCGGCTACCGGCCGCCGTTGAAGGCCAAACTCTACGCCGCTGGCCGGGACCTGTTGGCGGCCCTGCGGATCGGCGTGTGGCAGCTGCGCGAGGCCCGCTACATCAGCGAGCATGACGCGAAGATCGGGGAGAAGTTGGCCTACGTGCTCTGCGGCGGGGATCACCCTGAGCCTATGTGGGTCGACGAGGAACACTTCCTCGACCTGGAGCGGGAGGCCTTCCTCTCGCTGTGCGGCGAGCCGAAGACCCAGGAGCGGATTTGGCACTTCCTGCAGACCGGCAAGATCCTGAGGAATTGATCATGCTATAGGGGTTTGGGGGCGCGCTGGGCACCGAAGGCGCCCAGCGCGCCCCAAACTGTGTTTTGTTTTCTCCCCCCTCCCCACGGCCCTTTGGGCCGTGGGGAGGGGGGAGAAAGGGAGGGTGAGGCCATCCACTTCTTACGCGGCCCACCCCATACAGAAAATCCTTAAAGGGTGGGAAAGGGCGTTTTCGACGCCCTTCCTCAGCCCTCAACATCCAGCCAGGAGGCCCACAATGCGTGAAGCAGTGATCGTTTCCGGCGTGCGGACGGCCGTGGGGAAGGCGAAGAAGGGGACCCTTCGGACCACGCGGCCGGAGGTTTTGGCGGCGGCGGTGATCGCCGAGGCGCTGCGGCGGGCCCCGGGGGTGGAGCCGGGGATGGTGGACGATGTGATCTTGGGCTGCGCCATGCCGGAGGGCCATCAAGGGCTCAACATCGCCCGCATCGCCGCCCTCAAGGCCGGCCTTCCGGTCAGCGTCCCCGCCATGACCATCAACCGGTTCTGCTCCTCCGGGCTCCAAGCCATCGCCCTCGCGGCGGAGCGGATTATGAGCGGCGGGGCGGAGATCATTATCGCCGGCGGGGTCGAATCGATGTCCCTGGTGCCGATGACGGGTTTCACCCTGCGCCCTGACCCGGAGCTGGCGTCGGCCTGGCCGGAGGTGTTCATCAGCATGGGGCTGGGGACGGAGCGGCTGGCGGAGAAGTTCGGCATCTCCCGCGAGGACGCTGACGCCTTCTCCCTTCGCAGCCACCAGCGGGCCATCGCCGCCATCGATGCGGGCAAGTTCCGGGACGAAATCGTTCCCCTTGAGGTGGAAGTGGCGGAGCCGGCCGAGGATGGCCGGGTGGTGCGGCGGAAGGTGATCTTCGACACCGACGAAGGGCCCCGGCGGGACACGTCGATGGAGGCCCTCTCCCGGCTCCCGCCGGCCTTCAAGAACGGCGGGGTGGTGACGGCGGGGAACTCCTCGCAAATGAGCGATGGGGCGGCGGCCGTGGTGGTGATGGAACGCCGGCGGGCGGAAGCCCTGGGCCTGAAGCCCATCGCCCGGTTCGTCACCTTCGCGGTCGCGGGGGTGCCGCCCGATCTGTTCGGCATCGGCCCGGTGGAGGCCATCCCGAAGGCCCTGCGGATGGCTGGGCTGCGGCTGGAAGACATCGATCTCATCGAGCTCAACGAGGCCTTCGCCGCCCAGGCCCTGGCGGTGATCCGGCAGCTGGAGATGGACCTCGAGCGGGTGAACGTGAACGGTGGGGCCATCGCCCTGGGGCATCCGTTGGGGTGCACAGGGGCTAAGCTGACCGTTCAGATCCTGAACGAACTGCGCCGCCGGGGCGGCCGTTACGGGATGGTCACCATGTGCATCGGGGGCGGCATGGGCGCCGCCGGGATCTTCGAGATGCTTTAGGCTCCATGCGGTCGCCGCCGAGGTTGTGCTTCTGGAACGGCCGGGAGGGCTGCCGAAGGCGCCCTCCCGGGTTGTGTTCGTGTGGTCCACGGAATGGAAGGGTGGCTTTGACGTCTAGGGGGCAGAGTTTGCCCGGCTGGCGAACGCATACTGGTACCGATGCCCCGTGCTGAGCGCCCACACATTGCTCGGCAACGGCTCCTGCATCAGCCATAGCCCTGCCCGGGGATCGTAAAACCGACTCTAACAACCGGTCGGCTGCATCGTAGACGTAGGTGACCTCAAAGCCATCGCGCGGCCGCCGGATCGTCAGGTCGTCGTTCGCCCACCACCGCACACGGTTCCCCGCTGCATCGTAGTCGTAGACGGCCTGGAAGCCCTCGCTATCCGTCACCCCGGTCAGCCGCCGCAGCGGGTCGTGGGTGTAGTGCTCCACCACCACCGGCTGGTTCCGCCAGCCGGTGGTAGCGGTTATCGCCGTCCGCAGACCCACCGCATTCACCTCATAAGCGAAGGCGTCGATGATCGTCCCGTCCAGCCGAGATAAACCGGTGGACCCGGTCATAGGTCGCTTCGGCCAACACTACGATCCCGCTTTGTTGCGAGAATAAAACTTTCTATGAGGGGTGGGCCGCGTACGCGGCCCACCCCTCATAGAAAATCCACGGACTACTTCTGCTCGCACCAGGGCATGTAAAATCGAGCCTGAGAGAATGGCAGAGGTTTGACAGGCAAATCCGACTCGCCTATTATCCATAGAGGTGCTGGCTGAGCAGGACGGACTGAAGTTCCTGGAATCCTGAACACGAGGCGTAGAACCAATGCCGCCATTGTTGGATGTTCGAAACCTGGAGGTGCGTTTCTTCACCCGGGATGGGGTGGTCCATGCGGTCAATGGGGTCTCCTTCCAACTCAACGAAGGGGAGACGCTGGGGATCGTTGGGGAATCCGGGTGTGGGAAGAGCGTGACCATGCTCTCGATCCTGCGCCTGATCCCCCAGCCGCCCGGCCGCATCACGAAGGGCGAGGTCCTCTTCCAGGGGGTGGACCTGTTGAAACTGGACGAGGCGGATATCCGTCGCATCCGGGGTTCTAAGATCGCCATGGTCTTCCAGGATCCCATGACCTCTTTGAACCCCGTTCTCACCATCGGACGGCAGATCACGGAGGTCCTGGAGACCCACCTCAACATGTCCCCCCGCGAAGCCCGCCAGCGGGCGATCGAGCTGCTGCAGATGGTCGGGATCCCGAACGCTGCGGAGCGCCTGAACGATTATCCGCATCAGTTCTCCGGCGGGATGCGACAGCGGGTGATGATCGCCATGGCGCTGGCCTGTCACCCTCAGATCCTCATCGCGGACGAGCCCACAACGGCCCTGGATGTCACCATCCAAGCCCAAATCATCGATTTGGTGAAGCGGCTCCGGGATGAGTTGGGGATGGCGATTATCTGGATCACCCACGACCTGGGGGTGGTGGCCGGGTTGGCCTATCGGGTGGCCGTGATGTATGCCGGCTACATCGTGGAGGAGGCTCCCGTCCTGGAGTTGTACCATAACCCCGCCCATCCGTACACCATGGGACTGTTGGGATCCCTGCCTCGCCTGGACCGGCGAGAGCGTCGGCGGTTGGTCTCCATCGATGGGATGCCTCCGGACCTGCTGGAGCTGCCGCGGGGATGCCCCTTCGCTCCCCGCTGTCCTTATGCCTTCGATCGCTGCTGGGAGGAGAACCCCCAGCTGGAGGAGATCGCTCCAGGTCATCGGATCGCATGCTGGGTCGATGTGAAAACCGGGAGGCCGAGGTGAGCCGGAACGGACAGGTCTTGCTTCGGGTGGAGAACTTGGTGAAATGGTTCCCGATCACGCGGGGGATCATCTTCACCCGCACGATCGGCTATGTGCACGCCGTGGATGGTGTTTCCTTCGATATCCGGCGTGGCGAGACCTTGGGGTTGGTCGGGGAATCCGGCTGCGGGAAGTCCACGGTCGGCCGGACGATCCTGCAGCTGCATCGGCCAACGCGGGGCCATGTTTATTTTGACGGCGTTGATCTAACGCAGCTCAAGGGAGGCGAGCTGCGGCGGATGCGGCGCCGCATGCAGATCATCTTCCAAGACCCCTACGCCTCCCTGAATCCGCGCATGACGGTGGGTCAGATCATCGCCGAGCCGCTGGAGATCCATGGAGTCGCACGGGGGAAGGAGGCCCGGGAGCGGGTGGAGGAGCTGCTGCGTCTGGTGGGCTTGAACCCGATCTTCGCGGATCGCTATCCGCACGAATTCTCCGGCGGGCAGCGGCAACGCATCGGCATCGCCCGGGCGCTCGCCCTCCAACCGGATTTCATCGTCTGCGATGAGCCGATCTCCGCCCTCGATGTCTCCATCCAGGCTCAGATCGTGAACCTGCTGCAGGAGCTCCAGGAACGGTTCCACCTCACTTATCTGTTCATCGCCCACGATCTGGCCATGGTCCGGCACATCAGCGACCGCGTAGCCGTGATGTACCTGGGCAAGATCGTCGAGCTGGCGGATCGGGTCGAGCTGTACGAGAATCCGCTCCATCCCTATACCCAAGCCCTGCTTTCGGCGGTCCCCGTGCCGGATCCGGCGGTGGAGGCCCGTCGGCAGCGGATCATCTTGCGAGGGGAAGTCCCCAGCCCCGTCAACCCCCCAAGCGGCTGCCGGTTTCATCCCCGGTGCCCCATCGCTCAGGAGATCTGTAAACATATAGAGCCCGAGTGGCGGGAGGTCCGCCCCGGCCACTGGGTGGCGTGCCATCTGGCGGAATAGAGACACGATGTAGGGGCACCCACCAGGGGTGCCCCTACATGGCTACACGCGGAACCGGGGGTCCTCGCGAAGCATCCGGCGTAACCCTTCCTCCAGGGAAACCCGTGGGCGATACCCAAGGAGCTGCTCTGCCTTCCGCAGATCAGCGCACAATCGAGCCACCCCGCCATCCTGCGCAGGGCTATGGATCACTTGCACCCGCCGGCCGACCACCCGCATGATGATCTCAGCCAATTCATTGATTGAGGTCTCCCGGCCGCTCCCCACATTGATGATTTCCCCGCTCAGGCCCGTTCGCCGTCCGGCGGCCACCAAGGCTTCCACCACGTCCTCGACATAGACGAAATCCCGCGTCTGGGTCCCATCCCCGAAGATCACCAGGGTTCCCCCGTCCACCGCCCGCTTGAGGAAGCAGGAAGTGACCGGGGCATGGGCCGCCGGAAGGGGCTGGCCGGGACCATAGGCGTTGAAGATCCGTAATACCACCACCTCGAATCCCCACAACCGCCCCAGGGTCAGGGCGAAGTGCTCGGCCGCCAGCTTGGTGACCGCATAGGTAGAGCGGGGGCAGGGAAGCAGCCCCTCGTGAACCGGCTGAACCGGTTGGTCGCCGTAGACGGCGCCGGAGGAGGCCAGCACCAGGCGCTTCACTCCCGCATCCCGCATCGCCTCCAGCAAAGCCACCGTCCCGCCGACATTCACATCCTGGTAGATCCGGGGATACAGGATCGATTCCGGCACTGAAACCCGCGCGGCCAGGTGATACACCAGGTCCACGCCTTGAAGCAGCGTCCAGAGCCGGGGGACATCCCGAACATCCCCCCGGGTGAATACCACTCGGGGATCCAGGCGCTGGGGATCCCCGGCGCTCAGATCATCGAGGACCAGCACCGCATGGCCTTCACGGGCCAGTCGATTGGCGAGGGCGGAGCCCAGGAACCCTGCCCCGCCGGTGATCAGGATCCGCATATCACCTCCGCTTCTAAATGTTTTTTGGGGTGGAGCCGCACGCCGAAGGCGCGCGGCTCCACCCCAAAAGCCCTCCGAGAGAACCAACCGCTTCACTCCTAATCTATGACGTGAGCAGCCATCCCACCAGTGCATCCATATCGTAAACCACCAGGGTCGGCCGGATGCCTTCGGGAACGGGTTCCCGATAGCGATTCAACCAGACGCAATCCAGTTTCAATCGGAGAGCAGGCCGGATGTCGTGGAGGATGCTTTGGGCGATATGCAACACCTCTTCTCGACGGGCAGCGTAGCGGGAACAAAACGCCAACCAGTGACGGGGATTCGGTTTATACGTTCGGGTGTCCTCTGCGGTGATCGCTCCATCGACCTCCAGGCCGTGACGCCGGATGGTCTCTGCCAGCAGATCGCGATCCACGTTCGAGAGGATGACCCGCCGGAAGCCCATCACGCCGAACGCCTTAAGGCCATCCACGGTATCGGGGAAAGGCGGCCAATCGGGCACCGAATCCGCGAAGCTTTGGGCCTCCGCATCGGAAAGCCGAATGTCGAAGCGGGAGGCCACCGCCCGCGCGCTCTCCGCCAGGATCTCTCGATACCGCCGGTAAGGCCCTGACTCCAGGCGGTGTTCCTCTTCCACATATACCTGAAGCAACTCCTCCGGCGCGGGATCCACGCCGTGCCGGCGCAGAATGCCCCCCAGATGCTCGGCGATCCCGGCCCTCCAGTCGATCAATGTGCCGTAACAGTCAAGAGTCAGGAAGCGATAGCGTGCCATGGTGCGGCGCACCCCCTTGTAGGGTAAATCTTTTTCGGTGGGCAGCCTCCCGGGTTGCCGCATCGGCGCGCTGGGAGGCGGGTCTGGAGCTCAGAGCGCTTTGCCCATTTTAGCCTCTAAGGATGTACAGTGGGGAAGGGGAATAGCCTTCCCCTCATGAACCCCGAGGCGTTGACGGATACGGATAGGCGAAGGACAATAACATCACGCCCGCCGGTTGGCTGAGAAGCCTGCCCTCTTCGGCCGATCGGCGGCCCCTTGCTCTGTCAAAATAGCATGGGGGAACCCGGATAGCCAGTCCCTAACGGAGTGATCCATCGCAACTTAGAAACCGAGCGGGGAGGCGAGATGGTTGTTTCGGAAGGGGATCAAGAAATAGACGGAGAGTTGGAGTCGGCCCTGGAATTAGATATCCGGGGGGAGGTGTGCCCCTATACCTACGTGAAGACCCGGCTAGCCCTGGAGGAGATGGCAGTGGGCCAGGTGCTTCGGGTGCTGGTGGACTACGAGCCAGCAACCCGCAACGTTCCCCGGAGCGTCACCTTGCAAGGGGATGAAGTACTGAAGGTGGAGGCGATCGGAGAAGGCGTATGGGCCATCTGGATCCGGAAACGGAATCCCTCTATCTGAGCGTGGGAGACGCCCAACGGATCCTCGCGCACGTCCAGGCGGAGTGGCCGCTGGAGGCCTGCGGGCTCCTCGGGGGGATCGGCCGGCGGGTGCTGGCTGTTTATCCCACCCGCAACGAGCTGGCCAGCCCGGTCCGCTATCGGGTCCATCCGGACGATCTCATCCGCGTGATGTTGGAGCTGGAGGCTCGCGGATGGGAGCTGGTGGGGATCTATCATTCCCACCCTCACGGTCCTCCCGTCCCTTCAGCGATCGATGTGGCGGAGGCCTATTATCCCGAGGCCGTCTATGTGATCGCCGCGCCGGTCCGGGGGGAATGGAGCTTGCGCGCTTTCCGGATCGTAGATGGAAAAACGCTAGAGGTGCCACTTCAATGGGTCGAGTAACCATCCGGCCCCTGGAGGAGCCTTCTCAGACCCCAGGAAGAGAAGGGCAACGAATGGTGAGGCAGCCAGCTTCGACGACGACCTTTCTACCCGCTCTCCCTTGGCTTCAGCATTTACCCTATCGATTGGCGCTCATGCGGTGTCTGGTGATGATCGGGCTATTGCTCATCTCCGCCGGATGCGCGATCATCGGCTTTCCCGATACATCCCCTGCCCAAACGCCCATGCCAACTCCAACTGCCACCCCCGTGCCGACCCCCACGCCCTCCACGTGGCCGCTCGGATGGCATCCCGCGCTCCCCGCGGAGGTTCGGTCGGAGCTCCTGCGACGGCTGGAAGGAGATCCCCGTTGGCGGTTCGTGGAGGATGAAGGGGCGATTGCGATTGGCCCCGTTCCGATCACCGCCCCGGTGCGCTTAGGGATGTGGATTTATGTTCTGGCCGCGCCTTTTCCCACTGTAACCGATGAGGTGCCGTCCGCCGCGGTTCGCGCTCGCTGGCAGGGGCAGTCCTCCCTCCCGGGACCGATTTGGGTCACCACCGAGACGCTGTCGATCTTTACCACCCTATGGGGTCCGCCCGCCCCGGAAGCCGTGATCTCCGTATCCGAGGAAGAACTGGTCGATCGTCTCTGGGCGATGCGGACGGGATGGGCCTTGATTCCCTTTCATCGGCTGGAGCCTCGCCTGAAAGCGATGGCCGTCGATGGCCTCTCCCCAATGGATCGGGGCCTGGATCCTGAGCGGTATCCCCTGACGGTGTGGTTCGGCGCGGCGCGCCTCCCGCCCGGATTTCCAGTGGCGGATTTTCAACAGGCGGCCGGATGGCTGACCAACCGGGATGAGCGCCAGATGACCGTGCTGGCCATGACCGGCGTCACCGCGCTGGTTCGGGGGACCGCCGTGCAGATGGAGCGCTATGGGGTTTTGTTCCCGGCCCGCGACATCGCGCCGTGGCTCCAGAGCGCTGATTTGACGCACATCAGCAACGAGGTCTCGTTTTGGGAAGGCTGTCCCCCCCCACAACCTCGAAGCGGCGTGGTGTTCTGCAGCCATCCACGGTACGTGGAGCTGCTGGCGTACATCGGCACCGATATCGTGGAGCTAACCGGCAACCATCTCAACGATTACGGGCGGGAGCCGCTTCGATCGACCCTGGATCTCTATCAGCGCATGGGGATGCGATATTATGGGGGCGGGCGGAATTTGGCGGAGGCGCTGCAGCCCTTGCGGGTGGAGCACAACGGAAACCGACTGGCCTTCATCGGCTGCAACCCGGTGGGTCCGGATTACGATTGGGCCACCCCGACAGAGCCCGGCGCCGCCCCTTGCGTCCCTGAGCTGGAAGAAGCGGTCCGCCGCCTGCGGGCCGAGGGGTGGCTGCCGATTGTGACCCTTCAATACTGGGAACTTTACGACTACGTGCCGACCCCTCAGCAAATTCAGGATTTCCGCCGTTGGCGGGATCTGGGGGCCGTGATCGTGAGTGGCAGCCAGGGGCACCATGCTCAGACGTTCGAGGTAGGCCCCGGATGGTTTATCCATTATGGATTAGGGAACCTGTTCTTTGACCAGGTGGATCCCATCGGGGTGCGGCAAACCTTCATCGATCGCCACGTGTTCTATCAAGGCCGATATGTAGGGGTGGTGCTTCAGACCGCCTTTTTGGAGGATTTCGCCCGCCCTCGCCCGATGACCCCAGAGGAGCGCCGAGCGTTGCTGGAGTTGTTGTTTGAGAAGATGCCTTAAAGGTCGGCGCTCCATAGCAGAGTTAAGGAAGAGGGGAGCGCGTGCGAGGAAATCCGCGACGAGGAAAAGGGGGAAGAGAAGAGATTCCCAGGAGGAGACCAGCTCCCAACAGCCCAGGGATCACCGCGGTGGTGCCGATTCGGCCGAACCCTGGGGCGAGGAGCTGACCGAGCCCATGCCCAATGGCAACCCCCGCACAGCCTAACAAGAGGTCCAGGACCAGGCGTTTGAACCCTCCGCCGCCCAGGGCATGCCGGAGCAACCCAGCCCCAATGCCCAGGAAGAGGATCAGCGCTGGTGTGGTCCACATCATAAAGTGATCTCCAGCAAATCCTCCGCGATGTGCCGAAGCCGATCCGCCGGCAGCTCCGCCAAACGCATGGCCAGGCGCAGGTAAGGCAGATGAATCGGAGCGGTCACAAACGACCGGATCTCTGAGGGAAGAGTCCGGAAGCGCTCGATTTGATCCAGCAGGAGAACGGCCTGCCCGATGGGGCTATCCGTGTCATAGAACTCGGCAAGGGAAACCCCCAGGTAGGCGCATAACCGCTCCAGCTCCACGAGCGGAATCGGACGCTCCCCCGATTCGTAGGCTCGCACTCGCCGGGGGGTGCACTCCAGGAACGCCGCGACCTCCCGGAGGCTTTTTCCGGCCCGCTCCCGGGCCTGACGCAGGATCAGGCCGATCATCCGATGGCGAAGGGTGAGCAACTCAGGGATCGCCTCGGCCACCCCATCGCCAGTGGATGCGGGAGCGTAACGGTCAGGTTCGAGGAGCGCAGAAAGGGGGCGTTGGAAGAACCAGGCGAGAGCTTCCAATTCAGGGAGCGTGAGATCCTGCCGGCCGGTCTCATAAGCCCGGTAACGGGCCGGCGGAATCCCCAGCAGGGCTGCGCAATCCCGAATCGTTTTCCCCGCTTCTTCTCGAGCCTGCCGGAGGGCAACTCCGATCATCTTCCGGCGGATGATCAAACGCTCTTTCTCGTCCATAAGCATAATTCCCGAAGTGAGTGTCAGATCCTTTGATGTGGCGGGCGCTGGAGGCGTCTCCAGATTCTCAAGGGATCTTTCCTCCTCCCCTGAATCTCAAAGAGATGCAAGGGAAACGGCTTCGCCACCAATCTCTAAACAGCCCGATTTTCGAATGTCCAGCAGCCGCCAGGCCATCTTTGGGCATGCCCCGTGGGATGGTCGGGGCGTTACAGGTTGAATTATAATCGGGGGCGGTAGCTCCGGGTAGTGCTTCTTCCATGCTTGCAGGGATTTTCAATGGATATGGGCGCAAGCGCTTTCAAGCAGCGCTGGCTCTGTTGCGAACATGGATCGTTCGTGGGATTTGTGTGGGAGGTGAGCCGCATAAGCGCCTCATCTCGCACAGAAAATCTTCCTTAGCGGGGGCCATTCCAACTCGAAGGGGTGAGCTTCCGATCCGTGGAATTCCTATGAGGGGTGGGCCGCGTACGCGGCCCACCCCTCATAGGAAATTTCATATTTGCAACAAAGCAAGCAACGCTTCATAACGAAGGAGTAGGTGCCCATCGTCCTTCTCTGCATTCCTTGTCACAGGAAACGCCTTGATGAAAGCCATCGCTGTTCGCCAGGGGAAAACGCTGATCCGGTTGGTGCAATCGATGCGGCCGCGCCAGTGGCTCAAGAACGTTTTCATTTTCGCGCCGCTGGTCTTCGACGAGAAGCTTCTACGGCCTGAGCCCCTGGGCCGCACCGTAGCGGGTTTCCTTATTTTATGCATGCTCTCGGGGGCGGTTTATCTCTTCAACGACCTGCAGGATCTGGAAAGAGATCGACAGCACCCGCGCAAGCGGCACCGGCCGCTGCCATCGGGAGAGCTGGATCCCCGGGTGGCCTGGGGAGCAACGCTTTTCATTCCCGTAGTCCTGGCCTATCCGTCCTTCGCGTTGGATCCATGGTTCGCCCTCATCGCCTATGTTTACTGGGGGATGAATCTCGCTTATTCCCTCTGGCTGAAGCATCGGGTGATCCTGGATGTGCTGACCCTGGCCAGCGGCTACGTCTTGCGGGTCGCCGCCGGTGTCCCCCTGGTCCATGTGGAGCGGTTCTCGCCGTGGCTATATCTGTGCACGTTGCTCCTGGCGCTCTTCATCGGCTTCGCCAAGCGCCGTCAGGAGATCATCCTGCTGGGGGAGAACGCCCGCAACCATCGAGCCATCTTAGAGGAATATACGGTTCGCTTCCTCGATGAGATGATGGGCGTGGTGATGGCTGCTACGATCGTCGCATATTCCCTTTATACGTTCTCCGCCCCGAATCTCCCCTCGAACCATGCGATGATGCTGACCATCCCCTTCGTCCTCTATGGGATCTTCCGCTATCTTTACTTGATCCACGTGAAGGGGGAAACCGCTCCCCCGGATGAGCTGGTGTTGAAGGATCGGCCCCTGTTGCTCACGGTGCTCTTGTGGGGGTTGGTGGCCATTCTCATCTTGTATCTCTTATAACCCAGGTGTGCCGATCATCACCCCAGCCGGTCGTTCCTTGGACCTTCGGGGAGGCTAAGGTTGAACGATTCAGAGCCCGCGAGAAGAGAGCCGTGGGGGAGGAGGGTGAAAAATATTTGGGGTGGGGCCGCGCGTCTTTGGCGCGCGGCCCCACCCCTAAAGCCCCCAAAACCAAGCGCATAGCTTCTAAGGAGGATCGCTGCAAATGAACTGGTCCAGAGCGTTGCTCCTGGCTGTCCCACTTGCGGTGCTGGCCGCTGCCTTGGGCGCGGGGCCGGTGGTGGTGCTTGTCCTTAGTGCCCTAGCCTTGATCCCCTTGGCAGCCTTGATCGGGGAGGCCACGGAGGAGTTGGCCTCCCGGACTGGTCCTTTGGTCGGTGGGTTGCTCAATGCCACCCTGGGCAACGCGGCCGAGCTGATCATCGCCTTGGCGGGCATCCGCGCCGGGCTGCTGGATTTGGTGAAGGCCTCCATCACCGGGTCGATTCTGGGAAACCTCCTTCTGGTTCTGGGCCTCAGCCTGCTCGTTGGGGGGTGGCGCCACGGGATCCAGCGGTTCTCCCGCCAGCGCGCCGCGGTGATGGCCACGATGACGATCCTCTCCCTCATCGCCATGGGGATCCCCTCGCTCTTCAGCCATACGATCGCGGCACACCATCCGGAAGCGGTGGAGACGATGAGCCTGGGGGTCGCCGGGTTGATGCTGGCCCTCTATGGCCTGAGCGTGCTCTATGCCCTTCGAGCCCATGAACCCTTCGCGGCCCATACCCCCACGCATACCCGATGGTCCCTCTACCAAGCCCTGGGGGTCCTCGTTGCAGCCACCATCGGCGTTGTGGGGATGAGCGAGCTGCTGGTGCATGCCCTGGAGCCAGCCCTCCACGCCCTGGGCCTCACGGAGTTCTTCGTGGGGATCATCCTGATCCCGCTGGTGGGCAACGTGGCGGAGCACCTCGTCGCCGTGCAGATGGCGGCGGAGAACCAGATGGACCTCTCTTTGGAGATCGCGGTGGGCTCCAGTTTGCAGATCGCCCTGCTGGTGGCGCCGATCTTGGTTTTTGCGAGCCTGGCCCTCGGGCGGCCTATGGATCTGGTCTTTCATCCTTTGGAATTGGTGGCGATGATGATGGCCGGGGCGATCGCGGCCTTCATCGCCTTGGATGGGGAAACCAACTGGCTCGAGGGCACCCAACTCCTGGCGGTCTGGGGCATGTTGGGGATCGCCTTCTTCTTCGTGTAATCGCTCGAATGAATGCCGTTCGATGATGCGGGGTGCGCGCTGCTGAAGGCAGCCCGCACCCCGCGGAAGGTTTTCCCTGAACGGATCCTCTAACCAGGCCTCGGGTGAGCCCCTCCACGCTGCTTTGTGAGGCGGAAGGAGGTTGTGGGAAGGACGAAAGCCACTTGCTTCTTCTTATGCGGAGGCCAGGGCCTCTTCCATCACGTATTCGCCTTCGATGGGCTCGGCCCCGGCAGCGGTGGGCTCGATCCGATAGCGATAGCGGATCCGGGCCGTTTTGCGGAGCATCGCGCCGACGGAGCAGTACTTGGTGGCCGATAGCTCAATCGCCCGGACCACTGCCTGCGGATCCACGTTCCCTTTCACGATGTACAGGAGGTCGATGTCCGTGTAGACTTTCGGGTGCTCAGGGGCCCGCTCGCCGCGGATCTCCATCGCAAATCCCTCCAGAGGCTGGCGCTTCTTCCGCAGGATGGCGAGCACATCCATAGCCGTGCACCCGGCCAGGGCGGCCAGCACCAGCTCCAT
>DATMAC010000031.1:0-18928 GCA_035573655.1 Thermoflexus sp.
TCGGCCCCTAAAGCCCCCAGGAGGGAACCGCTGGCATCCATATTGGCGTTGCGCGAGAACGGCTGAATCGTTACGCGGAAAATTTGACCTCGTGTGGCGCGTCGCATAAACTCAAAACGTCTTGCTGCCATCATCGCTCGGAGGACTGCGCTCATGGCCGAGCACGAGACTACATGGGGAGATCATCCGCGAACGACGGTTCGCATTCGCCCCGGGGAGCGGGTGACGCTGTGTCGTTGTTTCCAGTCTCGGAACTTCCCCTTCTGTGACAGTTCTCATCGGGAAGTCGCTGGGCGAGGGCCGGTGATGGTTATCGCGCTTCAGGAGGAGCTCCCCAGCACGATCGAGAAAGCTTGATGGCCCGGGTCGGAATCCCTCGCCGGAGAGGTTTCGGGATGATCACCCCAATTGGAGCGCCTATCTCTTTTTAAGGAGGCGTCCGGAATGAATGAATATGAAGTGGTGATCACCACTCAAAATTTCGAACAGGAAGTGTTACAATCCGAAAAACCCGTCCTGGTGGACTTCTGGGCGGAGTGGTGTGGGCCGTGCAAGGCCCTCGAGCCCATTGTGGCCCAGATCGCCCGGGAATATGCCCACGTCCTCAAGGTGGGCAAACTGAATGTGGACGATTACCCGGAGCTGGCCATGCGCTATGGGGTGATGGGCATTCCTACCCTCATTTTGTTTAAAGAGGGCCGGGAGGTCGCTCGGATCATCGGATACCAGCCCCGGGAGCGTTTGCTTCGGCAGATCCTCCCTCATCTTCAGCCTCAGCCTCAGCAGCGTTGACAGCGAGGTTTTAGAGAGCGTCTGAAAGCTTGCTCGTGGGTAGCCACCTGCCTGGGAAGTGGGAAAGTGCCCCCACCCCCCTTTCTCCCCTCTCCCCACGGCCCAAAGGGCCGTGGGGAGAGGGGAGAAAAGAAATTTTTGGGGCGGAGCCGCGCGTCGAAGGCGCGCGGCTCCGCCCCAAAAGCCCCCAGAAGGAAACCCCGGATACCCGGATGGGCGTGGTGTGAGAAGGGCGGAATCGTGATATGGCTTCCTGCACATTTCTCACACTCTTTTAGGGGCGAGGTCTGGTGCCGAAGGCGCCCGACCTCGCCCTTAAAACATCTTTACCCCGCTCCTATTGACACCTACAAAAACCCTCTTTATGATTTCGCCTCAAATAGGTCTCTCTGATCGAGGAGGTGCGAATGCGGGGGGTTCTCGCGCTAGAGGATGGAACCGTCTTCGTCGGCCGGGCCTTCGGGGCTCGCACCACGGTGGTTGGCGAGGTGGTGTTCAACACAGCGATGACCGGCTATCAGGAGATCCTCACCGATCCCTCCTATCGGGGCCAGATGGTGGTGATGACTTGTTCCCATATCGGGAACGTGGGGGTCAACGATGAGGATGTGGAAAGCGATCGCCCCCATGTGGCCGCCTTCATCGTCCGCGCCCTGAGCCCGATGGTTTCGAATTGGCGGGCCAAGGAGAGCCTGGATGCTTACCTCGCTCGCTACGGGGTCCCCGGCTTGAGCGAGATCGACACCCGGGCGCTCACCCGGTTGATCCGGACGCGGGGTGCGATGAAAGGAGCCCTGTCCACCGAGGAGGGTGCAGACCCGGAGGCGTTGGTGGAGATGGCCCGCGCTTGGGAAGGCTTGGAAGGCCGGGATATGGTCCGGGAAGTGACATGCGCCGCGCCGTACGTCTGGAATTTGGGTTCCGGCAGCTGGCAGCCCCATGGGTTCCGGCCGGACCTCGAGCCGCGTCGTCGCGTTGTGGTTTACGACTTCGGGGTCAAGCGTTCGATCCTCCGCCGCCTGGTGGACCGCGGCTGCCAGGTTACGGTGGTGCCGGCTTACACGCCCCCCGAGGAAGTCCTCCGGATGGCGCCGGACGGGATCGTCCTCTCCAACGGCCCGGGGGATCCCGCAGGGCTTCCCGAGATTGTGAACATTGTGCGCCGATTGTTGGAAGCGGAGGTCCCTATCTTCGGGATCTGCCTGGGGCACCAGTTGATCGCCCAGGCGATCGGGGCCCGGACCTACAAACTTCCCTTCGGTCATCACGGAAGCAACCACCCGGTCCGGGAGGTGCCCACCGGCCGGGTGCGGATCACCGCCCAGAATCATAACTATGCGGTGGATCCAGACACCTTGGATCCTCAGCAAACGGTGATCACCCATGTGAACCTCAACGATGGGACGGTGGAGGGCCTGATGTTAAAAGATCGACCGGTGTTCTCCGTGCAATATCATCCGGAGGCCAATCCAGGCCCTCACGATGCGGACCCTCTGTTCGATGAATGGATCCGTCAATTGGGGAAGCGATAAGGGGGAGGGAGCCTGGCGATGCCACGGCGCACGGACATCCGCTCGATCTTGGTGATCGGTTCGGGGCCGATTGTGATCGGTCAGGCCGCGGAGTTCGATTACTCCGGCACCCAGGCCCTCAAGGCCCTGCGGCGGGAGGGCTATCGGGTGATCCTGGTGAACTCGAACCCGGCCACCATTATGACGGATCCGGAGTTCGCGGACGCGACCTACATCGAGCCCCTGGTGCCGGAGATCGTGGAGCAGATCATCGCCCGGGAGCGGCCGGATGCCCTGCTCCCGACCTTGGGCGGCCAGACGGCGTTGAACCTGGCGATGGCCCTTTATGAGAGCGGGGTGTTGGAGCGATATGGGGTGGAGCTGATCGGCGCCTCCCCCCAGGCCATCCGCATCGCCGAGGATCGGCTGGCGTTCAAGGAGGCCATGGAACGGGCTGGCCTGGAGGTCCCCCATAGCGTCCTCGCCCGCTCGATTGAGGAGGCGCTGGCCTTCGCGGAGCGCGTCGGCTACCCGGTGCTGATCCGCCCTTCCTTTACATTGGGTGGAACGGGAGCGGGGATCGCCCGTTCCCGCGAGGAGCTGATCGATCGCGTCGATTTCGCGCTGCGCCTCAGCCCGGTGGGCTCCGCCCTCATCGAGGAGTCCCTGCTGGGCTGGAAGGAATTTGAGCTGGAAGTCATGCGCGATCGCCACGATAACTTCGTGGTGGTCTGTTCCATTGAAAACCTGGACCCTATGGGGATCCATACGGGGGATTCGATCACTGTGGCTCCGGCCCAGACCCTCACCGACAAAGAATATCAGCGGATGCGGGACTGGGCGCGGGCGGTGATGAGCGCGGTCGGGGTGGAGACGGGGGGGTCGAACGTCCAGTTCGCGGTCAACCCCCGCGATGGCCGCATGCGGGTCATCGAGATGAACCCGCGGGTCTCCCGCTCCTCCGCTCTGGCCTCCAAAGCCACCGGCTTCCCCATCGCCAAGGTGGCCGCGCTGCTCGCGGTCGGCTATACCCTGGATGAGCTTCGGAACGAGATCACGCGGCGCACAGTGGCCGCCTTCGAGCCGGCCCTGGACTACGTGGTGGTGAAGATCCCCCGCTGGGCGTTCGAGAAATTCCCCGGCGCCGATCCCACCTTGGGGCCCCAGATGAAATCGGTGGGGGAGGTGATGGCGATCGGGCGGACCTTCCCGGAGGCCCTCCAGAAGGCGTTGCGAGGGCTGGAGATCGGGGCCAAGGGGTTCGAGGGGTTCCCGCCGGATCGACGGCCGGCGGACCTGCGGGAGGCGCTGGCCCGCCCGAACCCGGATCGGCTGCGGGCCGTTCACGACGCCTTAGTGGAAGGAATGTCGGTGGAGGAGATCGCCGCCCTCACCGGCTACGATCCTTGGTTTGTGGCCCAGATGGCGGAGCTGGTGGAGCTGGAGCGGACCCTGCGCCGGTATACCCTCCATACGGTGCCAGCAACGCTGCTGCATCGAGCCAAGCGGGCGGGTTTCTCCGATGCCCAGCTGGCCGCCTTCTGGGGATGCACGGAGCTGGAGGTCCGCCGCCGCCGCGAGGCCGCAGGCATCCGCCCGCGCTACGCCCAGGTGGACACGTGCGCGGCGGAGTTCGAGGCCTACACGCCTTACCTCTATAGCACTTACGAGGAAAGCGACGAGGCGCCGCCGACCGATCGACCGAAGGTGATCATCCTGGGCAGCGGGCCCAACCGCATCGGGCAGGGGATCGAGTTCGATTACAGCTGCTGTCAAGCGGCCTTCGCGCTGCGCGAGCTGGGGATCGAATCCATCATGGTGAACTCCAACCCGGAGACGGTGAGCACAGACTACGACACCTCGGACCGGCTGTATTTTGAGCCCCTTACCTTTGAGGATGTGTTGAACATCGTCGAACGGGAGCGGCCCCTCGGGGTGATCGTGCAGTTCGGGGGACAGACGGCCCTCAACCTCACCCTCCCGCTGCACCGGGCAGGGGTGCGGATTTTGGGGACCTCCCCCGATGCCATCGACTTAGCGGAGGACCGGGGCCGCTTCAGCGCCTTGCTGCGGGATCTGGACATCCCCCAGCCGGAGCACGGGACCGCCACGTCCATCCAGGAGGCCCTGGCCGTGGCGGAGCGCATCGGCTACCCGGTCTTGGTTCGCCCCAGCTACGTCCTGGGCGGGCGGGCGATGGCCATTTGCTACGATGCGGAGACCCTGACGGCGTACATGCGGGAGGCCGTGTGGGCCTCGCCGGAGCGCCCGGTGCTCATCGACCGCTTCCTGGAGGACGCCTATGAGGTGGAGGTGGACGCGGTGGCGGATGGGAAACGGGTGGTGATCGGAGGCATCCTCCAGCATATCGAGGAAGCCGGAGTGCATTCTGGGGATTCCGCTTGCGTGTTGCCACCGTACAAGATCTCTCGCTATCACCTTCAGATCATTGAGGAATATACCGAGCGCCTCGCCCTGGCCTTGGAAGTGCGGGGGCTGATCAATATCCAATTCGCCATCAAAGACGATATCGTTTACGTCCTGGAAGCTAATCCCCGGGCCTCCCGCACGGTTCCGTTCATCAGCAAGGCCACAGGCGTCCCCTTGGCCCGGATCGCTACGCGGGTGATGCTGGGGCAGACCTTGGAGGAGATCGGCTTCACGCGCTCCCCGGAGGTCCGCGCGTTCTTTGTTAAGGAGGCGGTGTTGCCCTTCCGGAAGCTGCCGGGCGCGGACGCCATCCTGGGCCCGGAGATGAAATCCACCGGCGAGGTGATGGGCTGGGCCGAGCGCTTCGGCCACGCCTTCGCGAAGGCCGAGATGGCCGCGGGGGACACGCTCCCTCTGAGCGGGACGGTGTTGCTCTCGGTGAACGACTTCGACAAGGGAAGCGTGATCAAGATCGCCCGGGATTTCCACCGGCTGGGTTTCCGGTTGATGGCCACGCGGGGCACGGCGGAGGTCCTGCGGCGGGTCGGCCTCCCGGTGGAAGCGGTGAATAAGGTCAGTGAAGGCTCTCCCCACGTCGTGGACGCCATCCGGGAGGGGCGGGTGCAGCTCATCCTGAACACGCCGCTGGGCCCGCGGGCCTACACGGACGGCATGCGCATCCGTCAGGCGGCGATCCGCTACGGCGTGCCGCTGCTGACCACCCTTTCGGCGGCGGCCGCCGCGGTGCAAGCGATCCGGGCGATGCGGGAGTGTGCGCTTGCGGTGAAGAGCCTCCAGGAGTATTACGAAGAAGCAGAGCTGGAGGTGCCTACCTCGCAGTCGAGGGCCTTCTCTAGGAAAGGATAAAAAGCGCGAAAGACTCTTGGTTCGTCGCGCCTCTTCTACAGGAGTTACGCCGTCCTCAGGGGGACTTTGGGGGTGGGGCCAGGCGCTTTTGGCGCCTCGCTCCGCCCCCAAATTGTTTTTCCCCTGTAACTCCTATAAGGTTCTCCTCGTAAAGCTTGAATGGAAACAGCGGACCGGTGAAACAGGATGCACACCCAGGGCGAGCAAGAGGAGCGACGTTGGATCCTAGCCGCGCGAGAGGGGGATCTGGAAGCCTTCGAGCGGCTGGTCGCTGCTTACGCCCGTCCCATCTATAACTTAGCGTATCGAATGCTCGGCGATCCTATGGAGGCAGAGGATGCAGCTCAGGAGATCTTCCTGCGGATCTACCGCCGCTTAACGGCCTATGATCCCACCTATCCACCGGCCTCCTGGATCCTTTCCATCGCCGCTCATTACTGTATCGATCGGCTGCGATCCCATCGCCCCTCGGTTTCTCTGGAGGCCCTCGGGTCAGAGATCGCTGCCTCTCCCAATGATCTTCCGGAATCGGTTGTCGAGCGGCAAGAACAGGAAGCGTGGATTCAAAGAGCCCTGTCGTGTCTGAGCCCCGAGGATCGAATGGTGTTGGTTCTCCATTACTGGCACGGGCGTTCCTGCGAAGAGATCGCTTCGATGCTAGGGCTCTCCCACGGGGCAGTGCGGGTTCGTCTGCATCGGGCTCGGCTTCGATTGGCGGCGCATCTCTACCCGCTGGTCCATACCGACGGTGGGAAGCCGAGCGAACCTGTTCCGGACCGGAGGGGATCATGACCTGCGAATGGTTCCGGGAACGGATGGCTGAGGCCCTGGAGGGCATACTTTCCGATGCGGAGGCCCGCGAGTGGGAAGCGCATCGGAGGACTTGCCATGCATGCCGGGCCCTCTGGGAGGTGATGATGGAAGTCGATGCCCGACTTCGGACGGCTCCTATGGCTGCTCCTCCGCCGGATCTCTCTCAGCGGATTCGTCGGCGGATTCGCCGGCAGATCTGGTGGGAACGATGGGGTGCCATGCTGCTGTTCATGACCATTGGGCTGGGGATAGCGATGTTCTGGAAGGGGACGCTCCAAGATATGCGGGGATGGCTGGCGGATCTGTGGGATCTGATTCCCAACCTGGGCTCTTTGTTCTGGGAGCTGATCCGCATCCCCATCACCTTTTGGGCCCTGATGATGTTGCTCGGGATGGCTGCGGTGCTGGCGATGGGGATCTGGGCATCCATGAGGGCGATCTACCGAACGCGCTGTTTCTGATGGTCCGCCGAAGGAGGGATTGCTCATGACGATTTGGATGATGTTGCTCACGCTGTTCATCGCTCTGGCCGGGCAAACTCCCTCGGGAGATCCCCCACCGAATCAAGTGGTGATCGGCTCCGACTTCGTGTTGCCTGCTGGCTCACGGATGGAGGGGGATGTGGTGGTCATCGGCGGGGAGGCTCGGGTGGAGGCGGATGCTCACCTGAATGGGGACTTAATCGTTCTGGGCGGGCCCGCGGTGGTCGATGGGATCGTGGAGGGGGATGTCATCGTGTTGGGCTCACGCGTGGGGTTAGGTCCCTCGGCTCGCGTCCGCGGGGATCTGGTCGCGCCGGCAGGCGCGCTGGAGCGATCTCCGGGGGCAATCGTGAACGGACGTCTGGTTGTAGGCCCTCGCGTGGAACTGAGGTTGAGGGAGCTTCTGCCGGCGGTTGTTCCCCCCGAAGATGGGCTGATGGATCTGGCCAACCGGGCGTTCCGGGCCCTGCTGGGTGGGTTGGCCCTGATCCTGTTGGCGCTGGTGGTGAGCACGCTTTTCCCAGGGCCCGTGGCTCAGAACGCCCGGGTCATCCAGCAAGCTCCAGCGATCAGCCTGGGCATCGGCGTCCCCATCCTTCTGTTCAGCGTCGTTCTGATCCTGCTCCTGGCCATTACATTGATCGGCATTCCTCTCGCAGTGATCGCCCTGGCCTTGTTCATTGGCGCGGTGCTCTTCGGCTTGATCTCCTTCGGCTATCTGATCGGCTCGCGGCTGGATGGTTCATTGCCTTCTGGGTGGCCACCGGCGGTAAGGATCAGCATCGGAGTTGGGATAGTCTGGCTGCTCTGGGCGCTGGCGGATCTATTACCCCTGTGTGGCGGCCCCGTGATTCGTCTGGCGCTCGTCGCCCTGGCGGTGGGAAGCACATTCCTCAGCCGATTCGGTATGCGTCCGTATCCGCCCCAGCCGCTCGCACCGGCCGGGGAAGATCGAGTGAAGGAGCCGCCGGCCGGCGAGTCGCCTCTTGAAGCGCTTCCTGTTCAGGGAGAGGCTGGGACCGATGCGTAAATCCAATAGGAATTACGCAGTTGGTTTTCGCCTGAGGGCTTTCGGGGCTCCGCCCCGAACAACCCCGAACAATATTTTCATCCCCCCTCCCCACGGCTCAAAGGGCCATGGGGAGGGGGGATGAAGGGGGGTGGGGCCACTCCATCTTTTCTTGCGGGCTCCGAACTGCGTAACTCCTATCTACAGGAGGTCAAGATGTGGGCAGATCAAAAGAAGTTTCTCGCCTTGGCGCTGTTAGTGGTCGCCTTCATGGGGGGGTGTATTCCTTCGCCTTTGCCTCGACCAGCCGAACACACGGCGACCCCCATACCCCCTGGTGGCCCGTCAGGCCTTGAATGCCCATCCTTCACTGCCTTCGGCGGCCTGCCGATTCCACTTCCCATACCCGTTCCGGTTCCAGGTGCGGATGTCCAGGGTTCGCCCTCTCCGGTCTCCAGCCTGGCGCGGGCGATGGATGAGGCCCTCCGCCGGGCGTTCCAACAGGCGGCTCTCCGCCCGCAATATGTATGCTTCTTTGAGATCCGGATCGAAGGCCAGAGCGGTGCCTTTGCGGTCTATCAGTTCTCTGCTGAGCTGGGCCCGGAGGCGGGGAATCGTCTGGCCGAAGCGCTGCGGGGGCAGGGGATCCGCGTGGGGGAGCCGGGAACGCTGACCTCCCCGGGCGGTAGCATCCTATGGATGGAGCTGGGATTTCCGGATGGCGCGGGAGGTGGCTTGTTGGGGATGCGGAACATGATCTGGGCCTGGGTCGCCCCAGAGGTCCGGGGAGCGGTCGAAGAGACGCCGGAACCGACCTCCTACGCTCCACCTCCTCCTGCTCCAACGGAGGCGCCTCCGACCGTTCAGCCCGCTGGCCTGGCCCAGGATGCCGATGCGGCCCTGCGCCCGGCGTTGGAGAAAGCCCTGGGGGTCCGTCTGAACCTCACGGATTTTGCCGCCATCGGCGGAGCGGGCACCCTGGTGTTTTTGACCTACCGCCCGGAGGGCACCTTTTCCCTTGCGGATCGTGGGGATCGGCTCCAGCAGGAGTTAACCCGTGTGGGGCTCTCCATCTCGGCCATTATGGTCAGTGAGGATGAGATCGGGATCTTCATTCAAGGAGGACGCCTGGGCGATCGGATTGTGAACACTGGAACGATATCGGTAAAATTGGATAGCGTGGGAGTGACCCTGGAGTTCCCCTGATCGGTGGGACGGATCGATCTCCTGAAGGAGTTGGGAAGCGGGGAGGTCGTTGAAGCTGGCCTCCCTGCTTCCGAGGGTATCAGCAAGTAGCCTGAGTCCCCGGAATCCGTAAAATTTTCTGTGAGGGACGGGCCGCGTCAGCGGCCCGTCCCTCACAGAAATTCCATCAATCGAAAGCTCGCCACCACGAGTTGGGATGATTCTCTCTGTTGTTTGCAACAGGGCAAGATGGGCCTAAAACGGAGGGGAAGTCCAATGGATGTAGGAACCCTTGTGGTCCTGATCCTGGCCGGGGCCATGGTGGGGCTCGCCTATGCGCGCGGCGGGGAGGTGGCAGCGGCCGGCTGGCAGGGGACGTTGCGGGCGATACGGGGCTTCCTGCCGCTCTTCCTCGGCATCTTCGTCCTCATCGGGTTCTCAGAGGTTCTGATCCCTCGCGAAGCCATCGCGCGATGGCTGGGGCCAGGGGCAGGGCTGCGGGGGATCCTCATCGCCAGCGGGGTTGGGATGCTGATCCCGGGCGGCCCCTTTGTCTCCTTCCCGCTCATCGCGATGTTGTATCGCGCCGGGGCGGGAGTGGGAGCGGTGGTGGCCTTCCTGACCGCCTGGTCTCTGTGGTCTCTGACTCGATTGCCTCTGGAGTTTGCCATCCTGGGCCCGCGCTTGATGGTCGCTCGGCTCATCTCCACCCTGTTTATGCCGCCCCTGGCCGGATGGATTGCTTATCGGTTGTTTGATGGATAGAATGGGCGGAGACAGCGGTTCAGCTTTTGGGGGCGAGTCGGAGGACCGGCTCGCCCCCAAATCCCCACCTGGACACAGGGCTTTTCAAAGCTCGAACGAAGACGGCATAACGGTGAAGAAGGGGACAGCCCCTCCCCCGAAAACCCCAAATTGAAAGCAGTAGCTTGCCAATGGTCAGAACATTGAAAAGCCCAGCACCGGACAACTATCTGCTTGCGGAAGAAGCGTGGCCTTGCTGCTTCCTGGGTAGGGGGAAGGGGGCAGTGAGCGGGTGGAGGGGCAGCGATGAATGCAGGTGACGCTCAATCGATCGCCTCCGCAAGACGGCGGGCTCAGGGGCTGATCCCGCGATCCCCGGATACCTCGTTTTGGCTCCTGAGCGTCCTCGCTTTTGGGGTTTTCATCGCCGCAGACGACCTCACCGTGGTCAGTGCCATGCTTCCCCGTATGATCGTGGACTTCGAGATCCCCTCGGGCCTGAAGGATGCTTCCTGGATCGTCTCTGCCTACCTGATCGCTTACGTGGTGGCGATGCCCCTGTTCGGGCGACTCTCCGACCGCTACGGACGCCTCCAGGTTTACACCGCTTGCATGGCGCTCTTTCTCATCGGATCCATTGGGGTCTTGCTGGCCCGGAATCTTCCCGTGTTGATCATCGCCCGGGCCTTGCAGGCCTTCGGTGGGGGCGGGGTGGTGCCCATCGCGATGGCGACGGTGGGGGATCGCTTCCCGGAGGGACGCCGGGGGCCGGCCGTCGGGGCGCTGATGGCGGTGGACACCCTGGGCTGGATCTGGGGGCCGCTGTATGGATCGCTGTTGATCCGCTACGGCCCGGACGTCGGACGGTGGCTGGCGGAGACTTTCTCTCTCCCTTCCGCCGTAGCGAGCTGGAGCTGGCAGTGGCAGTTCGTCCTGAACATCCCGCTCTCCCTGGCTGCCCTCGTGATGGCTTGGATGGCCCGCTGGGCCTTTGCCGCGGCTCCGCCGGAGGCGCCCTCCATGGACTGGCCAGGGGCTGGGTTGTTGAGCGGCAGCCTGGTGGCGCTCCATATCGGGATCGTTCGGAGCGGGGGTTCGATGGAGGTCGCTTCGGCCGGCCCAGGTCCGCTGGTGGACGCCCCGTTGTGGGGTGGGTGGCCTTGGCTGATCGGGAGCAGCATCGGCTTTGCGGTTTTTGTCCTTTATGAGGCTTGCCGCGCTGCCCCGTTGATCCCGGCCGTGCTGTTCCGACGATGGGATTTCGTCCTGGCTGGCCTCATCAATCTGCTGGCCGGCGTCGGATTGATCACGCCGATGGTGCAAGTTCCTCTTTTTATGAACACCTTGCGCGCCTGGGGAAGCACCCCGGAGGAATGGATGGGAAACGCCGCCCTCCTCAGCGGCCGGGTCCTCACCAGCCTGACCCTGGCGATGGCGTTGGGGTCCCTCGCCGGAGGGTGGGGCAGCCGCTGGATAGGCCATCGCGGACTGGCCGTCCCCGGGATCGCCCTGGCCGGGCTGGGCCTGCTGGGGGCGGCCAGTTGGCGGATCGACGAGCCGCTCCCAGGGATGGTTGCGCATATGGCGTTGGTGGGGGTTGGGCTGGGGGTGACGACGACAGCCATCGGGGTGGCGGGCCTGAATGCCGCTCCGGCCGAGGGCCGGGGGATTGCCTCCGGGTTGTTATTGATCCTTCGCCTGATCGG
Source organism: Thermoflexus sp. (assembly GCA_035573655.1). Classification (GTDB taxonomy): domain Bacteria; phylum Chloroflexota; class Anaerolineae; order Thermoflexales; family Thermoflexaceae; genus Thermoflexus. The sequence continues at coordinate 11,540 of DATMAC010000031.1, forward strand.
GATGAGTGTGGGCCTGGCCGGGATGGCGACGTGGGGGACTTCGCGCTTTCAGGCGTTGGCGGCGGCCTATCCGCTGGAGGCGCTTCCGGAAGCGCTGCCCGGGATCACGTTGACCATCATCCAGGAAACCTTCCGGTTGGCGGCCACGGCGATGGCGATGGCGATTCCCGCTGCGATCTTCCTGCGCGCAACGGGCCGTCCCGTGCGGCATTCAGTGTAGGTCCATCGTATGGACCCTCTGGGTTTGTAGGGGTGGGCACAAGGCCCACCCCTACAAACCGAATGCTGTGGGTATCTATCCTAATACACGGAGGTGAGAGATGAACCGCAGGGTACTCCTTCTCATTGTCGTTCCCTTGCTGGTCCTCGCATGTTGCGTCACCGGAGTGGCCGTTGGCGTGCTGGCCTTCGCCCCTCTGCGCGAGCGGGTGATGGCCATGTTAGGGCTCCGTCAGCAGACCTTAGCTGCCGAGCTCATCCCTGCCGATGCTGTCTTTTACATGTCGCTGTCCTATAACCTCCAAGCGCAACCCGGCTACGAGACGATCCGCAAAGCTTACCTGGACAACCCGAAGGTCAAGCAGGCGCTCCAGGATGCGAAGGAGAACCTGAAAAAGGAGTCGAAGATCGACTGGGATGCTGAAGTGGCTCCGTGGCTGGGGTCGGAAATCGGGCTGGCCGTGCTTTCCCTCTCTCCAGAGGATCTAAGGTAATGCGCTGCCCTTGGTGCTGTTGGTCGCCTCGCGGGATTTGAACGCCTCGAATCGGTTCCTGGAGCGGCTTCGCGAGCAGGCGGGGGAAGAGGGGCCTCCGTTCGAGGAACGAACCTACGGGCAGACCCGTTACTGGTTCCGACCTCCGAAGCCGGGAACCCAGGAACCTCCTGTCGTGCTGACCACCGTTCGCGATTTCGTGGTGATAGCCACCCAAGAGAAGGCCTTCCAGGCGGTTGTGGATCGGGCCGATGGGAAGGGCGAGCCCCTCTCCCGTTCACCGCGTTTCCAGCGGGTGATGGGGGAATTGCCGAAGCAGGCAGTGCTGCTGGGTTATATGGATTACCCCTCGATCCTGGCTTATCGGAGGACCTTGGCCCAGACATCCGGGGTGCCTCCCTTTGAAGAGCTGCTCGAGGCTTGGCCCTCCGGGCAGATCGCTCAGGCGACAGAGGGAGGAGGTTTCTCCGGGGAATTGTTGCCGGAAGGAATCCGCGTGCAGTATGTCACCATCATCCAACGGGAGAAGCTGTCGCCGGAGGTCCGGGAGATGCTGGATGCGCCGGCGATCTCCGAGCGGATGCTCGCGCGCGTTCCTGAAGATGTCCTGTTTGTGCTTCAGACTCCCCAAATCGGCAAAGCCATCCGGCAGACCCTGAACGCCATGCGGGCGAATCCGGATGTGGAGCGGCAGCTGGAGGATATGCAATCCGCTCTGGGGATCGATTTGGAAGAGGATTTCCTCTCCTGGATGACGGGGGATCTGGCGCTCATGCTCCACCGGGTTTCGACGCCGGTCATACCGGAATTGCCCGTGGGGTTCTCCACGCTGATCGAGACCGATCGACCGGAGGAGGCGCGAGCTGGGTTGGAACGTCTGGAGCGGTTCCTTCAAATCTCTGGGGTAACCGTTGAGGAAATGGAAATCAGCGGCCGCCCGGTGCGGGTCCTCATCGATCCGAGCGGAACCCAAGTGGCGGCGTATGCGGTCGGTCCGGAGGCGGTGGGAATCGGCTTCCCGCCGGAAGCCTTGGCGAAGGCCCACCCGGAGCGTTCGCCGGAGCGGGCGATTCAGAGGAACCCGCGGTTCCAGCAGGTTCTCCGTCACCTTCCGGGTCGTAGCAACGGATTGGTGTTCGTGGACACTCAGAGGTTCTGGGATCTGATTGAAGATCTGATTCCACCAAGCCAGCGGGAGGGGTTTGAGCAGGATGTCCGTCCCTTCCTGGAGCCGATTAAAGGGATTGGGAGCGCCAGCGAGGCCAGCCCCGGCTCGACGGTTCAGCGAGGGGTGTTCTTTATTTACATCGTCCCTGAGTCCCAGTGAAGAGGTTCCTTACCATAGGGGGTTGAGGGCGAGCCGCGCGCCGAAGGCGCCCGGCTCGCACCCAAAATATCTATTCTCCCCCTCCTCACAGCCCTTCAGGACGTGGGGAGGAGAAAAGGGGAACCCTCACCTGCTTCACGTTGGATCCTCAGCATGGGATGTGCAAATTCGCTTGTTCATAAGTGCCCCACTGCGAACGGGATTTGGTTCGTAAGAGGGCGTTTGAGTATCCATCTGCTTCTTGCGAACAGACGATCCGAGGTGTGATTCAATGGCGCGTTGGGCATGGCGATGGGCGCTGGGGGTGCTCCTGCTCGGATGCTGGGCCCCGGGGCGGCTTCCCGCCCTCTCTGCCTCCGAGATCATGGCGCGATCCGCCGAGGCCATGGCTCGGATGCGGAGCGCCCACTTCGTTTTGGAGCGGACGGGAGCTCCGGATTATCTGGATGCTGCGCGGACGATGATGCTCCAGCGGGTGGAGGGGGATGTGGTGAACCCGGATGCGATGCAGGGCGTTGTCCGCGTGTTCAGCCTGGGCGTCGTCACCGAGCTGCGGATCGTCCGCCTGGGAGATCGAACGTGGATCGCGCTCGCCGGGGTCGAGCGCTGGGAGGAATTAACCCCCGAGCGGGGCGTGGTGATGGACCCTCGATGGTTCTTCGATGCGGAGCGAGGGGTTCCGGCCCTCATGGCCCGTGCCCCGTTGCGCGTGATCGGGCAGGAGAAGCTGGAGGGCGTGATGACCTATCACCTGCAGGGGGAGCTGGAGAGCGGGCCGCTGGAGGAGTGGTCCGTGGGGATGATCGCCGGGCGGTTGCGGGTGGATATGTGGGTGGAAGGGGGAACCTTTCGGATCCGGCGGGCGCGCCTGGTGGAGTTGGGGAGCGATCCTCGGGATCCCACCGTGTGGGAGCTCACGCTCTCCGATTTCGATCGGCCGATCGAAATCCGACCGCCTATTCCTCCTTCAGCGATGGGCCCAGCCTCCGAAAGCCCAAAATCAAAACCAAGGGCTCTGTTGCGGTAACTACCTATCCATCTGACCAGGAGTCTCTCCGGACGGGATAGGGGTTTCCGGATAGGGACTTGGGGGGCCGAGCCGCGCGCCGAAAGCGTGAATAAAGAAAAGAGGGGTAGAGCCCTTCCTCACTTACAGGGGAGGTATTACCTGTTGCGAAGATGTGAAGGGTGGCCGCGTAAGCGGCCCACCCCTCACGGGAATTCCCTGGATCGTCACTATCCAGGGCGCAGAAAGGAGGCCATGGGATGGCGAGGGGTGGCCTGGGTTTCCGAGCGACGTGGCGGGTTAGCGCGCACGCTTTCACCCATCCCGCGATCTGGATCAGTGTCTTTCTGCTCCTCCTCAATGACCACGTCCTCAAATTCGCCTTTCCCTCTTTCTGGACAGGGAAGCTGAGCGATTTCGCCTGGCTCTTCTTCGCGCCGTTCCTTTTGATCCCATTGATGAGTTTCCTTTTGTTTCTATTGCCTCTCCCCCCGGCCCGTCTTGCGGACCTGGGGTATGGCGCAGTGGGGGTTGGATTCGCCGCGTTGAAGCTCTCACCGACGTTTAACGCATGGGTGGCCTCCTGGGCCTCAGCAGCCCTCGGCCGCCCCACGGCTTTCGCCTTGGATCCGACCGATGGGATGGCGTTGCTCGCCCTGATCCCCTCCCGCTGGCTCTGGGATCGGATCGCTCGAACAATGGAGGGGCAGGATCCTCCCCGCGGACGCGCGATGGCCATGTGGATACTGGCGATGCTGGCCAGCCTGGCCACCCCGCCTTGCCCGCCCATCCCGATGGTAACCCGGGTGTTGGTCATGAACGGGAACATCTATTTAGGGATAGACCCATGGAAGGTTCGTTGGGTGGTGAGCGCAGATGGGGGAGCGACATGGCGCCTAGTGGAGGATCCGCCGCCTCCTCTTCGGGATGAACCCTCGCAGCTCGAATGGCCTATCCTCCGCTGTCTCCCAGAACAACCCAGCGTTTGTTACCGGATCCCCGGCCCGGGACGGATTGAGAAAAGCGAGGATGGGGGGCGAACGTGGCGCCTGGCCTGGATGCCACCGCGGGAGCGGGAAAGCTTCCGTCGGCGGTTTCTGGTAGCGCTTCCAGCCCGTTGCTCGAAGCCCGAGATCGATGAGGGACCTTATGATTTGGCACCGGACGTCCAGGGGCAACGTGTCCGATGGATCGTGGCGATGGGCACGGAAGGGATTATGTTCCTCAACCCGGATGGCTCATGGCAACTTCGCGGGGTCGAGGTTTCGGAGCCTCTCTCGATCCGTGTCCTGCCAACACCCTATGCGGCAGAGCACGTCCTAGACGGGATGGTGGTCACGTTGCAGGAGTTCCGGATCGTTCTGACCGTAGCCATCCTCTCGTATCTAGGGCTGAGCTACTGGCGAATTCGCCGTCTGAAAGCGTGGCTGGGCCCAGTGCGCCCTGTGTCCCCAGTTCGGCTCTCAGCGGGCTGTTTGGGAGGCTGTCTGGTCTTGGGTATCGGTATGGGAATCAGCTTGGTTTTGATCCTGATGACAGGCAGCGACTTAGATCTTGGCTCCGTGCTAACGCTCTTTGCGCTAATCATTCTTGCAATACTTTTCCATGTGATCACCGCGGGGTATGTGCCTGTTGCGCTTTGGCCGTTAAACGCTGGGCTTTTGATCGTATGGCTGCTTTCCATTTTGGGGATTTGGAGGACGTGGTCGGTGTGGAGGGGTATGCGCCTGGCTGCGTCGCGGCCCGCCGTCGTTCAGGCTCTGCATCGGGCAACGATCCTCGTCGCGCTGGGGATCTGTATAGGGGCCTGGGGGTTTTTCATCGCGTGGGCGATGGGATGGATTCCGAGATATGAGCTGGCCCTGGCGCTGGCCAGTGGGTGGATCATCGGGCTGTGGATCGCGTATCTTCGATGGCGTCCGGAGCTGGGCGTTCTGGAAGCTCCGGAGCGCGTGGCTTGATTCACCGTTTCGTGTGGAGCCCCCTGGTGCCGATTGGGGCAATTGAGGGGTTACCGGGCTGCGTACTCGGCTTGCTTTTCATCAAAATCCAATTTTCGCGACGGAGCTCGTTTAAAAATGAATTCCCCATGGGTGGCGAGCGAGGATGATCCAGAACGGGCGCTCAAGCGCCCTACTACGAATGGCGCGCGGCTCGGTCCCAAAGCCCCCAGGGAAAGACTGCCTGTATCCGTATGAGAGAGCAACTGAATCGTCACTTGAAAATTTCATTCAGGAGATGGATGAAGCGATGGTTCCCATCACGGAGCTGGTTTCGCTGCGCGGACATCGGGCGCTGGTCACCGGCGCCGCCTCAGGGATCGGTGAGGCGATCGCGATGCGCTTCGCCGAAGTGGGTGCTGCGATGCTGCTGGTGGACATCCAGGAGGGGGCTCTGGAGCGGCTCGCGGCCCGGATTCGCGCGATGGGGGTGGAGGTGCAATGGTTCCCGATGGACTTGAGTTCGGAGGAGGCCATCCGGGCCTTCTGGAAGACCCTTCCGGATCCGCAGGTTCCGGATATTTTGGTGAACAACGCTGGGGTTTATCCGTTCCGTGAATATTTAGAGGTCGATCCGGATTTCCTGGAGCACGTGTTGCGGGTGAATCTGAAGGCAGCCCTTTGGATGTGTCAGGGGATGATCGCCCGTCGGGGCCGAAGAGGAGGTGCGATCGTCAATGTGGGAACAATTGAGGCGATCCTGCCGTTCCAGAGAGATCTGATCCCCTACACGGTCAGCAAAGCCGGGCTGCTGGCGCTGACGCGGGGGCTGGCTCGAGACTACGGGAAATGGGGTTTCCGGGTAAATGCGGTCCTCCCAGGTGGGATCCGTACTCCCGGGACGCAGCGGTTGATCCGCCGGGCGCTGCGTTCCATGCACCCACGATGGTGGCTTGCCGGCTACGACTTCCAGCGGAGGCTTCCCTTGGGGCGTTGGGGCGAGCCGGATGAGGTGGCTCGCGTGGTGCTCTTTCTGGTCTCGCCGATGGCCAGCTATGTGACCGGGGCGTTGATCCCGGTGGATGGCGGCTTTCTTTCCGCATAACGGTGGAAAGCGCGTGCCCCCGCGCCCGCCTCCGCCTCATTAGGGGATCGAGCCTGGGGTCATCACCCCCCCTCGGCCTCCCCGCTCTCGGCCCAGAACCGCTCGAGGTCCTCGAGGGCGCGGCGCGCATACGCCAACGCGCGCGCCCGCTTGTCGCGGACCGGGCGATCCAACGGGGGCAGCAGGCCGAAGTTGGCCTTCATGGGCTGGAAATCCCGCGGATCCGCGCGGGCCAGGTAATCGCACAGCGCTCCGATCATCGTGGTGATCGGGAAAACCAAGGGCGGCTGCCCGCGAAGCAGCCGGGCGGCGTTGACCCCGGCCACCAGCCCGGTGGCGATGTTGCCCACATATCCCTCCGCCCCGGTGATCTGACCGGCGAAGAAGAGATCCGGCCGGCCCCGGAACTGCATGGTGGGTTCCAGGAGCGCGGGGGCGTTGATATAGGTGTTGCGGTGCATCTGGCCGTAGCGCAGGAACTCCGCGTTCTGAAGGCCCGGGATCATCCGGAAGACCCGCCGCTGTTCCGGCCATTTCAGGTTCGTCTGGAAACCTACCATGCTGTACATCGTCCCCGCCCGGTTATCCTGTCGCAGCTGGACCACCGCGTAGGGCGTGCGGCCGGTGCGGGGGTCGATCAAGCCCGTGGGCCGCAGGGGGCCATAGGCCAGGGCATCGCGCCCACGTTTGGCCAGCACCTCAATCGGCAGGCAGGCCTCGAAGAAGCGCGGATCCTCCCGCTCGAAATCCCGCAGCTCGATCGTCTCGGCGTGGATCAGGGCGTCCACAAAAGCCTCGTATTCCTCCTTCGTCATCGGACAGTTGATGTAATCCCCCTCCGACTCCTGCCCCCGGCCGTAGCGGGAGCCCCTGAAGCAGATGGACATATCAATGGAGTCGGCGGCCACGATGGGGGAGATGGCATCGTAGAAATAGAGATACTCCTGGCCGGTGAGCTGCTGGATCGCCCTCGCCAAGGCATCGGAGGTCAAAGGGCCGGTGGCGATGATGCACGGGCGGTCCGGGATCTCGGTGACCTCCTCCCGGATCACCGTGATCAGCGGGTGGCCCTCGATGTGCTCCGTCACGCACCGGGCGAAGAGCTCGCGGTCCACGGCAAGGGCCTTCCCAGCGGGCACCGCCGTGCGGTCGGCGCAAGCCATCAACAGCGAACCCAGACGCCTCAGCTCCGCTTTCAGGAGGCCCGAGGCATTCTCCAGCTCGTTCGACCCCAAGGAGTTGGAACAGATGATCTCCGCCAGCCACTCCGTCGTGTGGGCGGGGGTGAACCGGCGGGG